>CAZCBF010000026.1:0-19725 GCA_964496895.1 uncultured Methylophilaceae bacterium | reverse complement strand
GTAATACGACCTGCTGAAGAGCGGCGTAACGCATCAACCATTACCATGACTTCCATTAGGCTGTCATTTGTAGGATGGCAGGTTGATTGCAACACAAATACATCGCGACCGCGAACATTTTCGAGCAATTCAAGCATGATTTCGCCATCAGAAAAGCGACCAACGTCAGCACGACCTAATGGAATGTGTAGATGCGAAGCAACCTCTTCAGCAAGAATTGGGTTGGCATTGCCCGTAAAAACCATCATATTGCTATTGGCTGTCACATCATTCCTTATTGATAAAATTAAAAAAAGCGTGCAAATTATATCATCTACACGCTTTTGATTAATGGCTGAGGAGGAAGGATTCGAACCTTCGCATGCCAGAATCAAAATCTGGTGCCTTAACCAACTTGGCGACTCCCCATTTGTTCTTTAAAACAAGCAGTATTCTACTACAGCTCATTTCTTTAACAAAATGCTTTTAAAGGGTGTTTTAATAAGCTTTTTGTTACAAAACCAGTGATGTGTGCTGGTTTTTGTTGCAAGATTGACTGCGCTTGCGCTTGGCTACTGACTTCTAAAAAAACAGATGCACCGGAGCCTGTCATTCTTGCATCACCAAACTGTTTTAACCAGTTTAGTGTTTCACGTACATCTGCGTTTAGCTGACAGACGATCGATTCAAGCTGGTTGATAAATTCAGGCTTAATATTTTGGTTAAGCCCATCGTTTTTCAAATCAGCCATGCTTGAAAAGTCCGACATTCTCTTAGGAATCGCGTCCTTTGTCAAATCTTTATTATTGAAAACTTCTTTAGTTGATATGTGTGTGTTTGGATTGAGCACCACATAGTAGTTTTCGTGCAAATCAATTGGCTGGCATTTCTCACCAATGCCTTCTACCCACGCATTTTGCCCAAAGATAAAAAAAGGCACATCTGCGCCGAGGCTCAGGCCTAATTGCATGAGGGATTCACGACTATAGTTAAGCCCCCATAGTCGGTTGAGTGCGAGTAGTACTGTTGCGGCATCCGTGCTGCCACCACCCAAGCCACCGCCCATTGGGATTTTCTTTTTTACTTGAATGTCTGCACCTAAGGTTGCGTCGGGTTGACGCTCAAGCGCCTTGCTGCGTAATAGTTTAGCGGCTTTCACGGTTAAATCCTGCTCAGCAGGGACATTTGGGATGGGGTTTAGGTGGTTGATGGCATTGTCTTCGCGTACACCGAGCGAAATCGTATCGCTTAAATCAATCAGTTGAAATACTGATTGCAGTAAATGGTAGCCATCGTCTCGTTGACCAACGATGTGTAAAAATAAATTGAGTTTAGCTGGTGCTAAAAAGGATTGGAGCGCGTGCATGTGACGGCCAAGCGATGCTTGGACTCATAGTTAAAAGTATAAAAGCGTTATTCTAACACTACGCGTCCATGCAGCTTTTGCACGGGTCGCACATTATATTTACGCATGATCTTTTTAAGTTGCTCTAGTTGCGACTCTGAAACCGTTTGGATCTTTTTCTTAATCACCCATTTTACCCCTTCAGTACAAGGCGGCGTGGTTAAGGAGCCATTAACACGGTAATACGCATCATCATGTGGAATCAATTGTTTAGGCGTGATTTCTTTTTCAAAAGGCTGCGGGCGTTTCTTTTTAGTCGGTAATGCCGCCCATATGTTTTTTAGCTCTGCGTTTTCACTGCCTTTTTTATACAGTAGTGACAAGATCATGGTGTCGCCATTTTTGTGTTGGTGTAAAAATTGCGCTTCCATATCTAGTTTCTTGCCTTTGATTGTGTGTTCACTCGGCTGGCGTAGTGTCATCGTTTTTAAGTGATATGGCCTGTTATCCACCATCATCATATTGCCTTTTTTAAAGATGATCTCGATGCCTTTTCCTGTGTTCTCAATCGATTCTGCAGGGAACTTGCGCACACTTCTAATTTCGCCTAAATCGGCATTAATGGTTTTTTTGATGTCGATGGGCGATTGATTGACACCAGTACCGCATAGCGCATATTCATCACTGATCCTGCCCCAATATTTAGGGCCTCGTCTACCACGATAGCGCCAAGTCGCATTTTTTTTATCTTTATGCTTTTTAAAATAGCTGCTGCCATGTGACTTGTGTTTTTTCTTATCTTTTTTATCTCCGTCGTGAGCCTCAGCTTCAGCGGCTTCTTTTTCTGCTTTGGCTTTTTTAAGCAGTTCTGCATCCGCTTTTTTCTTCGCCTCTTCGGCTTTTTTCTTTTCTTCCTCCGCTTTTTTCTTTTCTTCTTCGGCCTTTTTCTTTGCGGTTTTGTCTGCGGCTATTTTTGCTATCTTGGCCTTTTCTGCTTTGCGATCATATTTGCAGACAAAGCGCATGGCGATATCGACATCTGTTTCAGGCACAGGGTCAATAAAAGTCGCTTTTGTAGCAGGAATACCAGCAGAATAAACGAGCTCGTCATCTAGGTATTGTGCCACTTGCGAGGTTGCTGATTTTTGCTCACTACATTTAAAATACCAAAGCACCTTGGATAAGTTGTATTGCTTGTCAGGTTCAGACCTGTTTTTTTGATTGCTTTTATAATCGATTTTCAACCAAGCCTTGCGCATGGTTTCTTGCTCAGTCACAGAGGCCTTGTCAACATAGAGTGTACGATGCTTGTCAGCAGTTAGTTTGGACCAGCTGATGGCGTAGGCATTACTACTCAGTTGTAAGAGTAGCATCAAGCCAATGATTGATTTAATGAGGAGGCTGCAATACTGCATGTAGCACTGTTTCTTGGTTGGGATACCGTATTATCGAATGTGTTGCATTGTTTTTAAGGTGTAAAAACAGTACAAAATAGCAGTTAATTTAGATAAATCTGTCAGGAACATTTATAATGCAGCTTTCGTTTATCCATAGAAACTTCATAAAGTGCATGACAATGAGTGAGCCCTTGCTAGCAACAGATTTACCGAGTTTAAAACTTGTGCATCAAGGCAAAGTAAGAGATATTTATGCGGTTGATGATGCGAGCATGTTGATGGTGAGTACTGATCGGCTGTCTGCATTTGATGTGATTTTGCCTAATGGGATTGCTTATAAAGGCGCGATGCTCACACAGATGGCTAACTTTTGGTTTGGTCAGTTAGCCGACGTGATCCCCAATCATCTAACGGGGATTGATCCGCAGAGTGTGGTCTCGACCACGGCTGAAAAAACGCAACTCGATCAACGTGCTGTTGTGGTTAAGAAGCTCAAGCCATTGCCGCTAGAAGCCATTGTTAGAGGGTATATCACAGGCAGTGGCTGGAAAGAGTATCAAGCGAATGGTACGGTTTGTGGTATTGCTTTGCCAGAAGGCTTGCAAGAAGCGCAACAGCTAGAAGTACCAATCTTTACGCCCTCTAGTAAAGCTGAAGTGGGTGGGCATGATGAGAACATCACGCTGGCGCAAGCTGCGGAATTAGTCGGTAAAGATATGCTGGCGCAAATCGTTGATGCATCACTTGCGCTGTATAACAAAGCCGCTGCATTTGCCCTGACTAAAGGGATTATTATTGCAGATACAAAGTTTGAGTTTGGTCTGGATGAGGCTGGTGTGTTGCATGTGATGGATGAGGTGTTGACTCCCGATTCTTCACGTTTTTGGCCTGTGGATCAGTATCAAGTCGGGACGAACCCACCCAGCTTTGATAAGCAGTTTGTTAGAGATTGGTTGCAAAGCAGTGGCTGGGATAAGCTACCTCCAGCACCTGAGTTGCCAGCAGAGATCGCCATTAAAACCAGTGAAAAGTATCAAGAAGCGTATCAGCGTTTAACTGGTCAGTCATTGGCTGAATAATGTTTAGTCGCTTAGTTTCGCGATTACAAGCGGTTGCCAAGCAACTCAAACAAGAGCTGCAGTTTTATCAACGTGTATTAAAACATCCGCAAACACCATTGGCGGCGAAGTGTTTATTGTGGTTGGCTGTGAGTTATTTGCTTTTGCCATTTGATCTAATACCAGACTTTATACCGATACTTGGACAGCTAGATGACTTAGTCATTGTGCCTTTGTTGCTTGTGATTGCCTTGCGAATAACACCTGAATTAGTGGTAAGAGATTGTCGTAATTAGGAAAATTACCCTAAGATTTAAGTTTTGTTTGTTAGAATAAGCCGTTTTTCGATTTGTAATAATATCGTTAGATTAGAAATATATATTAATACTTTAAATAATTAGGAAGCTACATGTCGCTAAATTTAGTACCATCTGGTCAAGATCTGCCAAATGATTTTAATGTCATCATTGAAATTCCAATGCAAGGTGATCCTGTTAAATATGAGGTTGATAAAGACTCAGGTGCATTGTTTGTTGATCGCTTTATGGGTACGTCTATGCAGTACCCATGTAATTACGGCTATATTCCGCACACACTTGGCGATGATGGAGACCCTGTAGATGTGCTTGTGATTACGCCAGTACCACTGCAGCCAGGCGTTGTTGTGCGTTGCCGTGCTTTAGGTATGCTTAATATGAGTGATGAAGCAGGTGGTGATGCTAAGTTGTTAGCAGTGCCTGTTGAAAAAGTGTGTGGCTTATATGCTTACCAGAAAACCTATAAAGATGTTTCACCTTGGCGCTTGGAAATGATTTCCCACTTCTTTGAGCATTATAAAGACCTTGATAAAGGCAAATGGGTGAAGGTTGAAGGATGGGAAGATGTTGATGCAGCACATAAAGAAATCATGGATGGTGTTGATCGCTATGAGGCCGCAGAGGTGAAACCAGCCTTTTAAATAGTTAAGGCAACATTGTCATTGAAAAAAGCGCGATTTTATCGCGCTTTTTTCATATGTTCTTCACTTGATTCGCCTAGAGTGACCATTATTGGTGCATCAATAATGCCGTCAGTAGGCACTGTGGCCTCATTTGTCATTTAACTTGTCTGCATTTTTCGCGATTCTAGCTAAGGATTCACCTAGTGGTGTGTTATTTAGCGCTTTTGCGGACTCATTTAGGAGGTTGGCAGCATTTTTGCTTATTTTTCTTTGTTTTGTTGAATTAACTGGCAAAACACTTTTAACTTGCACTTTTACTTTAATTGAAGTAACGTTTGCCTTCAGCTGGGAAAGGCTGAGTGTTAACTGCGGCATGAGCATATTGATCTTTGATGCTACTGAATTATGTTCGGTAGCGATGTAAAGAGTCGTTTCTTTGATGCTCATTGCATTGGACAGGCTCAAGATGTTTTCTGGCGCAATGGCTTGCCAAATTTGTTGAGCAAAATCGGCGTTTTCTTGATGTGCCTCTAGAGCACCTAAAAATGGCAGTTGCTTGATTTTTTTGAATTGATGCATTTTATTGATTAATAATAATTTAAATTAATACCTAAACAAACAATAAGAATAGCACAGGGGATCAAATGAACATTATCTTCGTATCAAGCGATATGGCCAAGCCTAAAAAGCTAGCAATATGGCATATTGCGACTATCGTACTCGCTTTAGTGTTAATACCTGCATTGCTGATGTATGGCTATTTTTCTTATCAAATGAATCAGCAGGAAGCATATGTTGAGTCACTAGCCATGTCTAAACCAGTGGCGCCGGTTGAGGTTGAGGCAGAAGATAAGGTGGAGCCACAAGTACATCTTGATGCATACGCCTTGATGTTGGGTGAAATGCAAGCGCGCATCATCAATCTGGATGCGCAAGCTGAGCGTTTGGTAAAACTGGCAGGTGGCTCCAAGACGATCAAGAAAAATCTTGCTGGGTTAAAGTCTGAAGCGAGAAATATTGGTGGTCCACTAGAAGTTACCTCTCCTAAAAACGAAGCTGAGTTAAAAAAAAACATTGATCATTTATTAGAAATGATCGACTATCAGACAGAATACCTTGCAACGTTAGAAGCAGGCTTGTTGCAGCAAAGTGTTCTGAAAGATATGTTGCCCAATAGTAGCCCGGTGGCTGCTGCCTATCGCTCATCCAGTTATGGTTGGCGTCGTGATCCATTCACCAAAAGACGTGCTTTTCATTCAGGTCTAGATTTTACAGCGAGTAGTGGCACACCTATTTATGCTGCTGGTGATGGGGTGGTCACATTTTCGAAATGGACACGCGGGTACGGGCGTTTGGTTAAAGTTGACCATGGGTCTGGCTTGGAAACGCGTTATGCTCATGCCTCTAAACTGTTAGTTAAATCAGGTGAGCGCGTCACTAAAGGGCAAGTGATTGCCAAAGTAGGTAGCACAGGTCGTTCTACAGGGCCCCATTTACACTATGAAATCCGACTTAATGGGGTTGCATTAGACCCTAGAAAGTATCTAAAGAAAAAATAAGCTTGAATTTTTCATAGCAATCCCCATCTAAATAGTATATCCACATTATTTTTCACCGATGATCATTTATAATGGCATCGGTGAATTCAATTCAACGCAAAGAAAGCAACAACATTCATGATCGGAAAGCTTTTTAAATCGATATTCGGCAGCCGTAATGACCGACTTGTTAAACAATATGCTAAGCAGGTAGACAAGATTAATGCCATCGCTAGTGATCTTGAATCACTATCTGATGATGCCTTGAAAGCGAAAACTGAAGATTTCAAGCAGCGTTACAACAATGGCGAAAAACTTGATGCATTGATTCCTGAAGCGTATGCGGTAGTCAGGGAGGCAGGTCGTCGTGTCTTAGGCATGCGCCATTTTGATGTGCAGCTGATTGGTGGCATGGTGTTGCACCATGGCAGCATTGCTGAGATGCGTACTGGTGAAGGTAAAACACTGGTGGCCACCTTACCAACCTACCTCAATGCGATTGCGGGTAAGGGCGTACATGTCATTACCGTCAATGACTACTTGGCTAAGCGTGATGCGGAATGGATGGGCAAGCTTTATAGGTTTTTAGGCTTAACCGTTGGTATTAATTTATCAGGTTTGTCTAATGAAGAAAAGCGCGAAGCCTATGCGGCAGATATTACCTATGGTACCAATAATGAATTTGGTTTTGATTATCTGCGCGATAATATGGTGCATAGCAAAGAGGAGCGTGTACAGCGTGCGCTGCATTACGCCTTGGTCGATGAAGTTGACTCGATCCTAATTGATGAAGCACGTACGCCGCTGATTATTTCTGGTCAGGCGGATGACAATGTTGAGCTGTATGGTCAAATGAATGCCATTTCAGTCAAGCTTGTTCGTCAAGAGACTGAAGAAGGCGAAGGCGACTTTTGGGTCGACGAAAAAGGTAATAGCGTTGTGATATCTGAGCAAGGTCATGAGCATGCCGAACAAATTCTTGCTGAAGCAGGCTTGTTACCAGATGGTTCGAGTTTGTATGATGCGGCAAATATTAAGTTGCTTCATCACTTAGATGCATCTCTAAAAGCACATCATTTATTTATCAAAGATCAGCACTATGTAGTACGTGATGGTGAGATTGTGATCATTGATGAGTTTACAGGCCGTATGATGGCTGGCCGACGTTGGTCTGATGGCTTACATCAAGCGGTAGAAGCGAAAGAAGGCGTTGAAATTCAAAAAGAAAATCAAACGCTCGCTTCGATTACCTTCCAAAACTACTTCAGAATGTATGAGAAATTGGCTGGTATGACTGGTACAGCTGATACTGAAGCGTATGAGTTTAACCAGATTTATGGTCTTGAAACGGTAGTCATACCAACGCACCGTCCAATGCAACGTCAAGATGCAATGGATAAAGTGTATCGCTCTACCGAAGAAAAATACGATGCAGTGATTGAGGATATTCAAGAGTGTCAAAAAAGTGGTCAGCCTGTATTGGTCGGCACTACATCGATTGAGAATTCCGAGCTTATTTCCCAAGCACTTACTAAAGCTAACCTTGAGCATCAGGTATTGAATGCCAAGCAGCACGAAAAAGAAGCGCATATTATTACGCAAGCAGGCCGCCCTGGCATGATTACCATTGCGACTAATATGGCTGGGCGTGGTACTGATATTGTGCTCGGTGGTAACCCTGAGCCTGCGATTGCTGAGATTGAAGCAGACGAGGCATTGAGTGCCGCAGAAATTACACAAAAAACAGAAGCACTCAAGGCCGAATGGAATACTTTGCATGATCAAGTATTGGAAGCGGGTGGCTTACATATTATCGGTACTGAGCGTCATGAATCACGCCGCGTGGATAATCAGTTAAGAGGCCGTTCTGGCCGACAAGGTGATGTTGGCTCAAGCCGCTTTTACCTATCATTGGAAGATCAGTTATTGCGTATCTTTGCTTCTGATCGCGTTGCAGGCATTATGGATAAGCTCAATATGCCAAAAGGCGAGGCGATTGAGCATAGTATGGTGACACGTTCTATCGAAAATGCGCAACGTAAGGTTGAAGGTCGTAACTTTGATATTCGTAAGCAGTTACTTGAGTTTGATGATGTCTCTAATGATCAGCGTAAAGTCATTTACGAACAACGCAATGAGTTGTTAGACGATGATGATATTTCTGAAACGGTTACTGCCATGCGCGAAGATGTGTTGACCGAAATGGTGGCGCAGTATATTCCACCTGAAAGTGTAGAAGAGCAATGGGATGTGCCTACGCTAGAGGCACAGCTGAATGAAGAGTTTGGTGTCGAAATGCCGTTGGTGCAGATGTTGGAAGACAATCCAGATTTGCATGAAGAGACTTTACGCAGCAATATTATTGATAAAGCAGAAGCCATGTACACCGAAAAAGTTGCTTTGGCGGGTGAAGAGGTTATGCATCAGTTTGAGCGTTCTGTGATGTTGCAAAGTATTGATAATCACTGGCGTGAGCACTTGGCAGCGCTTGACCATTTACGCCAGGGTATTCATTTGCGCTCATATGCACAAAAGAATCCTAAGCAAGAGTATAAGCGCGAAGCCTTTGAGTTGTTTGAAAGCTTGCTTAATACTGTGAAGCATGAAGTCACTAAGATTAGCCTATTGGTACAAATCAATACGGATGATCCAGTTGAGACACCTGAGCAGCAAGAGGCTGAAAACGTACAATATCAACACACAGAGTATCAGGGTGAGCCAGAAGTTGCTGCAGATGTATCTGCAGAAGCAGGGGTACCAATGCCGCCGAATACACCTGTGGTGCGTGAAGGTGTTAAGGTTGGTCGTAATGACCCTTGTCCATGTGGATCTGGTAAGAAGTATAAGCAGTGCCACGGTGCATTAGCTTAATGGAATCTGTTTACGATGAGTAAACGACCGCTAGGTAATTAAAAGATGGCGGCTCTAGAGGCACACGCACACGCTGTACAATCACCTTGTGTGCGCTTGTGCGGTATTGATGAAGCAACAGGTTTTTGTATTGGTTGCTACCGTACGCTTGACGAAGTGGTTGCCTGGCAGCAATTGACACAGACGCAGCAGCTACAGGTTGTGGCACAGTGTGATACTAGAAAAGCAAAATACGCGGACGACGAAAACTAAATTAATTCGCTATGCGGAGTTTGTCGTATAGCCTTTGATCACGCCTTTTTGGTAAAAATCATGTAAGAAGTTTAGTGCAAAACCCATTAAGGTCTCAATCGGTTGTTGCAGTGTTTCATTCAGCTCTTCTAGTGCTATCTCAGCACTCACATTATCTTCAGATAAACGTTTAAATAATTGAAACGTCGTTGCATTTAAGGCAATAAACGCAATCTCATCCTCTGCATCACGATACACCAGTAAATAAGCGGCCTCTTTAGCATCAGGTATGCGTTCTGGCGAAATTATATGAACAGGGTATTCGTAATGCAGTAGCTGTTTAGGTGAGATGAAGACTAGCGGATGTTGTAATAGTTGCTCCGCTGTTTCTATGGCTTGCAAATGCGCTGGATCAGAATCAATCTTTTGGGTGGACAATGCAAGCTCTATCCATTCATAGTGGCATAGGCTCGCTAAATAGTCAGGTAACTCTAGGTCGGTATGGTCTGCACTGGCGATAAAGTCGACAAAGGTTTTAGGAATCTCTCTAAAGATCGGTGTGTTACTGGCGTAGTGTAAAAAGTAACGCCGTATGATGTTTTGCCAAGCATCTGTGCCGAGTACTGTGCTCGCAACGGGGAAGCATTGTGAAACACTCTCCATCAAATTGTTAAAGATGAGTGCTTCATAAACACCCATTCGCGCAGAATCTACACCTTCTGGGAGGGGCGCATCGACTGGATTACGCAAGCGTTGCGTAAAGGCAAGCTGATATTGTTGAAATTCTGGTAACTTTATATCTTTCATGTGCCTTGTTTGGAAGCGTTTTCGCGATAAGGTGTTTGAAGCGCAGCAATCTGATTGACTTCGTCCATGAGTGTTTCTAGCGGTGGGATATTAGCATCACGCTCAAGCAAGGTTGGGAAGGTGCCAAATTGCTGGTATGCCTGATCCAGTAGTGCCCAAACAGGGTCGATGACATCTTCTCCATGGGTGTCAATCAAGAGGTTGTCAGTTTCTTTATAATGACCAGCGACATGACAGTACATGGTGCGATCACCATCAATTTTATTCAGGTATTCATAGGGATCAAAACCAAAATTAACACTGTTGACATAAATATTGTTAATGTCTAGATGAAGAAAGCAATCTGCTTCAGCCAGTACAGCATTGACAAAGGTAACTTCATCCATGGTAGAAATGGGTGCATCCAAATAAAAAGAGGTGTTTTCTACCGCGATTTTTTGTTCGAGTATGTCTTGTGTTTGGCGGATGCGATCCGCAACATAAATTACAGCTTCATCAGTAAATGGAATGGGTAAGAGGTCATATAAATAGCCATGCTGGCCCATGTGACCATCTGATGCATAACTTAGGTGTTCGGTATAAAGCGGAATTTCATACTGCTTTAAAAATTGTTTGACCTGTTTTAAGAAGTTAATGTTTAGGGGATCAGGACCACCTAAAGACAAACATAAACCATGACAATAAATGGGGTAGCGTTCGCGAAACCATTCTAATTGTTTGACGTGTTGATGACCTGCCCTCAGCCAGTTTTCTGGCGCCACTTCGACAAATTCAAGTGAGTCGAGTAAGGCTGACTGGTAGTGTTGTTGAATCGGGGCTATCAGTTCGCGTTTTAGCCCTAATCCAACAGCAGGTTTGGCCGAGGTAAGCCTACGCTTTTCAGTTTGCATAAAAAAGCTTACCTCTTAATATGGCGTGCGCTGTTGCTTATTTGCTGTTACCGCATTTACCAGTGCCACATTTACCTTCTTTATCTTTGGCTTTTTCACCGCCGCATTTACCTTCAGCAGATTTTTCACCGCCACAACTTCCTTCTTTGGCTTTTTCACCGCCGCACTTGCCTTCAGCAGATTTTTCACCACCACAGCTGCCTTCTTTAGCTTTGCCTTTTTCAGCACCGCATTTACCAGTGCCGCATTTACCTTCGCCTTCTTTACCGTGGTCAGCCACTTGATAGCCGCTAGAGAGTGTGGTTGCTTCAAATGGGTTTTCAGCAGCGTTGATTGGTGCTGAAGCTAATGAAAGAGCAAAGGCGCTGCCTACTGCAAGTGCAAGAGTTTTTTGTGAGTTTTTCATGTGATGTCCTTTTTTAAACTAACGATTTACAATATTTATAAATAATGGCCCAGTGCGTATTATAGGTCTTTGAGTCTTTCCGATAGCTCAGCTTTTGCTGAGTCAGATAACTTGATTGAAGCATCTGATTCTATCGATTCTTGCGACGATTTGATGATGGTTTGTATTGCGCGCATTTGTTTTAAAAAACGCATACAATATTTACACATCATCAAGTGTAGCTTGAGCTGAACTCTTTTTGACCAAGGCAAACGTTGGTCAAGTGATTGGGACACAAGTTCAGTTGCTTGTTTGCAATTTAGCATCCTTTTCCCTTTCTCAATGATTTACCCAGTTAATTTCTAAACACTTTCTTAAGCTCATTCGGGCGCGATAAAGCATCACCCAAGCATTGGTCGGAGTGATGTCCAAATCCTTACAAATTTCCTCATTATCGGTTTCATGAATATCGCGTAACATATAGATATTGGATAATTTTTTTGGCAAACGCGTGATGCAATTATGCAGCGTATCCAGAAATTGCTTTTGAGTTAACGCTTCTTCAGGGTGATCCCAACTATCTGGCTTGTCTACCCAATGACCAGAACTATCAAAAAAATCTTCGATATTGATGTCCTCTTCCTGGTTTGCTGATAAATCCGACAAAACAGGCTCTTTGTAGCGCTTACGTTGGACATCAATAATTTTGTGTTTCAATATACCTGTTAGCCAAGTGCGTACTGAGGATTGGCCTGCATAGCTGTTACTTTTCACTGCGGCAAGGAAGGTTTCTTGTACGACATCTTCAGCTTGATGGGTGTCTCTTAATCGCGCTAATGCAAAGCGGAATAGATAATCACCATGTTCATTGACCCAAGTATTGATGTCATTACTCATGCTAAGTCCTTTGTTCTTTCTTGAATCAACTGTAGGTAATGCGCACTATCTAGCGATTTTTGCTGGCTTTGAGCCTGCCAGATGGTTTCTGCAAGACATTCCAAGAGTGCATGCTGTGCCTCATGCTGGTCTTGGTGGTGCGCTAAGAGTTTGTCATAGGCTGGTTTAATTCCTATGGGTTGATTGGTCTGAATTTGTTCTATCACTGATAAGTGCAAGTTGATATGTAAAAATGGGTTGGTTTCACCCATTTCAGGATAAAACTCTTGCGCTTTAATCTGGTCTGGTGCTTCGAGTAGCACATGGTACTCAGGGTGCATCAAAATAATATCCAATGCGATTTTCTCAAGCGCTGTCAGTGTTTGACTAGCGTTGTATTTTGACCAAGTGTCGAACAAAAATTGACGTGCTTGGTCACGCGTTGGTTGGTATAAGCTCATCTCAAGTCTCGTTTATTGGTATAGAGATTTTGTTGATAACTTGCTGAAAGTTGTTATTAAACAAAGCGGTGCGTATCAAGTTGGTATCTTACCTTAAAATAGTTAAGTGCGCGGCTTGTATTTAGGCGCTCATGCTGTGAGTTAATGAGATAAAACCGCTTGGTTATCTGCTTTTGCCGTAGGTATGCTCGGCTTAATAGTTTTGCGTAATTCAAGCCAATTGTGCACGGCAATCAGCATACCTAAACCTAAAAAAGCCCCTGGTGGTAAGATCGCCAAAAGTAAACCAGCGTAATCCTCGCTTTGCCACATTAAGCTTTGCGCTGCTGGACCGAATACTAAATCCAAGCTGGCTAATATAGTGCCGTTGCCGATCAGTTCACGTATTGCGCCTAATAAACCTAAAACAAAGGTCAAGCCGATGCCCATCATAAAGCCATCTAGAATAGAAGGTGCAGGCGCATTTTTGGCCGCAAAAGATTCTACGCGCGCCAGTACAATGCAGTTCACCACGATGAGCGGGATAAAAATGCCCAGTACCTGATGCAAGCTATGCGCAAATGCATTCATAAATAAGTCAATGGCTGTGACCAAAGAGGCAATCACCAGAATAAAGACTGGACCACGAATTTCAGCAGGAATGTAATGACGCACGGGTGATACGGCACCATTGGATGCAGCCATAACCAGCGCGGTCGCAAGCCCTAGGCTGACGCCGTTGACTGCATTCGTTGTGACTGCCAGTGTAGGGCACAGGCCTAGTAGTTGTACGACACCAGCATTCTGCGTCCACAGGCCGTTTAATGTAATCTCTTTAGCTTGCTGCTGGTTCATCATTGACCTTTTTCATCTTGCGCGTTTGACTATTATTACTATTGCTCGGTGTTAATAATGATTCCCGATGCTGTTGAAAATACTGTAAAGTTCTAGCGACTTGTTTTACAACCGCTCTAGGTGTAATCGTCGCACCCACTTTGTAATCATACTCTCCACCGTCTTTTTTAACCTGCCAAGCAGCTGCTTGCTGCTGCAATGACTTGCCATTAAAAATATTAATCCAGTTGTCCTTGGCAATATCAATATAATCACCCAGTCCGGGTGTTTCTTTATGTGCGATAACCCGCACACCACTGATCTCACCATTGGTAAGAATCGCAACGAGTAGTTTAATATCACCGGCATAGCCGTCAGCGGCAATGGCTTCTAAAATGACTGCTATAGGTTTGTGATTACGCGTTGCAATATTCGCAATACCTGCTTGTTTGGTACCCAGTAATGTACTCGCTGGCACCGACACTGTTGTGGTTAATACATCATTATCATAAAGACTGTCATCTATGACTTGTTTGAGTAGCGCAAGTTTCGCTTGACGTTCATTTTCTGCGATGGGTGCTTTGGTGATGCCGTAAATCGTCGTCAGCAAAATCGTACCCATAATCGTAAATGCAATCATACTGCCTGCAGTTTTGAGCGCGTGTTCTAATACTGATTCCTTCATCATCGATCAGTGGCCAAAAACTCTGGGCTGCGTCATGGCATCAATCAGTGGCACACACATATTCATCAGTAAAACAGCAAATGCCACCCCATCAGGGTAGCCCCCGTAGACACGTATCACCCAAGTGAGGATGGCGATGCCTGCTGCAAAAATCAATTTACCTTTTGGTGTGGTAGCGCCACTGACAGGGTCGGTGATGATAAAAAATGCACCAAAGACCGCGGCACCTGTCGTCAAATGAAACAATGGCCCGGCTTGGGTTGCGGTTTGAAATAGCAGCATGGTAAGGCTCACAAAGGCGAGTGTCCCTAAAAACGCCACAGGCAGATGCCAGGTAATAATGCGTTCACGTAATAGATACACACCGCCTAGCAAATAGGCGAGCGGAATGATTTCGTGATGCTTGCCACCGATGATGCCGTAGATTGGTGCAGTCAAAATATCTGCTTTATTACCATTGATCATCAATTGTGTTTTGAGGTAATCCAGTGGTGTTGCACCTGTGACAGCATCCAAGGCAATATTGTCAGGCAACGTGCCAAAAAAGATCAATTGGAATTGCGCAGCCATACTGAGGTCGACACTGGCGAGCGCTAGTGGTGATGGCCATTTGGTCATTAATATCGGAAATGAAATTAATATCGCTGCATAGCCAACCATTGCAGGGTTAAAAGGGTTATAGCCAAGGCCACCATATAGATGCTTAGCAATCACAATGGCAAAAAAGACACCAGTTACCGTTAGCCACCAAGGGGCTAATGGCGGGATGGACAAAGCGAGTAAGCTGGCGGTGACCACGGCACTATAGTCGGTTAAAAAAGGTTTAACGGGTCTGTTACGAAGCTTTAGTAGCACAAACTCAAATGTTACGGCAGAGACAATCGCTATGCTCAGCGTGATTAATATACCGCCGCCGTAAACCCACACAGTGGCAAGCATGCCAGGGATTAGTGCTAGCATCACTTTGAGCATGATCGCACCTACACTAGGTGCTTTTGACAGATAAGGTGAACGATTCAATGTGTGATCCTAAATGCCTGAATAACGTTTGCTTTATTCATTGTTATTATCAGGCTTATCTTTTTGTTGTGCCGCTTTGGCTTTGGCTATTGCAGCTTGTATTTTAGCTTGTTTTTCGTTTACCTCAGTTTGAGTTTCAGCTTCATTTTCTGATGCTGCTTTAGCGGATTGCGCTTTGCGTGCTTTTGCTTTTGCAGCAGCAATCTTAGCTTGCTTGTCATCCTTGTTTTGATCCGCTCTAGTGTTTTCAGTAGAAGCTGCGCTAGCTTTTTTGGCTTTTGCCTTGGCAATGGCGGCTGCTATTTTGGCTTGCTTATCATCATTAGTCGATGCCGGATTGCTGGGGGTATCTGATGAGGCGTTCGCTTGCGCCGCTTTTAATGCACTTGCTTTTGCGATTGCTGCTTGTACTTTTGCCTGTCTGTCAGTAGGCGGTGTTGTAGAAGCTGTTTCGCTACTGTTCGCTTGATTATTCGCAGCGGCAGTCTTTTTGGCTTTTGCGCGAGCCACTGCTGCTGCAATGGCTTGTTGTTTCATGGCTTTATCATCATCGCTTGGATTGCCCTTGGCAGTTTGTGTCTCTTGATTGTCTGCTTTTGCGGCATCTCTTTTGGCTTTTGCCGCAGCTGCGCGCTCGGCTTGTTTTCTGGCGCGGTCTTCTTTTTCGCGCTCGACACGTGCGAGTTTGAACTCATTACGTTCACGCGCAAGGTCAGCAGCCTCTTTGGCTTTGTCAGCGGAGATCACTTCACTTTTGGCATAGCGGTAATGCTGTACCAGTGGAAGATTACTTGGGCAGACATAGGTGCAGCAGCCGCATTCGATACAGTCAAATAAATCATACTCGCGTGCTTTGTCAAATTGATCAGATTTAGCAAACCAGTAGAGCTCTTGAGGCTGTAGGCTGACTGGGCAGGCATCGGCACAGCGTGTACAACGAATACAGGGCATGGCATCAGGTGGCGCTTCAAACAAGCTAGGGGTGACGGCGATAATGCAATTAGACGCTTTTGACATCGGAATATCGGTTGATGGCAAGGTAAATCCCATCATCGGACCACCCATTACAAAATGCGTCGTATCGGGTGTCGCTCCACCGGCCGCTTCAATCAAATGAGGCAGTGGTGTGCCAAATAAAATTTCAAAATTTTGTGGGGTCTCAATCGCCCCTGTTATGGTCATAATCCGGGTGATTGAAGGTTCACCAAAATCAAAATAGCGGTGAATGGCTAGCAGGGTAGCAACGTTGAACACTTGCACACCAATTTCGGTAGACCTTTTACCATGAGGGACTTCCTGCCCAGTGACTAGGTGTATGAGTCTGCGTGCATCACCACTGGGGTAGAGGGTGGGTACGCGTTTGATCACGTAGCCATATTGCGCTGCAAAGTTTTCCATCGCGGCTTCGGCTTCTGGCTTGTTGTCTTCAATGCCAATCACGGCTTGTTTGGCATTGAGCATGTATTTGACTATCTCAATCCCTTTGGCAATTGACTCAGCGCGTTCACGCATGAGCATGTCATCACAGGTGATGTAAGGTTCACATTCCGCTGCATTGATGATCAGGGTTTCGACATTGCAACTGCCATCGGGTCGTAATTTGATATGGCTAGGGAAAGTAGCACCGCCAAGTCCAACAATGCCAGATTCGCGAAGCGCATTAACCAGTGCTGGTTTTTCGAGGTTACGCCAGTCTATGGCTTGTTTTTCGCACCATTCATCTTTGCCATCAGGTATCAGCACCACGCAGTAGTCTTTTAATCCCGATGGATGGGGGATTGTTTGCTCTGAAATTTCTTTGATATGACCTGAGGTAGGCGCATGTATCGCGGCTGAAACATTTCCTTCTGCATGCGCCAATTTTTGCCCTTTTAAGACATGGTCGCCAGGGCTGACGCAAATTTTTGGCATATTGCCAATGTGCTGTCTGAGGGGGAGTATGAGTGTTTCTGGGATCGCTAAATTTTTTTTGATCGGGGTTTGTGTTGATTCTGCCTTGTGCTGTGGTGGATGCACACCACCGCGAAATGGATGAACGCTATCTTGCTCAGACGCGTTGCCGAGCAAGTTACTAAAAAACTTATTGGTAAATTCTACAATAGCGTTCATTGGTATCAGTATTGGTGATTAGATCAAATCGCTTTGATCGGAATCACAGGGTTTTTCCATTTCCATGTGTCGGGTGTTTCTGCCAATGGTTCCATAGTAATGCAGTCAACAGGACAGGGTGCGATACAGAGTTCGCAGCCTGTACATTCAGACTCAATAACCGTGTGCATATGCTTGGCCGCACCTAAAATAGCATCCACCGGGCAGGCTTGGATACAGAGTGTACAACCAATGCAAACATCTTCTTCAATCAGTGCAATCGCCGGTGGTTTGGGTGTGCCAAATTCCTCATTGAGTGGTTTGTATTCTTTACCTGTGATTTCGGCTAGCGCACGCACCCCTTCATCACCACCGGGTGGGCATTGGTTAATGTCTGCTTCGTCATTGGCAATGGCAGTTGCATAGGGTTTGCATCCTGGGTAGCTGCATTGACCACATTGTGTTTGTGGTAGTGCTGCATCGATTCTTGCGACCAAGGGGTCGCCTTCGACTTTAAAGGTTAAAGCCGAGACGCCGAGACCAATGCCAATTAGTAAGGCTAGGCCAATCATGATTAATAAGGCAGTCAACATAATTGAGGAATCAGGGTGAAATCGGGTATCGTTAATACTTGTCTAAGCCAGCAAAGCCCATAAAGGCCAGACTCATTAGGGCAGCGGTGACCATGCCAATAGACGAACCTTTAAACACCTCAGGGACATCTGCTGCCTCTAGGCGCTCTCGCATGGAGGCAAATAAAATCATCGCTAATGAAAAACCTAAAGCACCCCCGAGTCCGAAAAATAAAGATTCAATAAAACTATGGCTCGCTTGTGCATTCAGCAAAGGCACACCGAGTACGGCACAATTGCTGGTGATTAAGGGTAAGAATATCCCCAGCGATTGATGTAAAAGCGGAAAGTTTTTTTCCATGGCCATGCCAGTGAACTTTACCACCGCAGCAATCACAACGATAAACGATAAGGTGCGTAAATAAACTAGATCATTTGGCGCTAGCAAATAATGGTTAATCGTCCAACTGGAGGCAGAGCCAATCGTGAGTACAAAAGCCGTTGCGCTAGCCATACCAATAGAGGCTTCCAGTTTTTTGGAAACGCCCATAAATGGACATAAACCCAATAGCTTAACCAGTACGATGTTATTAACAAACACAGTGCCGACTAAAATCATGATGTAATGCTGTATTTCCATTGCAAATTTTATAGTCTATATAATGTCTTGATTTTAGTGAATCAATCACAAACTTCCATTATAACTTACTCAAGCCTTTTTACTGGTTTACGCGTGCTACAAATGCGCTAGCGTTCTTCTATGCGCCCATAGAGCATATTGACATAGAACTTTAGCCGCTATTGTGCGATAAAACATGAATTGCTTATGATGCTTTTAACCATAAAGGACAAGATTTAATGCCCTTTTTGACATTAGGCTGAGTCAGCAATGTCTAATTCTACTGTTGAGTTTGCTGAAATGATTAACCTAATAATGGAATTCAGTTAAAATGACGAATTGTTTTAAATCATTAGGTCAGATATGTTGCAAGGTAGTTTAGTTGCATTAGCGACACCCATGAACGAAGATGAGTCGTTAGACATGCAGTCATTAGCGTCATTGATTGAATATCACATTGCGCAAGGCTCTGATGGTATTGTTGTCGTTGGCACCACTGGTGAATCTCCCACAGTTAATGTTGAAGAACATTGTTTGTTGATTAAGACAGCAGTAGAAGTGGTCAATAAACGTATTCCTGTGATTGCAGGTACAGGCGCCAATGCAACGATAGAAGCCATTGAGCTCACTCAAAAAGCAAAATCAGTCGGAGCAGATGCTTGTTTGCTGGTTGCCCCATACTATAATAAACCTGGTCAAGAAGGCTTGTACCAGCATTATATGGCTGTGGCTGAGAGTGTCGATATTCCACAGATTCTATACAACGTACCTGGCCGTACAGCCAGTGATATTTCGCATGAAACAACTTTGCGTTTAGCCCAACATAAGAATATCGTTGGCATTAAAGATGCTACGGGTAACTTAGAGCGCGGTATTCGTTTGATTAATGAAACACCAAATGATTTTGTCGTGCTGAGTGGTGACGATGGCAGTGCTGCTGGCCTGATGTTGATGGGCGGTCAGGGTGTGATTACAGTGACAGGTAATGTGGCACCTAAACTAATGCATCAAATGTGCGCCGCTGCCTTGGCAGGAGATGCCAAACTAACACAGAAAATTAATGCGCAACTTGCAATGCTACATGAACGACTCTTTTTAGAGGCAAACCCTATTCCTGTAAAATGGTTGTTAAATCAGATGGGCATGATGT
>CAZCBF010000025.1:0-20189 GCA_964496895.1 uncultured Methylophilaceae bacterium | reverse complement strand
GCCCACGTTTAAAACCAGACAACTTTTTAAAGTACTGCTGCTCCATATAAACATCATACGCGCTGGGCTCCGGTACTTACAAATGCAAAGTCTTAGTTTAGAAAAAGTCGTCCCAGACTTTCCACCACTTACGTTTTTCTTTTGGTCCGTGAGGTTTTAGAAATTCACTTTCTGGGTAGTTGTGTGCGAGCACACGCAAGGCATCTTTTTGTAAATCTTGCATAGACATGTATTCGTATGCGCTGATGAGTATGATCAATGCTTCTTCTTGGTTTTCTGCCTGTGGGAAGTTTTCCATCACGTATTTCGCACGGTTGACAGCTGCCACATAAGCTTTACGGTTCATGTAATAACGGGCAACAAAGAGTTCATGCTCTGAAAGGCTGTTGGTGAGGTATACCATGCGTTCTCTGGCATCGTTGGTATATCTACTATCAGGAAAGCGATTAATCAGGTCTTTAAAGGTAATAAACGCATCGCGCATCGCACGGGGGTCTCTGTCACTGATCTTTTGTTTGGTTACCCTTTCTACGAGGCCTGGCTCTGTAAAAATCGCCAGCCCTTTTAGGTAATAAGCATAATCAACATTGGGATGGTTTGGGTGGAGCTTGATAAAGCGATCAGCGGAGGCGACACAGAGTACTGGGTCATTACGTTTGTAATAAGCATAAGCGACTTCGAGTTGCGCTTGTGCGGCGTAAACGCCGTTAGGATAGCGTGATTCGAGTTTTTCAAAATAACGAATCGCTGTTTCAAAATCTTGAGCGCGCATTTTGGCAGATGCTTCTTCATAGATGCGCTTGGGTGACCAGCCCTTTGTATCATCTAACTCAGTTGGATCTCCAAAAATCGCACAACCGTTTAGGAATATAGCCATCGCAAAAATTAAGATATACTGCATGCAAAATTACCCTGTGTGAATTAGGCTACAATTATAACTGATGAATGATGTAACTGACATATCTCTTGAAATTCCAGACGATTTAGGTGGCAAACGCTTAGATGTGGCTTTGCAAACGCTATTGCCGGATTATTCTCGGTCGCGTTTGCAAGGTTGGATCAAGTCAGGACTGGTCACACTTAATGCGGAGGCTTGCACTGCTAAAACCAAGGTGTGGGGTGGTGAGGCGGTTGTTGTACAGGTGCAACCAGCGCCCGATAGCATGGCCTTTGAGCCCGAAGATATCCCTTTAGCTATTGTGTTTGAAGATGAACATATCTTAGTCATTAATAAACCAGCTGGTCTTGTGGTGCATCCTGCCGCAGGTAATTGGCAAGGGACATTGCTAAATGGTTTATTGCACTATGCGTCACAGCTAAAAGAAGTACCACGCGCGGGTATTGTCCATCGATTAGATAAAGACACGAGTGGCTTGCTGGTGGTCGCTAAAACGATCGAAGCACAAACGCACTTGGTCAGGCAGATGCAAGCGAGAACAGTCAAACGTGAATATCGCGCAATCGTTTGGGGGCAACTATGGCGTGGAGGTGTAGTCAAGCAACCGATTGGTCGCGACCCAAGAGCTCGTACACGGATGGCGGTCAATACGATTAATGGTAAGGAAGCCATCACACATTACGAAGTATTGGAGCGCTTCGCGGCCCATACTTATGTGCGCTGTCGACTAGAAACAGGACGTACACATCAAATTAGGGTGCATATGCAACACGTAAAAGCCCCTTTGATGGGTGACCCTGTCTATGGCTATCGTAATATCATGCCGATCAAAGCCATGAGTGAGGTGTTGATCGATGCGGTTGATCACTTTAAGCGTCAAGCCTTGCATGCGGTCAAGCTTGGTTTAATTCATCCGCATACAAAAGAAGAAATGTCTTGGCAAATCGAGCTTCCAGACGACATGAGAGATTTCTTGGATGCCATGCGTTATGAAGACCCTAATGTTGTGCTGGAAAATGATGCAGTCGACTTTCAAGTCGATGAAAATGGCCTCTATATCGGAGACGATGGCTGGGATGATGACATAGACGATGATTGGGATGATGAGGGTTAGATGCAATCCTTATTGAAAGAAGAGGGCATCATTCGACCTAATTGGCCTGCACCAGAACATGTGCAGGCTATCCAAACAACCCGTTTGGGTGGCGTCAGCCAAGGCGTTTATGCCGCATTGAATTTATCCGATCAGTTGCAAGACCACCCAGTCAATGTTGCGAGGAATAGGCAGCTATTAGCGCAATATTTACCTTCAGAGCCCGTTTGGCTAAAGCAGGTACATGGTGTAGGTGTGGTAGATGCCGCAAAGAGTGGTTGTCTTGAATCTGCCGATGCCAGTTATGCCAAGCAGCCTCATGTTGTTTGTGTCACGATGACTGCAGATTGTTTACCTGTGTTGTTATGCGATGAGGCTGGTACTGTAGTTGCCGCAGTGCATGCTGGCTGGCGTAGTTTGTGTGAGGGTGTGATTGAGGCTACAG
This sequence comes from uncultured Methylophilaceae bacterium, assembly GCA_964496895.1. Classification (GTDB taxonomy): domain Bacteria; phylum Pseudomonadota; class Gammaproteobacteria; order Burkholderiales; family Methylophilaceae; genus Methylotenera. The sequence goes on along the minus strand of CAZCBF010000025.1, from coordinate 17,753 downwards.
TAAAAAGTATGTCCGTTAATCATGACCAGCTGATGGCTTGGCTAGGCCCTGCGATTGGGCCTGAGGCGTTTGAAGTGGGAGCTGAGGTGCGACAAGCCTTTATCGATAAAGACGCGAGTGCTGTTTCTGCCTTTAAAGCGCATGGTGAGAAGTGGTTGGGTGATTTATACCAGCTGGCTAAGCAGCGTTTGAACACTGTTGGCGTGCATCGCGTGTATGGTGCCTCGATTGATCAAGACTTTTGTACTTACTCAGATCAAGCAAAGTTCTTTTCCTACCGTAGAGATGGCGAAACAGGACGTATGGGCAGCTTGATTTGGTTGAGTAAATAGTACTCAGGGTGTGTCTGTGCATATAATTCCTAAAGCTAAGAATGGATTTATTTAATAGTAATCAGTGTTTTACGCGGTTTTTCGAAAGATTGGAGCGGTCGTAGTCGGTGTAAGCTATTGATAACTTAGTCATTTATTCTTTAGCTGAAATGGACGCATCCACATTAATTATTTTAATCGCTCCTAATGTGTCACAAGTCATGGGTGGCGAGGGTATCAAAGCGCTTCAAACCTACCAGCACCTAAAGCGACAGCACCCAAACACTCTTCAGATCACGCATGAACGTAATCGTGAGCATATTGAGCAGCACCTCAAGCTTGAAGATGTTTACTATTTGAGAGATGACGTGCTAATGAAACTTGTTTGGAAAACAAAGTTTTTGCAATTGTTTTTGGATTATCTTTTTTCAAGAAGAGCGATTATATTGGCTGAGCAAATTGCAGCAGCAAGGCGTGTGGGCGATAAGCCCGTCATTATTCATCAAACGGGGCCTAACTCCCCCGTGAAGCCAAGAGCAATTTCGGGTAAGTACTATAATTCTTTTGGTCCAGTGAATGGTAATATTCATTACCCAGAACCCTTTAAATATCGTGAAAGCTTTGCTGCAAAATTAAAGCGAGTCTTACACCACCCTTTGCAGAAGGTGAATGCGTTATTGTTTAATCAGATGCAAAAAGCAGAATTAATTTTTGTCGCAGGGGGAGGTCGCACGGAAGACTCATTGTTGGTAGCGGGTTGCGATACGCAAAACATGGTAGATACTGTGGATTGTGGCGTAGAGGATTATTATTTAAATAGGCCGCGCATTCGGCATCGTGGACAGAATTTAAAGCTGGTTCACTTTGGTCGCTTAGTAGATTTCAAGGGCACAGACCTTGCCATTAAGGCCTTGGCAAAGACGAGCTTGCCTATTACGCTAGATATTATTGGTAGTGGGCCTAAATTAAAGCATTGTAAAAGCTTAGTGAGTAAGCTTGGTTTAGAGGGGCGTGTAAAGTTTTTTCCTTGGCGTGCACATGATCAGTTGCTAGATAGTTTGAGTGGCTACCGTGCTTTAGTAATGCCCAGTCTTGCAGATTCTAATGGCATTGTCGTGCAAGAGGTCTTAGCAATGGGATTGCCACCAATTTGTTTGGACTGGGGTGGTCCACAACTGCTAGTGGCACATCAGGTGGATGGGTATCTTGTGCCCATCGATGCAGAAGATGTCGTCACCGCTAATTTAGCATCTTGTATGGATGATCTTGCTAATAATGGCCAAAAAGCAGAGCAGTTTTCTATTACTGGTAGAGCGTCCACGCGCGTATACCAGTGGAGTAAAGTTGCAGAAGAATGGCTAAATCATCTTGACATGATTGGTCGCTCTCAAGCTAATTCGCCTGCAGCGGGGCTTGAGGCGTTGGAGTTTGAAGATTATGCGGCCTAGTATGCACCTTGTGGTTTAAATGAGACCTGATATTTAGTTATGAAGCTACTGATCATCGAAGCCTATCATGGTGGCCACCATACTAACTACATCGAGGCCTTGCTGCCATCATGTCTACAAGCGTTGGCAAAGGGTATCTTTACCAAGGTCGTCATTGCGATAACTCAAACGCATTTTAATCAGCTCAAACGCTTGTCAGTGGATGTTGAAAAGCTGGCTAATTCAGGTGTGACTTTTGATATTAGTTTCCCCAATATTTCTCCTGCGCCTAGCCTGCGAGATCGTTTAGCGTTATTTAAAGCAATGAATAACGCGGTGCAGGCACATGCACCTGATTATTTGCTAGCAACATCTGCTGATTATGATGTAATGGTTAATGCGGTATTGAATCGTTTTGCACATTACGGCGCACATACAAATGTTAAAGCTGCTGGTATTTTTCACTATGGCCTACCCAAAGATTTGGCACAAACTAAAAAAGAAAAACTCAAGCAAACTATTTATGAAACGGCATGGCACAAGAGTAGTTGGCAGCATGTAATGATGGTAAATCCGGTAGTGTATGAAAGCCTTCAAACAGACAACAGCACATTGAAAGAACGCTTGGTGCTACTGCCTGACCCAGCGCCAAAACAAGTAGCAATCGACCAACAAACCGCTAGACAACAATTAGGCTTGCCTGAGGCTGGTTTTTTATTAGGCTTTGTGGGTATGATGGATGCGCGTAAAGCAGTACCACAAGTGCTAATTGCTTTTGATTCCATTAGTCATCGTAGTAATACTTACCTAGTTTTGGCGGGTCAGTTGGCGCTAGAGTACCAACAATTAATCAAAAATCATTTCAAGCACTTACTTGATTCTGGGAAGTTGATTTTAATCAATCGCTATCTTAGTCAGGATGAAGTAGAAATCGCTTATCAGGCCATAGATGTGGTCACGCTACTGCAGTACAAGCGAGCTAATTTATCGGCAAATCTGATTAAGGCCATGATTCATGATAAGCCTATCATTGCCGATGATTATGGTTATACAGGCATGATGATGAGGCGATTTAAGCTAGGCTATGCATGTGAGGTTGATGATCTAGATTCCATTCAAGTGGCCATGCAACGCGCGATTCATGAAGCAAGAGACTACACGCCAATTAATGCGACTAAGCGGCTGAAAACTTTTCATGAAGCTGAAAATTTTGGCGGGATGATTGTCTATACCTTAACAGGCCAGAAAATTACTGAATCACTGCAGGATTGGGATTGGGTGTGTGAGGCTCAGTAGAGCCTTTTATCTCATTGACCCTTTTAGCTAAAAAGATCTGAATTGAGCGGTGCAGGTTTTTCCGTGTCTGCGCGCGCTGCAATAAAGTCTACCGTATAGGGGCAGCGGTTCAGTTTAACTTTCTTTTTTTTCTTTTTAGGCTTGATGCTAGCGCTGTCAACATAGGGTGTTTGGCTCACTCGAATATAGCCGTTGCGCGATAATTTTTGATGTGTTGTTTCAAATTGACTCAGCGGATTATCAATATTTTGCAGCACAACAGCATGTTTATTGACCTTGATCACGTTGTACATGACAAATTGTTGTTTGGACTGTCTTCCGTAAATTTCACCAGCTTGAATAATCATTTTTGCCACCTTGTGTAATACCTTAATTATACAAGGTTAGTTATTGATTTTCAATGAATTATAGTGATTAAATTAATTGCTTTATGTTTGACTTTTTATAAAAAACCCCACAGTAAATATCTGTGGGGTTTTTGTTGGATGACTGGTAATTCTTATATTTTTGCAGTCTGATTAAACCTAGATTTCTTCAAAACTGCTTCTTACCCAGTTTTCATGCTGCTCATGTATTGCGGTGAGTTGTACTTTCTTCGTCTGCTCACCCAATACCACTTCATATTCTGCTTCGGCATAGTAGTGCTGTTTTGGAATAATCAACGTGTCCAATTCATTGTAAGAAAATGCTTTTGGTAGCAATAAGCAATTAAAGACGGCTTTCTCTTTTCCGAAAGAATGTTTGTCAATGATCTTTTGAATGTTTTCACGTACGGTTTTATCGGCTGAGTCTGTTGGATTGGGTGTAGGCGTCACATCTTCCACATCGTCTTTTACCGCAGATTCATCGACCACAGCACCATTGATACTCAATGCACTTCGGCTAATGATTTCTACGCCGATACGCAGCAAATTGTTTTCAATCGTGCGGATGCTGCGAACAACGCCCACTTTGGTTTGTTTTTGGCTGTCTTTGACCTCAACGCCTAGCATCATGCCAATCGATAACTCGTGTGCCTCTTTGTGTACATGCATGCACATGCCATTGATGCTTTCATCGACAATGTTGCAAAAGCCTTGTTTGATGCTCATAAACGCCGTCATCGATTCTTCTTTGACGGTTTTGCGATTGCTAGTGAGTACATCCAGTTCTTTTTCGAGGGTCTCAATTTCTTCAGAGAATTTCCGTTTTTTGATGCTGACTAAACTATCCTCATAGTGCTTGATTTGATAGTAAGTATCTTCAAAACCAAAGACATTGGTACCTGTCTTGTCGCTTTTAAATCTTGGGTGTGCACGTCTCTGACGTTTGTATTCTGATAATGACCATTCATTGCGAATCAGCTGTAAGGTCTGGTAGGCAAATAAATGACTCGCCAGTCTCGAAGCTTCAGTAGATTTCGCTGGTTTTTTTTCTTCTAGACGTTGCATCATGACATGAATTTTGACGTTGATTTTATCCATGCACCAGTAGCGCGTCGCGATTTCTTGCGATAGATTGCGAATCCGCTTGGCTGGTGCATTTTGATTGATGTCTACGCTAAATAGATGACGATTTTCATCATAGTCTTTTTCAACAGGCGTTTTCTTGCTCCAAAGCGTCAAGATTTTACTCATAAAATCAATCTGCTGCGGTTTAAGGCTGTGTGACTCCATACCACCGAGCATGTTGATCATGATAAAGCTCGATGCAATGGTGCGCGGCATATCGTCGTTGTGTTTGAGCTCAGGGTAGAAGTCAATGGCTTGGTTTGACATGCCATTTTTTTCGGCCATTTCAAACAAATTACCGATTTGTAGCCATACGTTACCCGGCGCTGTTTGAAAATTAAAATAACGCCATTTGATAATTTCTGTCGCATTGTTAATGGCTCTGCCAATCAACTTGCCTAGATGAGGGTGTTTGCTTGGCGCTAATGCGGTGATAAATTTAAAATAAATTTGAAACATCAAGCGGTGATGTGCAAAAGCGGCACTCGCCATTCTCGATTTATGTTGTTGGTTGATGATGTCTATTTTGAGGTAACTCTCTTTTACCTTTTCAACAATGATGCGTGTTTTGTCGTCAATGGTTAAAAAATAGTTCAGATAATCATCGTTGCTAAATAGATTTTCTTTTAGGTCTAAATCTAGACGTTGGCAAGAATGTTCAATGGCAGCAATATTGTCCAGCTCTTTAAGCTTGTCGGCATTGTTTTGTGATACTTCTGTATTGTTCGTGCTTTGCGTCATCATGCTTAAAAGTGCCATTGTGTCGTCTTTCTTGTCTGCTTTTTCAGTGACGTTTATTGTATGTCCAATGTATGGCACGAAATGCCTTAAATAAAACCATAAAGTTTCGTCATATTGCCTGATTACTGTTGAATATTCGACAGGATGCTTAAGGTCTGTAAGACGTGCTAGGTGTCGGTATAAGACGTGATAGAATTCGGCTTTTGATTTTTTAAGTTTTTAAATAATGGCTCGTCCTATACGTACTCGTTTTGCCCCTAGTCCAACTGGGTTTTTACATATTGGTGGTGCACGCACCGCACTGTTTTCATGGGCTTATGCAAAGCGTCATCAAGGTCAATTTGTTTTGCGCGTGGAAGATACTGATTTAGAACGTAGCACGCCAGAAGCTGTGCAGGCGATTCTGGATGGCATGAATTGGTTGGGGCTAGATTACGATGAAGGGCCTTTTTATCAAACTGAGCGCATGCCGATTTACAAGCAGTATATTCAGCAGCTGTTAGACAGTGGTGATGCTTATTATTGTTATTGCAGCAAGGCCGAGTTGGATGCCATGCGCGAAGCGCAACAACAACGGGGTGAGAGTCCTAAGTATGATGGGCGCTGGCGCCCAGAAGAAGGCAAGGTACTGCCAGCTTTGCCTGAGGGGGCGGAGCCAGTCATCCGTTTCAAAAATCCTACCGCTGGTACGGTGGTTTGGGAGGATTTGGCAAAAGGCCGTATTGAGATCGCCAACGACACTTTGGACGATTTAATTATTGCACGCGCAGATGGTTCACCCACTTATAATTTTTGCGTGGTAATCGATGACTGGCAAATGGATATTTCGCATGTTGTACGTGGTGACGATCATGTGAATAACACGCCACGTCAAATTAACTTATTTAAAGCGCTTGGTGCTGAAGTGCCAGAGTATGCGCATTTGTCGATGATTTTAGGTGATGATGGGCAGAAATTGTCAAAACGTCATGGCGCCTTGAGTGTGATGCAGTATCATGAAGATGGTTTCTTACCAGAGGCCGTCATTAACTACTTGGCGCGACTTGGTTGGAGTCATGGTGATGCGGAGTTGTTTAGTGTCGAGCAATTCTGCGAGTGGTTTGATCTTGCAAGATTAACACCTTCTGCTGCGCAGTTTAATATCAAAAAGCTAACTTGGGCCAATGCGCATTACATTAAAGAATCGAGTGCAGAAGATTTAGTGCACGATATTCGTGCACGATTGCAAGCGAGTGGTGTTGCCGTGACAGATCAGCCTGCGCTCGTGGATACAATTGGTTTATATCAACCCAGAGCAGAAAAGTTGAACGATCTGGCAGCGGAGCTTGTCTTTTTTTATGAGCGCCCAGAAATTCCAGAAGCGTTTAGAGAAAAGCATCTTAATCCTGATTCAATGGCCATTATGGCGGATCTGCAGTCTGAGCTAACTTCACTCAGAAGTTGGGATGTTCAAGCGCTAGAAGCCTGCTTGAAAGGGTTTATGTCAGAAAGGTCTTTGAAGATTCCTAAGGTGTTTATGCCGCTGAGAACTTTGTTGATAGGTAAGCCACAATCACCTGATTTGTATCAGGTTTTGATGTTGCTAGGTAAGCATAAGGTGCTAGCTAGAATGAATCTTGCTTAAGATTAACTTGTTGTTTCATTTTTTCACAAAAAAAAGATTGCAATATATATATTAGGCTATATATTGGTTTATGTAGAAAGATAATTCATAGTTATATGATTTCTGATAGAACGTTTGATCCAGCATGTAATCAGCGCTGTTTCAAGTTGATTGGCCAGAATCACCAATAATAACTGTTTTTAATTAACTCCAAGTAATAGGGGCGATAATGATTCAAAAAGGGCAAACATTACAAGACCCGTTCTTAAATACACTTCGTAAAGAGCATATCCCAGTGTCTATTTACTTAGTGAATGGCATCAAGCTGCAAGGTCAGGTTGATTCTTTTGACCAATATGTGATTCTGTTGAAAAACACAGTGACACAAATGGTTTATAAGCATGCTATCTCTACAATCGTGCCAGCACGTGCTGTGCCGATGTCAACATCGGCAGAAGGTGAAGAATAAAGCTTGAAAGCATTATTTGATCGGCCGGGTGGCTTTGATGCTGCTATTTTGGTCAGTGTCGATTTTGGTGAGTTAGATTACGACGAGAGCTTACAAGAACTTAGGCATTTGTCTACTAGTGCAGGCTTAGTCGTGCGCGGGACCATTGAAGCCAAGCGCGCCAAGCCAGATGCGAAGCATTTTATTGGTAGTGGCAAGGCTGATGAAGTCAAAGACATGCTCATCGCGAGTGAGGCTAATGTCGCCATCTTCAATCATGACTTATCTCCTTCCCAGCAACGTAATTTAGAAAAGCGCCTAGAAGTCAGGGTGGTAGATCGTACGGGTCTAATCCTTGATATTTTTAGCTTACGTGCTAAAAGCCATGAGGGTAAATTGCAAGTAGAGCTTGCTCAGCTAGAGCATTTATCTACGCGACTAGTCAAAGGCTGGACTCACCTTGAGCGGCAAAAGGGCGGTATTGGTGTACGTGGCGGCCCAGGCGAAACACAATTAGAGTTAGACCGTCGCTTATTAGGCAAGCGCGTCAAACAACTCAAAGAAAAACTCAGTAAACTTAAAAACCAACGTGGTATGCAACGCCGTGCTAGAAGACGTTCCAATGTCATGATGGTGTCATTGGTCGGATACACCAATGCAGGTAAATCCACTTTGTTTAACCGGCTCACTAAAGCTAAAATCTACGCAGCTGATCAGTTATTTGCTACCTTAGATACCACAACCCATAAAATTTATGTGCCTGAGTGCGGTCAGGTTGTGCTTTCAGATACGGTTGGTTTTATTAAACATTTGCCGCATTCGTTGGTCGAAGCCTTTGGCGCAACACTCGATGAGGCGGTACAAGCTGATTTGTTGTTTCATGTGGTTGATACTGCCAACCCTAGTCGTGACCAACAAGTGGCGCAAGTTAATAAAGTATTAAAAGAAATTGGCGCGGAAGATGTACATCAGATTGTTATCTACAATCAAATTGATCGTGTAGGCTTGCCCGCCGAGATTGGACGCGATGAATATGGTAAGATAGCGACCATTCATGTTTCAGCCAAAGATGGTGATGGTATGGACTTGATTCCACAGGCGCTAGCCGAGCATTATCAGGCATTAAATGGCGACAGCGGTCAATCAAATGTCTATTAATATTAAGAGTAAACAATATCGCTGGCTGAATATAATTTGTTTTGGAGAAACCAAATAATGAAATTTCCCGGATGGGGTCAAGCAAATAACGATGGACCACCTGATCTTGATCAGGTGATGCGTGATTTGAGTAAAAAAATTAATGCGGTGTTCGGTAATCAGGGCGGTAATGGGCAAGGTGACTCGCCTGAACCTAAAACTGTCAACCCGGAACCACTTAAGTTGCCAATTTTGCCGATATTGGCAATTTTGTTTTTAATCTGGATGGCCACAGGCTTTTACACGGTAGACCAAGGGTCGCGTGGTGTGGAGTTGAGATTTGGTAAGGTCAAACCTGAAACCACAGGTCCTGGCCCGCACTGGCATCTGCCAACACCGATTGAATCAGAAATCGTGGTCAATACTAAAAAAGTCCAAAAAATTGAGGTGGGTTACCGCAATAATGGGCAGGGTATTGAGGGCGCTACTAAGAAACCGCACGAAGCGTTGATGTTGACGGAAGACGGTAATATCGTAGAAGTGTTATTTGCAGTGCAATATAATTTAAAAAACGCTAACGATTATTTATTCAATAACCGATCGACTGATGAGGCAGTACGTTCTGCCGCTGAAACTTCCATTCGCGAAGTGGTTGGTAAGAATAAATTGGATGACATCTTGCAAAAAGGAGAAGCGGTACTGGATGGCGTGCAATCACTTATGCAATCAATTTTGGACGGTTACGCATCAGGTGTAAATATCACCAGTGTTTCTTTGCAGAGTGCTAAGCCACCAGTGCAGGTTTTTGATGCGTTTGAAGATGTTCAAAATGCTAACCAAGATCGACAGCGTTTGATCAATGAGGGTGAGGCATATGCCAATAAAGTGATCCCTAGTGCGCGTGGTAAAGCATCACGCCTGATTGCTGAATCTGAAGGTTATAAATTAAAGATAGAAAGCGAAGCAAAAGGTAATGCTAGTCGTTTTGAGCAGATTCTCACTCAATATCTCCATCAGCCAGAAGTGACTAAAAAACGTCTTTATTTAGATGCGCAAGAGCACATCTTATCTAGCGTGAGCAAGATCATTATCGACCAAAAGTCTGGGAGTAATTTGATGTATTTGCCAATCGACAAGTTGATGCAAAAAGGTCAGTCGCAAACTAATCAGTCAATGGTGCCAGTGCCGTCGCGTTCCTCAGTGGGTGGTGCTGTTCCTGAATTTGTCGAAACAGCAGAAAGTGCGCGTGATGCACTTCGCAGCCGTAGCCGTTTGAGCCGATAAGGAGATAATAATGGAAAAAATAAAGTTTAGTCTTATTGCTTTGTTGGTGCTTGCGATCTTGCTGATCAACTCTGCGTTTACAGTGAACCAAATGGAATACGCGCTTGTAAAACGCTTTGGTAAAGTGGAGTCTGTGAAAACAGAACCAGGTTTGTATTTTAAAATGCCAATCATTGATGATTTGGTGTCTTATGATAATCGTATTTTAACGTTGGATAGTAAAGAGCCCGCTAAATTTATCACCAGTGAAAACAAGTATATGCTGGTCGATACGTTTGTGAAATGGCGCATTGTTGATCCAGTGAAGTATTATGAGGCAATTAACCTTGGTGGCGAGGCAGCTGCTGAAGATAGATTGGACCAAGTAGTTAATGCTGGTTTGCGTGCTGAGTTTGGTGTGCGTACCGTACGTGATGTCGTCGCAGGTGAACGCAACGTGATTATGGATAATTTACGCCAAAAAGCAGATGCAGAAGTGCGCGAAATGGGTATCAAGGTAGTTGATGTGCGTTTGAAGCGTGTTGATTATGCAGATGAAATTAGTAAGGCGGTTTATAAGCGCATGATTTCAGAGCGTACGCGTCGCGCCAATCAATTGCGTTCAGAAGGTGCTGCTGAATCTGAAAAAATTCGTGCAGATGCGGATAAGCAGCATGAAGTGATTATCGCGGAAGCGTTTCGCAAAGCAGAGCAAATGAAAGGTCAAGGCGATGCGCTAGCCGCTGAAATCTATAACAATGCTTATAGTAAGAGCCCTGATTTTTACGCTTTTTACCGTAGTTTAGAAGCGTACAAGGCTAGCTTTAAAGACAAAGGAGATATGATGGTGTTAGATCGCGACTCTGAGTTCTTTAAATACATGCGACAGTCTAAATAAAGATTTTCGCCGGTTAGTAAGGTGTTAGAGAATACGCACTTATTGTTTACTGCATTAGGCCTAATGTTGATGTTTGAAGGCCTTTTGCCAGTATTGATCCCCAGTGTTTGGCGAGAAACGTTTAAAAAAATGTTATCGCTTGATGATAGCCAGCTACGTACTGTTGGTTTGGTGTCAGTCGCATTGGGTTTTATTGTGATCATGCTCGCAAATTAACTCATATCATGATAATCCAATTCACTACGTTTTTCTTTTTTGCTCCAGTAGCTTATCCCAATAGCACAAAGGTAATTTATGCATAACTGGTTGTTGCCAGAATATATCGAAGATGTTTTGCCAGCAGAGGCCGCTCAGATCGAAAATCATCGTCGCGCATTACTTGATTTATACCGGGTGCACGGGTATCAGTATGTTATCCCACCCATGATTGAATATATGGAGTCATTAACGACTGGTGCTGGGCGTGACTTGGTGACTGCCACTTATAAAATGGTTGATCAGTTTTCAGGGCGACTAATGGGCTTGCGTGCTGATATCACACCTCAAGTAGCACGTATTGATGCGCATTTGCTCAATGAGTCTAGCGTGACGCGTTTATGTTATGCCGGTAGTGTTGTGAAGACTAATCCCGATGGTTTGGCACATACGCGTGAACCTATTCAAGTTGGTGCAGAGTTGTATGGGCATCAGGGTGATGAGAGTGATATTGAAATCCAGACCTTGATGATTCAGTCGCTTAAAACGATAGGCGTGAAAGCCGTTAAAATTGATTTAAGTCATGTGGATATTTTTGGCAGTCTCATTGCCGATTGCAATGTTTCAGAAACACTGGAATATGCTCTGCATGCAGCTTTGTTAAAAAAAGAGGCCACTGAAATTGCTAGTTTGGCCAGTGAGTTGCCCAGTGATATTCGTCAAGCGTTGGTGGATTTAACTAAGCTTTATGGTGATTTTTCTGTATTAGATCGCGCCGTTGATATTTTGCCCAATACTGTGGCTATTACAGCAGCGATTAATAGTTTACGCACGGTACATGAAAGCTTAATAGCACTTGGCGTGCAAACAAGTTTTGACCTGAGTGACTTACGCGGTTATCACTATCATAGTGGTATTGTGTTTACTGCCTATGCAGAAGGCTACAAAGGTCCTGTGGCCTTAGGCGGGCGGTATGATGAGGTTGGTGCAGCATTTGGTCGCGCACGTCCTGCTACTGGATTTAGTCTGGACCTGCGTGGTATTGTGGCCGCACAAAAAGTAAATGCAGAACCTGATTGTATCCTTGCACCTGTGCTGGACAGTGTTGAAGCTGACCTACAAGCTTCTTTACAACAAAATGTGCGAGAATTACGTGCGCAAGGTTGTGTCGTTGTACAACAGCTCAGTGGTAGTTCTGAAGCACCGAGTCATCAAAAAGTATTGCAACACGATGGACATGAATGGCAAATCAAACCAGTTTAACTGTGTTTGAATGTTTAAACGAGATAAAGAAACCAAATATGGCAGCAAAAAATGTAGTAGTGATTGGTACCCAATGGGGTGATGAAGGTAAAGGCAAGATTGTCGATTGGTTAACCGACCATGCACAAGGTGTTGTGCGTTTTCAAGGTGGACATAATGCCGGTCATACGCTAGTGGTAGGGCAGGGTGAGGCTCAGCGTGTTTACAAGCTTAACTTAGTACCATCAGGCATTGTTCGCGAGGGTGTTAATTGCTATATCGGCAATGGTGTTGTGTTAGACATTAACCACGTGATTAAAGAAATTGAGACACTTGAAGCTGGTGGATTGTCTGTAAAAGATCGTCTTAAAGTCAGCCCTGGCTGCCCATTGATTTTGGATTATCATATTCGATTAGATCAAGCGCGTGAACAAATGCGTAGTCCCGAGAAAAAAATTGGCACAACAGGCAAAGGCATCGGCCCTGCCTATGAGGACAAAGTATCACGTCGTGCTCTACGCTTATATGATTTGTATAATCCAGATAAGTTTGCAGACAAGTTGAAAGATGCGATGGATTATCATAATTTTGTGTTAACTAATCATCTCGGTGCTGAGGCTGTTGATTACCAGGCGCAATTAGATAATGCCATGTCTAAAGCCGAATACCTCAAACCATTACTCAATGATGTTTCGGCGTCGTTGTATGCGGCTAATGCTGCAGATCAAAACTTGTTGTTTGAAGGTGCGCAAGGCACATTGTTAGACATCGATCATGGTACTTACCCGTATGTTACTTCGAGCAACTGTGTGTCTGGACAAGCGGCAGCAGGTGCTGGCGTTGGCCCTAGTATGTTGCATTATGTTTTGGGCATTACCAAAGCGTATACTACGCGCGTTGGCGCAGGTCCTTTTCCAAGTGAGCTAGATGTCGATACGGAAGGTGCGCCAGGCACCCAAATGTCAGTCAAAGGTCAAGAGATTGGCACAGTGACCAAGCGTAAGCGTCGTTGTGGCTGGTTTGATGCCGCAGCTTTGCGTCGTTCTGCCCGAATTAACGGCTTGACAGGCATGTGTATTACTAAGTTAGATGTCCTAGATGGTATTGAAACCATGCATATTTGTACGGGTTATCGTCTTGATGGTAAAGAAATTGATATGTTGCCAATCGGTGCTGATGATGTGGCCAGATGTGAGCCTATCTATGAGACTATGCCAGGCTGGCATGAGAATACGTTTGGTGTGAAAGATTGGGACGGTTTGCCCAAAAATGCACAAAACTACCTCAAGCGCATCGAAGCCTTGTGCGAAGTGCCTGTTGATATTGTTTCAACTGGACCAGAGCGTGATGAAACCATCGTCTTAAAGCACCCGTTTGATTAAGGTGTTACATTGAAAAGCAGTGAAAAAAAACTGGCATGGGCCATTACAGGCTCTGGCCATTACTTAAAAGAAAGCATCGAGATTATTGAGTCTTTGGATAATGTTGATGTGTTTTTAAGTGCTGCAGCAGATGAAGTGATAAAGCAATATGGCTACAAGCTTAATGTTGCTAGAGTGTTTAAGGATAAAACCGCTAGCAGTATTCCAGTCGAGTTTTTCTACCAAGGGCATTATCATACTTTGGTGGTTTCACCAGCAACTTCTAATACTATTGCAAAAATGGTGTATGGTATTTCTGATGGGCTAGTCAGTAACTTATATGCACAGGCAGGCAAGACACGTGTACCGAGTATTGTGTTTGCCTGTGATACGGCAGAAGAGCTCGATTCAGAAGCGCCTCGTGACAATATTGTGCGTGTTTACCCGCGAAAAATTGATTTAGATAATATTGTAAAACTGCATAGTTTTGAAGAGACGACCGTCGTTGATGATATACCCACGTTGTCTGATGCTATCCACACTAGATTAAACACTTTATAATCGGCCAATCATTTATTTAACACCATCATATGGCTGAATCGCTCCTATTTTTAACTGGTAGGCTTGCTGAAAAAAGTCTAGATAAAGTCTTGTCTGAGATTCAGTCTGACCCTAAAGTTGCGCCATTCAACTATCGTATACACCAAGTCAGTGTAAGCGTTGCCGCCTTAATGACGCCTAGAGTGATCAAAAATCGACTCAAAGATACCTATGATGCTGACAAGCTGATTTTGCCAGGCTTGTGCCAAGGTGACCTCTCTGAGCTGGAGGCGATTTACAATTTGCCTGTTGAGCGCGGCCCAAACGATTTAAAGGATTTGCCGCAATATTTTGGGCAAGCTGGTAAACAAACACCTTTGGATGATTATAGGGTTAAGATGTTTGCCGAGATTGTAGACGCCCCTTATTTGACTGTTGAAGAAATTGTTGCGAAAGCTAAACAGTTTAATGCGCAAGGTGCCAACGTCATTGATCTGGGTTGTTTGCCTGAGGTGGCTTTCCCGCATTTGACGGAATCAATACAAGCTTTGCAGGCCGAAGGTTTGCAGGTTAGTGTTGATTCATTAGAAACAGATGACCTACTTGCGGCTGGCAAGGCTGGCGCTGATTACTTACTTAGCCTGACTGAAAAAACACTTTGGTTGCTTGATGAAGTGGCATCCACACCGGTCTTAATACCAGCAAGGCCTAACAGCTTGCCATCTTTATATCGTGCAATTGAACATTGTTTATCAGCTAAGCGAGACTTCTATGCTGATGCTATTTTGGATCCTATTCACTTCGGGTTTACCAACTCTATTGTTAGGTATCAAAAATTACGCAAAAAATATTCTGACATCCCAATTATGATGGGTGTAGGTAACCTTACTGAGTTAACAGACGCCGATACTGCTGGCATTAACGCGATATTATTTGGCATCATTAGTGAGTTGGATATTGATGCGGTTTTGGCAACCTCTGTTAGTCAGCATGCAAAAAATGCGATATTAGAGGCTGATTTAGCACGTAAGATGATGCACGCAGCCAAACAAGATGGTCGTTTGCCGCGTGGGTATACTGCTGGGTTGATGGGTTTGCATGATAAGCGTCCATTCACTTATGATGTGGGTGAGATTAAGGCTGCGGCCAAACAAGTGAATGACCCAAATTTTAGGATTCAGGTGAGTGACGAGGGCATGCATATTTATAATCGCGATGGTTTATACCAAAGCACCGATCCATTCAAGTTTTACCCTTCACTTGATGTGGATGAAGATGGCTCACATGCGTTTTACTTAGGCGTTGAGCTTGGTCGTGCGCAAATTGCTTGGCAGTTGGGTAAGCGCTATGTTCAAGATCAGGAGCTTGAGTGGGGTGTCAATGACCGTGTGACTGCGCCAGAAGACCAAATGGGACACCGTGAAACCACTAGAAAAGCGCGACGTCAGCGCCGTACAAAATAATGAAAATATCTGAAACGATTATTACAACACAAAGCCTTGATGGTGAAGTGCACATTACTCCTTTTGGTATTCGTCAACTTGACGAGATCGTCGTGATTGCACCGTTTAGACCATCAAAAACGCTTGAAAATATTCTGACGACCAAGTCTGCAGTGGTTAATTTTACAGATGATGTGCGTGTGTTCGCTGGTGCGTTGACGCATAAGTTGCAGTGCGAAGTGGTGCCGGTAGAGGGTGTTGTAGGTGTCAGACTTGCTCAGACCTTGGCACACCAGGCGTTGAAACTGGTTAAGGTTGATGAAGATGAGCAGAGGCCAACCTTATATTTTGAAGTGCTTGCTCATATCAACCATCGTCCGTTTAGTGGTTTTAATCGGGCACAAGCTGCAGTTGTCGAGCTGGCAGTGTTAGTGAGTCGGCTGAACTTCTTACCAAAAGAAAAGATCATGCAAGAAAAAGCTTATTTACAAATTGCCATTGATAAAACAGCTGGTGAAGTGGAGCTGGAAGCTTGGGGTTGGCTTGATGAGCGAGTAACCAACTTTTATGCCGAACAAACTGGTCATAACCAAGTTTAAATCGAAACGATAAAGCAAAGTAAACTGGGTGTAATGTATGTGTGATTTACTGGTTAGTGTCAGGACCGAAAAAGAAGCCTTGCTAGCTTATGAAAGCGGCGCAGATTTTATTGATTTGAAAGAGCCAGACAATGGCGCGTTGGGTGCATTAAGTGTTACAAATACACAAAAGATAGTCGCTGCATTGCCAAATGAAGCTGTGGTTAGTGCAACAGTGGGTGATTTGCCTATGGATCCAGCGTTGATTGGGCAGGAAATTGAAGCGCGATTAGGCATTAATATTGACTACCTCAAAGTTGGTTTTTTTGGGGCAGATAAAGCCACCTACCTTGCATGTGTAGCCAAGTTAAAGCATTACGCAGAAAAAGGCATTAAATTAATCGCTGTTCTTTTTGCTGAATATCAATACCCACATGGTTTAATGACGTTAATTTTAGATGCTGGCGTTAGTGGGGTCATGCTAGATACCGCGCATAAAAATGGTGAAACGTTGTTGTCGCACTATGACCCTGAAATGTTAAGCCAGTTTATCCAACAGGCGAAGCAAAAAGGTAAGCTTGTTGGCTTGGCTGGTTCGCTTAGCTTAGCGGAGGCATCTAAGCTTAAATTACTCAAGCCAGACTATCTAGGTTTTAGATCTGCAGCTTGTTTTGAGTCAAATCGTAACGGGATACTTAGCGCAGATAACATACGTCATATAAGTAAATTATTGTAATTTTGTGGTTTTTATCCAACACCAATTTACAGTTTAGGTTCACAATACTTGTTAAATTGTTGCGTTAAAGCAAACGAGTGCGTTATATTTGTACTATAGGTTTAATAAATCAAGCTAACTCTTTCATTTTATTGAGTTAGCTAACTATAAGGAGCAGAAGATGAAAAAGAATTTATTGGGGTTAGCTTTCGCGACAGCGTTAGTCGCTGGAGCATCAACAGCACAAGCTGCAGATATGTATGATGGTTCATGGTATTTACTACCAGGTGCTAGTTATTTTAATCCTGACAGTGATACTGATGCAGATAATGGTGCGGGCGGCTTTTTAAAGTTAGGTAAAGAAATTAGCCAACACTGGGACTTGCAAGGTGGTCTAAGTTATAACAAATCTGATGAAGACTTCTCAGGCGCGGGTTACTCTGGCGACTACAAGCAAACTGCTTTAAACCTAGATGCGCTATACATGTTTAGCCGTAGTAAATTTAGACCATTTGTACTTGCTGGTATGGGTATGGCTAAAAACGACTTAGACTATAAGTTGAATGGTGCTCAAATTGGTGATGACAATACTTCTTGGCTGGCTAATGTAGGTCTTGGTGCGCAGTTACTGTTCACTGATACGTTTGGCATTCAAGCTGACTTGCGTCATCAATGGACAGAGATTGATACTGCAGGTAGAGATGATGAATCAGTAGGCAATACCTTGTTTAACTTAGGCGGGATTTTCCGCTTTGGTGCGCCTAAAGCTGCGCCAGTGATTGCTGCAGCACCGGTGATGGTTGAAGATTCAAGCTTACCAGTCATTGCACCAAGAGATGAGTATGTGCCTGAGCCGCTGATGATTGCAGAGCCAGTACCACAATGTATGCCACAGATGGAAACAATTACGGTTTCAGCTGAGGAGTTATTCGGCTTTGATCGCGCTAAGTTAAAAACAAGCGGTGAAATTCAGCTGAATGATGTGGCTGCTCAAATTAATTCAAATCCAGGCATTGAGCTTGTGATGGTGGTTGGTCATACAGACCGAATCGGTTCAGCTGCATAC
>CAZCBF010000024.1:0-20553 GCA_964496895.1 uncultured Methylophilaceae bacterium | reverse complement strand
GCTGAACCCGAAAATAGTGAAAGTGAACATAGCATTTCAGACGCAAATGGAAATGTTCTCAATGACGGAGATACCATCACTGTGATCAAGGATCTAAAGGTGAAAGGCTCATCCTCTGTAGTAAAAGTGGGTACCAAAGTTAAGAATATACGGCTTGTTGAAGGTGATCACGACATTGATTGCAAGATAGAGGGTATTGGCGCAATGAAGCTCAAATCGCAGTTTGTGAAAAAGGTGATGTAAACCGATGAATGAGGTCAACCTCCTTTGACTTTAAATAATTTATTGAGTCACATCATTTTGACCCATATCAATAGCAACCCATATCAATAGCAACCCATATCAATAGCAACCCATATAAACAGCGCATGATTAAGTTGTCAGTAGTGATCAACGCTTTTGCAATGTTATGGGAGGAAATTGGATATGATGCGGCTATTCTCAATTATTTATGCACTCGTTTCAACCGTATTAATGGGTTGTTTCATCATCCTTGTGTTGGTATTAGGCTACGATACCGCGAAGCCAGTGATTGTTGCAGCACTAGTTGGCTTAGCATCAGGAGCACCTGTTGCTTGGATGATTGCGACTAAACTATATACGATGAAGTAATTGCGCCTACTAAGCATAAATCATGGGAGTAGACGCGTTAGATATTCATCCTACAATTGAGGACTTCTCATCAATTGATGACTTAGCTAGCCTGCCAAAGCAGATGCTTAGCTTGCTACTGCAATGGGTACGGACTGATTAATCGTTAACAACCATTGCGGTGTCATTAGTACTCTCGTACCCATGACAGGTTATCACTTTAATGTACTACAGCACTACTACAGACCTTTTAGAATAGAACCTAATGCTAATAGCACAAAGCCGACTGCCACTAACCAAAAGGCATTGGGGCTTATGTCTGCAATATAAACAAACTTACCTGCAAGACCTAAAGCACCTAAAACCACAGCAATTATCCAGATAACTGATTTTGGAGCATTCGTTTTCATTTAGACCACCTCCATATTGAGCTCATTAAGTTCGCGAAGTAATCATATAAAACAATCACTTAGCAGGTTCAGTCTCGCATATTCATACCACCCATGCCAAGTAGAATGTATATCAAATTTCAATATCCATCTTAGTCAATGATATATTTTTTCTTTAAAACCTTATTCTTTTTGCAAGCCTAAAGTAATTCACTCACAGGCCAACACTATAAAGATTTGGATAAAAATTCCGATAAACGATAACTGTAAGGAACAAAATCAATCACTTTGAAGCTAAATAAATAGAATAATGCCTCAATCTTTTTACACTAATAGACCTCTCTCAAAAGGTTTCACATTAGTAGAACTCATTGTTGTGATCATCATTCTGGGCATTTTATCTGCCACAGCATTACCTCGCTTTATTAATCTGCGTACAGAGTCGATTATTGCTTCAATGGATGGGCTCAAAGGCACAATCGAATCTGCCGTGAGATTGAGTTACGCCAAGACATACGTCAACAATACCGCTCAAGATGCAAGTTCAACAATCATTATTGATGGGCAGACCATTGACATGGTCTATGGCTACCCAGCGGGTACGGCAAATGGCATCGGAAAATTAGTCACCGCGCCATCAGACGATTGGAAGCAAAGAGCCAGCAGTGTTAGTGGTGCATGGGTATTTTGGCATGGCGTGATTAATGAAGATGCTGGGTCTGCTAGCTGCTACGTGCGTTATAAATCCGCAACTAGTGATGGAAAAAGGCCTGTAGTCGACTTTGTCGATGGCGGCTGCGCAACCGCACAATAAGATAACCAATATGCTGTGGATGCCTTCAACCTCCTAAAAAAATAGGTTGAAAGTCAAAGTCAACACCCCAGGCATCAGGCATTTTAATTTGAGTGCACATTCATCTGTGTATTTTTATTTAAAAAACATGGGGCAGCTAACTTGATTATAAAACACGTTAATCTAGCCCCCTTTCCAACAACCCGTCTCGGCGCCCCTTACAACTAATTACTATTTCAAATTTAAATAATATAGAATGAGATGCTCTGACTGACTCTACTGATTCAGCCGCGCCTAACTATATCGCCATATCGCAACAACAAATGCCAAAAATCAATGCCCTTGCTATGCCATCATCCAATGCTAAAAACCATACTTAACTGGCTTATCTCTCTGCTGCTGTGCGTTAGCACTCTCAGTAATGCTGACGACTCTAGCTTATTGCTACTCAAGCCGTATGATGGCGCTCAGGATGTTAGCGGCTGGCTAATGAGTGAAAAACTCGATGGTATCCGTGCTGTTTGGGATGGCGAGCAACTGACGACTCGTAAAGGAAACCCTATTCACGCGCCCGATTGGTTTATTGCAGACTTGCCACCTTTCGCGATTGATGGCGAGTTATGGACTAAACGCAATGATTTCAGCAACATCAGTTCAATCGTACGTCAATCAGTGCCAGATAAGCGCTGGCAGTCCATCAGCTACAATATCTTTGAGGTACCTGATCAGGCTGGGGGATTATTAGCACGTTTAAGCGTATTAGAAGATTACCTTGCCAATCAACCTGTCAGTTTTTTACGCGTTATTCCGCAAACAACCATCCAATCACCCGCTGCATTACAAGCTGAACTGGATCGCGTCATTGCTTTAAAAGGCGAAGGTTTAGTGGTCAGAAAACCAGACGCACCTTACCAAACAGGCCGCTCTAGCACCGCATTAAAAGTAAAACGCGCGCATGATACTGAATGCATCGTCATTGCGTATCGTGCTGGCAAAGGTAAATACGCAGGACTCACTGGCGCACTAAAGTGCCAATTGCCATCGGGTATACAGTTCTACATTGGTTCAGGCTTGTCTGATCAACGACGAAAATCACCACCTGCCATTGGCAGTCAGGTGACCTTTAAACATTATGGTTTCACTAAAAACAATAAGCCTCGCTTTCCAGTATTCATACGAGAAAGAGCGTCAGAAAAAGAAGCGAGCACGGAAGACATATTCGACCACACATTTGATTCGTTTGGTCCGCACTGATGACAGCTACGCTTTCCCATTATTATCGGTATGCACAGCTGTTACCAATGATGGCAAAACCAAAAGATGATCATGGGCTTTAAACATCGCGCCATGATGATTGATGTGCAAAAACATTACGCCATTTTTTGGCTGTCGCCCACTAGCCATACCCACCCATTTTATAACGCAATAAGTTTCATTTACATTGATCTATAACCGATCGAGCTATTGCATAAAGAAATAAATCTATATAACCTTAATCTAAAACCCATATATACCTCACTAAATTTGCTTGCAAAGCAATCACTATACTAAGGATCAATCATGAAAAAATTAATGGTTTTGTTATTGAGTATTGTCTTATTATTCACAGCTCACCTTACTACTGCTGAAGAAGAAATGACTGCTGAGCAGAAGGCGTATATGGCAGAAGCAAAAAAAATCTGGGGTTCGCTAGACAGACAAACCGGCGAAATTAAACTGCCCGAGGATATTGCTATCTTAAAAGTACCAGAGTCTTTTTATTATCTAAGCCCTACAGATTCAGAAAAAATTCTAGTGGATGTCTGGGGTAACCCACCCGGAGCAGGCTTAAGCTCTATGGGCATGTTGTTTCCTGCGGATAGTACACCATTTGACTCTAGCTCTTGGGGCGTAACGATAGAATACATAGAGGATGGGGTTGTATCGGATGAGGATGCCGATGAAATCAACTACGATAAGCTCTTAGTAGATATGCAGCTCGATACAAAAGTAGCGAGCAAACAACGCATGGCAGAAGGCTATGGGGAAATTGAGCTAGTGGGTTGGGCCTCAAAGCCTTATTACGATAAATCTGAGCATAAGTTACACTGGGCAAAAGAAATTAAATTTGGGGGTCAAGATGTAAATACGCTTAATTACAACATCAGAGTGTTAGGTAGAAAAGGCATACTAGTGCTTAACTTTATTGCAGGCATGGATCAAAAAGAAGTGATCGACTCCCAGCTAAATACAGTACTTGCCATGGCAGAATTTAACGCTGGCTCTACTTATGCAGACTTTGATCCGGACCTTGACAACGTAGCAGCCTATGGCATTGGCGCACTAGTTGCTGGAAAAGTGATCGCCAAGACTGGTTTTCTCGCGCTTGCATTAATCTTTTTGAAAAAGTTCGGCATCTTTATTTTGGTTGGCCTTGGCGCATTATTTAAACAAGTCTTTAGCAAAAAAAATAGTTCGATTATACAGTAGCGTCATTCATGTACTAACATATAGTGAATTAACAACGTTATCATCAAGCATTCGTACTCCAGCCCGGCTACCTTTAATTATGACTGTTCATCATTTGATGGATTAATTGTTAATGATGGGGGCTAGAGATGCTGTGAAGAGGCGCAAGCTGACTTTTTGATGCAGCGTAAAAATTCCTGAAGTGATGCATTCTAGCTTTATAAACCCGCATTAAGAATATTGTCCACTTTGCCGACTCGCATATGAGTGATCATTATTGTAGGTTGATGGGGCTTTGCGGATAACGGTATAAGTGCTTTTGATGCGCTAACGGTTAATACAACTGACCAACTTCCTCTAAATAAGTGAGATAGACACGCGTATCAAACTCTAATTGATGGTAATTGGGCTCCATGTGGTGGCATAGTTTATAAAAGGCTTTGTTGTGTTCTTTTTCTTTTAGATGGGCGAGTTCGTGCGCAACGATCATGCTTAAAAACTCCGGTGGCGCATTTTTAAACACTGAACCAATGCGCATTTCATGTTTGGCTTTTAATTTGTTGCCTTGTACACGTGACACAAAAGTATGCAACCCCAAAGCTTGATGCAGTACATCCAGCTTATCATCGTAAATCACTTTATTCAGTGGGCTGGATTGACGAAGATATTTGTTCTTTAAGCCGATGGCATAGGCATACAAGGCTTTGTTAGAGTTCACAGTGTGTGCGGTTGGGTATTTATTTAATAACCATTCGCCTAAGGTGTTATTCGCTAAGGCGGTGTTGACTTGTGCGATGACTGACTCGGGGTATCCAGATAGGTACTTTAATTGGGACATGGTGTTGGGTACTCAATACAAGCTGCAAATTGATGACTTATCAAAAGAGTATAGCAAGTGAACAGATTAACTCACTTGAATAGTATCAGCGACATGCTTTATTAAATACATTGCTATATTCCCTCAATGCTATACCCTAGTGGCACAGACTCGTTTTGTCATTTATCTATCCTCGGTAGCTGGCTCAGCGCTCAAATTTTGAGGCAACCGAATGACAGAGTTACGCTTATGCTATCAAACCGTAGAGTTTGGTAAAACAGATATCCACCTTTGTACTCTACGCAATAAACAAGAATTCCATGACCCATCAGGCATTGCTGAAAGTCTAGGCATATGCTCAGCCTCTTGGCCCATGTTCGGCGTGATTTGGCCGTCGAGCTTAGTGCTTGCGCACTTCATTTCTGATTACGATACCGACTCAAAACGCATACTGGAAGTAGGCTGTGGTATTGCACTATCCAGTTTGCTCCTCAATAAGCAATCTGCTGACATTACTGCGACCGATTATCACCCTGAAGTGAATAAGTTTTTGCAAAGGAATGTATTACTCAATGAAGATAGTGCGATCGCCTTTGAACAAGCCGATTGGGCTGATACTGGTGATACCCTCGGCCTTTTTGACCTGATCATTGGTAGTGACCTCTTGTATGAAGACAGTCATATTGACTTGTTAGCGGCTTTTATTGAGGCACATGCCAATCAAGCCTGCGAAGTGATTATTGTTGACCCAAGACGTGGCAGAAAAAATAAGCTCAGCGCCCGTATGAAAAGCTTCGGCTTTACATCCTCTCAACAAATGCCTAGTCATACACAATATCTCGACCAAGTCTTCAAAGGGCATATTCTGAAATTTGAACGCACCTAAGTGTTTATTCACTTACGGATAAACCTAAAGCATTAGACATTAGGTAAATCAAATAATAAAAGCTCGGCATCGTTAGCTTCATTTAGTGTAATTAACTCAACAGTTTCAATTCTTAATGCATCCCCTGTTGAAAGCGCTTCTCCACAAACGCTAACCTCACCGCGAATCACATGCACATAAGCAATACGATTGGCTGCAAGCGCATGACTCAGTTGATCTTCTGCTTGCATCATCGATGCATAAATATAAGCCGCTTGGTGAATTAACACTGCGCCGTCCTTACCTCTAGGTGAGGCGATTAATGCCAGCTGGCTTAGTTTGCTTTGTGCATTAATTTGCTTTTCCTCATAGCTGGGTACAATGCCGATGACATTCGGCTTAATCCAAATTTGCAACAAGTGGGTAGTTTCAGTATCAGAAGCGTTAAACTCACTATGGCGTACACCGCTGCCTGCGCTCATTCTTTGTACATCACCCGGCTTGATCACCGAGCCATTGCCCATGCTATCTTTATGGGCCAATGCGCCTTTAATGATATAGGTAATGATTTCCATGTCTTCATGGCCGTGCATTCCAAACCCTTTGCTTGGCGCAATACGGTCTTCATTGATGACAACTAATGGACCTACGCCCATCCGCTCTGGATTTTGATATTGTCCAAATGAAAAAGAGTGTTTGGCTTGTAGCCAGCCGTGGTCAGCGCTACCGCGCGCACTGCTTTTATAAACTTCTATCATATTCATACCTTGGCTTTGGTGTTTAACAAATCGTTAGTATAAGACTGATGCAAATCGCTTTGTCAGACAATTAAATTTAGCACATGTGAATCAAGCTGCAAATCAAAGCGTAGTCATTCAATCTTCAAAAGCTATAGACTATTCTGCTTTCACCTTGCTTATGCATTACAATCTACTCAAGTTATCTTTACTTGTGGATAGAAATTGCTTAACCACTATTTATTCAAAACAATTTTTCTGACTGGTTTGGCATTAATTGCATTTGCAGCCAACTCGATATTATGTCGCTTAGCACTAGGCAATGCGGCCATTGATGCGTCAAGTTTTACGATAATACGCTTACTCTCCGGCACCATTGTTCTTCAAGCCATTATCAGGAGTACTCGAAACACTGACCATGTGCCTAATAAAAAAAGTGTTAAAGGAAGCTGGGTTGCGAGTTTAATGCTATTTATCTACGCCACGGCCTTTTCCTATGCTTATATCTCATTAGATACGGGTACTGGTGCACTCATTCTATTTGGCACAGTGCAAATTACTATGATTTTACAATCAATTTTTTCGGGCACCAGGTTGCATTGGAGCGAATGGGCTGGCGTAGCCATGGCCTTTTTAGGCTTTATTTATCTCGTTTTACCTGGGGTTACCACACCATCAATCACTGGGTTTATGCTGATGGCTGCCGCTGGTATTGCATGGGGTGTTTATACGTTGATCGGTCGTCATTCAAAAAGCCCACTGATGGATACAGCTGACAACTTTTTAAGGACAACACCATTTGTTTTACTACTCGCTTTGTTTACCCTTCACGACATCAGTTACTCACCTGAAGGTATCCTACTCGCTTTCATATCCGGTGGCCTTGCCTCGGGCATTGGTTACGCAATATGGTATCTCTCACTTAGTGCGCTTTCTACAACACAAGCCGCGGTCCTACAATTGTCTGTCCCATTGATTGCAGCATTGGGCGGTGTCATTTTTGTCTCTGAAGCAATCACCATACGCCTTACTTTTTCAGCCGCATTTGTACTTGGTGGCATATTATTAGTGATCTTAGGCAAGTATTATTCTCGCAAAACAACCATAAAATAAATGGCTGATATCAAAATTTTTTGAACAATACGCTTTGTTACAATGCATTAATACTGCTTTGCTGGTAAAGTCTATTGATGTCCATCCTTCGCACATGGCTACTATTACTGTTAATGGCATGGCTTGCCGCCTGCACGCAAGCACCTGATGCACAAACGCACCCGCATGATGTACCCATCATGGGTAGCGACGGCGCGCAACATACGCTGAATGAATATATCGGTAAGGGCCAGTGGGTAGTGGTGAATGTCTGGGCCACAAGATGCCCATATTGCGTACATGAGTTATTTGATCTAGATGCGTTTTATGCGCGTCATTATTTAGATAAAGGCGCACCTAAAGATGCAATTGTGCTTGGCTTAACAACCCGATTACACGACTTCGCCACGCCAGACGCAGCCCGTGTGGCTCAGTTTAAAGAAGACTATCTGGTTGAGTTTCCCCTGCTATTAGTTGACCAGCCTTTGGCAGAGCAAGTACTCGGCAAACCGATTGCAATGGTACCCATTTCATTTTTTTATAACCCTGCTGGCAAGCTGGTTTACCAAATCAATGGCATGGTAGATGAAGCGATTTTAGAAGCGGTGATCGCACGCAAAAGCGATACCTTTAAGATGGTATGGGCAAAAGAAATGCCGCCTGTGTATAAACCATAATGTCACTACCTATTTGCTTAATATCAATTCCATTTACTTTTTCACTCGAGAGCCTGCAATCATGACTTTTCACCATATGCTTTACTTACTATTATTCTTCACGGTCGGTACTGTGCAGGCAGCTAGCTTTGATTGTAAGCAAGCGAAAACTGATGACGAATTAACCGTATGCAATAAGCAACACTTATCTGACTTAGACACTGAAATGGCAACTTTGTATGCAGTACAGTTAAAAATACCCATGATGATGGGGGCTAAGGGTGCAGTTAAAGATGCGCAAGCTGATTTTTTAATGCATCGTAAACAATGCCGAGATGATGCAAGCTGTATTCAAAAGTGCTATCAAACGCGCATTAATACAATCAAGCGCTTTATCGACTCACACATGGATGAGTATTGCAGACTGATGGGACTATGTGGTTAACAGAGATTCGTAAGCTTAAAATACAAGCTTAATTGTGACGTTTTAAGTGCGCAGAACCCCACTTCTGCAAGGATGTTATCAACGGTGCTAATGTTTTACCGTACTCAGTCATTGAGTACTCTACTTTAGGCGGGACTTCTGCATAGACTGTTCGTAAAATGATGTCACCGGCTTCTAATTCACGCAATTGCTTAGTGAGCATTCGTTGAGTCACGCTAGGCATTAGTCTTCTTAGTTCGTTAAAGCGGATCGTCTCTTCCAGCAAGTGGTATAAGATCACGCCCTTCCACTTGCCGCCGATCACAGATAATGCGGCTTCAACAGGGCATCCTTCATTGCAGTCGTATTTTTCATGCGCCATTGTCTTCCCTCCATTAGTATACTTTTAGATACTACCTATCATTTTTGTACGTACTTACCATATATGTGCATGTATTATATTATCAGCTTTATCTACCAATGATAAATACCCCGTAGGAGAAGACAAAGTGAAAGCGATGCTATTAAATCAATATGGTGAGGATGCTGTTTTTGAAGTAACTGACATAGATAAACCGACAGTGAAAACAGGCCATGTGCTGGTGAAGATTATGGCCTCTAGTGTAAACACGGTTGATATTAAGATCAAAGAAGCGGGTAAAGCACTACCATTATCACCTGATACTCCCGCGCTGCTAGGGATGGATTTTGCTGGCACGATTGAAGCCATTGGTGAAGGTGTTACCGATTATAGGGTTGGTGATGCGGTGTATGGTTGTGCAGGCGGCTTAGCAGACTTACCAGGCACACTCACTGAGTATATCGCCGCAGATAGCAAGCTGATTGCACACAAACCCAAAAATCTCAGCATGCGTGAAGCGGCGGCTTTACCTTTGGTCGCGATTACTGCTTACGAAGGTTTAGTGCGTGCCGGTGTTAAGCCAGGCCAAAAAGTACTCGTTCACGGTGGATCAGGCGGTGTTGGTCATATTGCCTTACAACTCGCAAAACATTTTGGTGCGGAGGTATTTGCCACTGGCGGTGGCGATAAACAACTGGCACTCATTAAACAATTAGGCGCCACTCCCATCAACTACAAAACCGAAACCGTAGAACAATATGTCACCAATCATACTAACGGTCTTGGATTTGATGTGGTGTTTGACTCAGTGGGTGGTGCCAATATGGCTAACTCATTTGAAGGGGCAGCATTGAATGGCCATGTGGCTTCAACAGTGTCTATGTGTGAGCTAGACTTATCCATGGCACACTTTAAAGGCCTCTCCTTACACGTGGTCTTTATGCTGATTCCTATGCTGCACAATGTTAAACGAGAAGAGCATGCCGAAATCTTGACTGAGGTGGCTAAAGTTGCAAACTCTGGCGCACTAAAACCGGTACTGGATCAAAATCAATACACACTTGAAGCAGTTGACCAAGCACATGCTCGGCTTAAAAGTGGTTTAGGTATGGGAAAAGTCGTGATTGACCATTAATTGAGTAGTGCGAAAACTAACAGCATTGCATCGTGCTTGCGATAGTTTTTGCCATAAAAAAGCCTAAAATAGAGAGGCATCATTAGACACTCTCTATTTTAGGCTGCAGTTCAATCTGTTTGAAGCTTATGTGACTAAGTTCTCCATGGGTGCTTAGGCATATCGCATTCACCACAACGCGTAGCACCTGCTACGGCAACGATGTGATCATTTTCTACCGTATCCCCACTAACGCCAACCGCACCAATCAAAATGCCTTCTTTGTCGACAATTGGCACACCGCCAGGAAAGCTGATCAAACCTTCATTTGAATGCTCAATGCCGTATAAAGGCTGACCAGGCACAGACAATTTACCAATCTCTCCTGATGGCATCGCAAAATAGCATGCCGTTTTAGCTTTTTTAATCGCAATGTCGCTACTACCCACCCAAGCGTCATCCATGCGTGCAAAGGCTTTGATATTGCCGCCTGAGTCTAGTACTGCAATACACATTTTAACGCCGATCTCTTTAGATTTTTTCACTGCGCTATCGATAATTTGTTGTGCTTCTTCAAATGAAACGTGCATAAACTTCCCTATATAATTGTCATGAATCTCTCAAAAAAAAGGCCTATTAAACACTAGCCTTGGCTAAATATAACAGAGTTAGGCAGGGCTAATTGTTAATCTATATCAATTCTAGTCGCTTAGTCAGCTCGCGCAGGGTATCGTATTTCATCGGTTATGCACCTTAAATCACTGATGCAAGACACAGTTCGCGTATAATTTCAGCGTTAAACAAAAGTATCACTCAATATTACAACGCTATCATTAAGGAAACATCGCATGGCAACACTAGACACTTTAACCCAACGTTTAAGCTATATTGTGGGTGAAAATATGGCAAATCAACTCAAAGCAGATGGGCTTGAAATTGATACCGAGGCGCTAACACTAGGCGTTAACGATGTGCTTGCTGGTAATGAGCCGGCTTTGTCTTTCGAAGACAAGGAAAAAGTTGTCGAGGAAATTCAAAAACTCAGCTCAGCGCAAGATGATGCAGAAAAAGAATGCTGCTCCGGCAATGGCTGCTGCTAGTCACTACATTAATTTGTACAAACCTTAGATCAAGTTTGCTTGTAATGTGGTGTAGAACATTGAGCACATAGGGTCAGGCTTCGTGTGCCAATGTATCGGTGGATTTTTACTCACGAGGCACACTCGCTCGCTTAAATAAATAGCATAGCTAAAGTCCAAATGCATCGCCACACTCGCGCATCTTGTGAGCACAATCCAATAAAGTATCAGTAAAAATACCCGATATAAGTGGTACTACGCCTTAATTCAATCAAAAAAAGTATTTAACGCTTGACTCCGTATAGTGGTACGGAGTTTAGTATAGTTTATGTCAGTGAATAATAAGTCAGCATTAACCATCGGCGTATTAGCGAAAGAAGCTAATGTTGGTGTGGAAACGGTTCGGTTTTATGAGCGCAAAGGGATTATTATCCAGCCGCCTAAAACTGGTGGTTTTCGCCATTATTCAGATGATGATGTTAAACGCATCCGTTTAGTGAAGAAGTTGCAGGAAATTGGATTTACCTTAGAAGAAATTAAAGAGTTTCTGCTGTATGACCATTGCTGTGGAGAGTCAAGAGAATTGGTCAAGCGTAAGTCGCAAGCCAAGATGGCTGAGATTAAGCAAAAAATTGCTGATTTAAACGCTGCACTTGCTGCGCTTGAGAAGTTTTCAGCTTCCTGCGGTGCTGATAATCATACGCACTTAGCGTGTGAGCTGTTGGATTGTTTTGAGAATCAATGGGCATGCTGTGCCAAAGATTGATCGTTAATTAATTGATTAGGAGAGTAACCATGAGTGAAAAGTGTGAATGTTGTGAAGAAACAAAAGAAGCAGAAAAATGCTGCTGTGGTACAGAACAATGTAACTGCGCTGAATTTTGTAACTGCGCCGACTGTTGTAAAGAGTCAGGTTGTTGTGATCAATAGTGTTAGCTTTTTATGATTAAGCATTAGGTGAGGCAAGCTCCTGTTGCCTCACCTAATGCTAACAAATGTGTAATAAAAAAGCGGCTTAAAAGCCGCTTTTTTTATACTGCCACTACGTTATTTGCGCATGGGCCTTTAGGTCCGCTGCCTAGTTCATACTCTACGGCTTGGCCATCAGCTAGTGTTGCATAGCCATTGGCACCTTTGATTTGTGAGTGGTGAACAAACAAATCTTTAGAGCCATCTTCAGGCATGATGAAACCAAAGCCTTTTTCTGAATTAAACCACTTTACGATACCTTTGTTCATATTTAATCTCTTCCAATAGTTGTATTAATCAATTTTTTCATGAGTCTCTCATCAAAGAACCATTTTAAATTATTAATTTAACTGAATAAAAGAATAAATAGACTCAATTTAGGAGTGCATCACTGTCGCTATTATAAGCGCTTGAGTATTTAAGTGTTTAAATATATTTCGATATCTTTAGTGACCACTGTGATGGCATCAGATATTTAGTGACGACTTCTCAAACCTGCCGCTAAGGCTTCGGATTTTTTCTTCTCTTTCTGAGTTAAATTTAACCAAAAGTTTAAGGCCTCTGATGAGGGTAAGTCTGGATTTTGAGGCAACTGTGAGAGTCTTTCAAAACTGTCCTCATAGGGTTTGGAAATCAGTGTGTCGACCTTGCCTGCGAGCGCCTCAAATGATTGATCACCTTTTTTACTTTGATGAATTAATGCCAGCCAATTACGGTTAATCTCCTGATTTTGAAAGGTGACATCACCAATAACATCTTGCAGTAGCAGCTCATCACTCCATTTGTATTTGGGCGCAGGCAAATTTGTAAGCAGTAGTACTGATACCATGAATACACTGGCAAATGCACCGATTGAAAATCGCATAGGCATTGTTCTGGCATTGATGGGTTTGGCAAAGACAACGCCCCCAATCAAACCCGCAACAAAACCACCAATATGTGCCGCGTTATCAATGCCGGGAATGATAAAGCCCAGACCAATTGTGAGGATTGAAAAAATAACCACCCCGCCAAATAGCCATTTAAATTCTTTGGGGTTAAGGTAGTCTCGTTCACGCCAGAGAAAGATCAACAAAGCACCGTATAATCCAAAAATCGCGCCAGATGCACCACCAGAAACGGCGCTATTACCTTGTATATCTAAGGACAAGATATTGCCAAATAAGCCTGCAATGATGTAAATGCCGAGCAACCTTAGCGGCCCATACATCCTTTCCACCATTTGGCCAACATCCCATAAGGCAAAGCAATTGAGACTAATATGGATAATGCCAAAATGAATGAACATCGCAGCGCCAATACGCCACCACTGGCCATCTTGCGTGGCCGGTGCAAAGTTTGCCCCCCAGGCTAAAGGCACGGCATTAGAGGTATGCCAAAAGCCTGCACCTTGTGTGAGCATGACAGCAAACACAATGACATTGACCGCGATCAAGACATAAGTCAGCTGTATTTTGGGCTGCCTAGATTTCAACTGGTCATAAATTGATTGCATAAAGCTTTCCAGTCAATCACAAACTGAATGTTGATTATAACGAAAAGTTGAGCTTTAAACAGGATTAACTTTGGATAATAAGTGATTCTCTATAAACAATTATTATCCTTAGCTAACAAATCATAACCGCTCACATGATTCCAACACCAGTATGAAAGCGCCATATAATCTGGCAGGTTCTAACAGTCTAAAAAACACCCAAACTCTGTATCATCACAATCACAAAAAGTATCGCTGTGGCTATCTGCCATAACAATGCTGGATTTTTTTCCATCAATGGTTTTTTCTCTTTTGCGAAGTATTTTTTGCTGGGATGCCTTAAATCATAGATAAATTCTGAGACTTCATCGTAGCGTCTTAAAGGGTCAATCGACGTGGCACGCTCAATCGCATAATCCACCCACTCTGGCACATTATCCGCATGGTCTTTTAATAAAGAATGATAGCTCAAGCGACTCTGCTGTTTTTTATTTTGCGTGCCGCCAAGTGCATCTCCATAAGGTAGTTTTCCAGAGAAAAGATTGTAAGCAATGGCCGCTAAAGCATAAATATCAGAGCGGCGCGTGCCTAATTCGCCAATAAAGTATTCAGGTGCAGAGAACTCTAAAGTACCTACCAAGCCTTCATTTTTGGGATGTATTTCTGATATACCTGCCACTTTGGTTGCGCCAAAATCGATGATTTTGATAAACCCTGACTGTTCAACCATGATGTTTTCTGGTCTGATATCTTGATGCACCATGTCTTGCCGATGGAAGGCTTGCAAGCCCTTGGCAATTTGCTCGATGATGTTTCTGACCGTATGAAAATCTGGGGAAGAGTTTTGCTTACTCCACTGCCGCAAGCTTATGCCTTTGATATATTCCGTCACCGTGTATAAATACTGCCTTTGGCGGCTTTGCGTAACCGCTTTGAGCACATATTTGTTGTCTATGCGTTGCGCTATCCAATCTTCTAATAAGAAGTTTTCTACATAGTCTTCATTGTCGATCAACTCTGGCGCAGGAAGCTTGAGTACGACTTCTTGTTGATTATTCAGATCCTTAGCCAGATAAACCTGACTACGGTCACTACGGTAAATCACGCTTAAGACCTCATAACCATCAAATTCCATACCCAAATCAAGTGTCTCTACCTTGGGCAAACTGACGGCTAATTGACGTAACTCATCAAAGCCTTGACTAGGCAACGCATCAATTTTGATGATTTGCAAAGTGAGGTTGTCATCACTACCTGCCGCGATGGCAGCATCGACCAATGTTTTGGCCGCTTGATTAAGATCGTGAAGTTGTTGATGAATGGTCTCAACAACTTCAGCCTTATTTAAAAACTCATAGACACCATCAGTAGTCAGTATAAAGATATCCCCTGCTGACAGGGTAAAGTTCTTGTAATCAAACTCGATAAAATCTTCTCGACCCATCGCACGGGTGAGATAACTATAACCATCATCCGCAATATGACTGTGGTCTTGGGTAAGCTGCTCTAGTGATTTACCCACCATGCGATACACTCTGGAATCACCACTGTGAAACAAATGTCCAGTATTGGATTTAAACACCATGCCACTAAAGGTACAGACAAAACCTTTGTCACGGTTGTAGTGATCTGTGACGCCTTTCATCTGAGCATAGAGCCACTTGTTGGCAGCAGTCAGCACGCGTGTCGCAGACTCTTTCACTGACCAATGATCGGCAGTACTGTAGTAGTCTCTTAAGTAGTAACGTACAGCCACCTCACTCGCGGTCTGGCTGACTTGGCTGGTGCTAAAACCATCTGCAATCGCCACTGCAATGCCCTTGGTCGTCAACAATGGTGGCTCAGGGATCACCGCACCATAAAAATCCTGATTGACGGGTTTGATGCCCGCACTGCTGTATTGCCCTATGCTGACGGTTAAATTTTGCTTTTGACTCTCCATCTCACTCCAATCAGGTCAGACTAAACAGTTAAACTGCTAGTATAACCGCTTGTTTAGTGGATATTGCAGCGATTCTTCAAGCCTATTGGTAAGAAAAGAACAAATACGCGCAAGCTAGGTATAATGCAGGTCACTTTTTTGTATTTAATGATCACTAGGACATCACGATGAAAACAATTAGCGTCACACAGCCAACAGAGGCTGAACTAAAAGCAATGGGTACTCAACATTGGCCTACATGGGAAAAAGAAGTCTCAACATTTCCTTGGGCGTTTGTGACCACAGAACATGCGCTGATTTTAGAAGGTGAATGCGAGATTACACCAGAAGATGGTGGCCCGGCTACGCAATTTAAAGCGGGTGATTTGGTGATTTTCCCCAATGGCTACAAAGGTACTTGGGAAGTGAAAAAGCCACTCAAAAAACGCTTTAAACATGCGGATGGTAATTTTGCTAAATGTTTCTTTTGCTGTGCAAAGATTATGTCTAGCCGTGCGAAATCTATTTTTGGCTAATGACTAAACCACCTATGTACCGACTGATCGGCTTAGCTGCAATCATAGGTATACCACACAAAAAAGCGGCCTTACGGCCGCTTTTTTTACGCTCAAGAGAATCATTAGTAGTTTACATTGACTTGATAAATCGTGGTCGTACCACTCACTTCATTACCCACTACCAATAATGGTTCACCACTTGGACTGCGGCCTGCAGGCACAAACACCAAATCTTCTGGCGCTAAATCACCTACTTCTGGATGGGTTGACCCATCTTCAAGCTGTGCATCAACAGTAAAATTACGATTATTGATGTAGTTCACATACTCAACATGGTAAGGGTTAGTAATGTCATATACCATGATGCCACCCACACGCTCTAGGCCGATAAAGGCATAAGTGTGGCCATCAATGTTACCAATCGCCAAGCCTTCTGGTTCAGGGCCTTTGTCATCAGAGCGGTTATCAAACGAATCGTTTTCGTCGTTGGTGCTATTGAAGTTATCAGGATCAGCCATGGCCGTGATTTTTTCAAAGTCAGCCCCTGAATCAAACACTAATTGACCATTAGCACTCCAGATTGAGAATGAGCGTGCACCATAGCTATAAATTTCATCAAAGTCACCATCGCCGTCAATATCGCCATTAACCGTTGTCGTTTTTAAACGGCCTAGGTTCTCATCGGCTTGCAACTCATCGGCATTAGGGAATGCTTCTGGGTCTAGCGTTAGATCTTTGACGCGCGTTTCTTCGCTATAGCCATCATAGTCACGGCTATCACCCTCATTAGCAGTGATAATGTAAGGCTTACCATCAAAAGTATAGCTCTCAATAGAATCTGGCATATACATGCCTTTGGTTGGCCAGTTGGTAATATTGATCGCATCATCTTTGTTTGATGCATCAAACTCAAAACCATAAGCCGCATGATTTTTGGTGCCTAATGGTAACAATTTCACCACTTCAGCCGCTTCAATATCAACAACAGCGAGTGTGTTTGCTTCTTGCAAGCTTACCCAAGCGCGTTTTGATTTTGGGCCAATCGCAATATATTCAGGCTCTAAGTCTTGTGAAACACTGGCATTAGGGCCAAAAATACGTACGCCTCTGCGCACTAATCTGCGCTTACGTTGATCAAAGCGATTAAAATCAGCGGTGCTCACTGTTGCACGCTCAAGGCCATCCGCTAAATTGATCACACTGATTGAACCTTCTGGGTCAACGGTATAGTCATCGTTTGGCTCACCTTCATTCGCAACGAGTAAGTATTTACCATTGGGCGTAAATTTAAGCATATCTGGCAAAGCGCCCACTTCAAACGTTTTTAATACCGATAATGTTTTAGCGTTGTAGACCACAACCGTACCATTGGCTTGTTTGTTTTCAGCTTCAATCGCTACGGCCACCCAGTTGTAGTAAGTCGCGATACTATTGGCACTTTTGCCAAACTGTGAGGCATCGATCGTACCAGCCACTGTAGGGTTTGCAGGATTACTCACATCAAGTGCTTCTACTGTCGCAGAATTAGCATTCACTTTAAAGACACGCTGAGTTCTTAAGGAATAGGCAACGATTTCAGCTGCGCCCTCATCAAAGACGCCTGTTTGTTGTTGACCAATCACTTCTAGTGATAGTTTTGCTTCATCATATTCATGTGCGCTAGCAATATGGCTACCCATTAAGGCTAGTGTAAGGCTTAAGGCAAATGTTTTAATTTTCATTACTTCCTCCTTGTCTCTTGAGTAAAAGCTAACAATAATCATTGCCTATGAATGTATGATGATGGCCTACTAGTACCTTTACCCCCACCAGCAACCGGCTTTCAGTGTCGCCTTTCCTCGTTTTAGATTATGCTACCCACATGCGATATACCCTTTCAAACCATCAATTTTCGGCGCAAGTGAGCAGCCTCGGTGCTGAGCTGAAGTCATTAACACTCGGGCGTGAAGAATACATCTGGCAAGGCGATGTTGATATTTGGTCGGGCAGTGCGCCTATTTTATTTCCCATCGTTGGCCGCCTTAAAAATGGTGAATACCAGTATAAAAACAAACGCTATCAACTCGATAAGCATGGGTTTGCCCGCCACGCGACTTTTGAGCTAGAAACACACTCTGCTAGCCATCTCACACTCAGCTTATCTGCCAATGCGCAAACAAGGCTGCATTATCCTTTTGAGTTCAAACTCGTTGTTGGGTTTACGCTGCAGGCAACAGGCTTAACCGTGCGCTATGAGGTTTATAACCTAGGAAAAGAAACCATGTATTTCACACTAGGCTCTCATCCTGCATTACGGCTGGATTTGGATCATTCAAGCCTAGCTGATTATCAGATTGAATTTGACCAATACGAAAGCTTGGATTGCTATCAGCTCAAGGATAATTTACTCAGTGAAAATCCGATCAAAGCTTATTTAAAGCACGAAAAAGTGATCCCCATTACTGCGCATTTATTTAATGATGATGCGCTGATTTTTAAAAATATCCAATCTGAAAAAATACATTTAAACCACCTCAAGACTGGACACCGGCTCACGATGGATAAAGGCAACACACCACACTTTGGCCTTTGGGCCAAACCTAACGCAGCCTTTGTTTGCTTTGAGCCTTGGTATAGCTACGATGACACCCCGACAACAGAGGGTGACCTGCTGACCAAGCCTGGCATCATGTCACTCGCATCGCAATCGCGTTTTACCAGCAGTTATCAGTTGTTAGTTTCTGCAAATCAGTAGAAATAGCGCACCTCAACCAAAATAGGTATATCATGCTGGTTTGTTGAATTATTTACTCTATTAGGAAAGCTAATAACATCATGACAAAAGACACAAAGTCACTGGAAACTTTAAATCAACGCCTGAGTTATATTGTGGGTGAAAACATGGCAACACAATTAAAAAATGATGGTATTGAACTCGATACTGATGCATTAGTCATGGCAGTATCAGACGTACTCGCAGGTAAGGCTTCGAGTTTATCCGATGAAGATAAGCAAGCAACGATTCAAGAGATGCAAGCGCTGAGCCAATCAAAACAGGCTGAAAGTGCCACACAAAACAAAGCTGCAGGTGAGGCTTACCTAGCAGACAATGCGAATAAAGAAGGCGTAACAACAACAGCATCTGGTTTGCAATATAAAGTACTGACTGCTGGCGATGGTGCACAACCAACGGCTGATGATCAAGTGAAAGTGCATTACAAGGGTACTTTAACTGATGGCACAGTGTTTGATAGTTCTTACGACCGTGGCGAGCCGATTGTATTTCCTGTCACTGGTGTGATCCCTGGTTGGGTAGAAGCATTACAACTGATGAAGGTGGGTGATAAGTTTGAATTAGCAATCCCTTCAGACTTGGCCTACGGCCCAAATGGTAGTGGTCCAGTGATTGGCCCAGATGCTACTTTAATTTTTGAGGTTGAATTGTTAGGTATTGAGTAAAACCTACCGATAAGCAGGTTTAATCTGCAAACAGCTACAAAAGTGTCATTGATTGTGAATCAATGGCACTTTTTTTGTGTGAAAAGCACGTTATAAAGTCTCTTCGTAAAATACTTTGAAAGCTAAATGTTCGACGTTTAAATGTTCGTACCACCATTTTCGTAAAAAATTGAGCAAGATCATTGAGTCCTTATAGTCTTCCGCCTCTTGTCTAGCACGCTTAAACGCCATCTGAAACACACGAAAAGACTCGTAAGGATCATCAATCGATTCGCACTCGGTTTTGTGCAGCATGCCTTCTTCGGTACGCGCATGAAATTCAACATACGTGCTAATGATGTTGAGTGTGGGTGCAAGGTCCTCCACCTCAAAACCCTCTTGAATAAAGTAGTAGAGCGTATTAATAGTACTGGCAATGGCACGGTGCTGCTCATTAATAATGGGTACTTGGGTATTAAATTCGTCGTTCCAGACGATATAAAGAGGCTTAAACATGATGGCTACGGGTCGACCTAGGCCTAAAGATAGTTGTTATAAAAAGAATATTCTAGAGAATCAACATCACATTGAATATCAACGACAGCTGTTTAAAGTAGGTTATTCAGCTATCTTTTTTGTCAGAAAAACGATATATCTTGACTAAGGCTTTCCTTACTACTGCCATGTAACACTCAATAGTATGAACACTTTGTCCTAAGCTGAGCAACAATTACTTCAACCATTGGATGATCTGCTGCCAGAGTATTTGATGCCACTGCGTATACAGTGCTAATGCAAATAGTGCATAAGCCGTTACGACCATCCCTTCTCCAACCCCACCGGCTTTAACCGTCCACGGTGTGGTAAAACGATATTTAATCGGATATA
>CAZCBF010000023.1:0-20729 GCA_964496895.1 uncultured Methylophilaceae bacterium | reverse complement strand
CAAGCACGCTTTAACCTCCGTCACACAATCAATGGTGTGGTAAAAACGCACTATGGCGATGATCTAAGTCCAACATCCTACAAGCACATCACCACCTATAATAATTATTACGAGTTTGGCTCGGATAAAGCGGACCCGCACCAAAATGCACAAGCCTTTCAACCACACCCTTGGGCAATTGAGATTGAAGGCGCGGTGAAGCAGCCTAAAACGATTAGCATTGAAGACTTGATGCGCTTAGCGCCGTTGGAAGAGCGGATGTATCGGCATCGCTGTGTAGAGGCTTGGTCGATGGTTGTGCCTTGGGTTGGGCTGCCATTATCTGCCTTGGTGAAATGGGCGCAGCCGACAGGCAATGCCAAGTTTATAGAATTTATCTCGGCGAATGATCCTGAAAGTATGCCGGGTGTGAAGTTTCCAATACTTGATTGGCCGTATACCGAAGGCTTGCGCATGGATGAGGCCATGCATCCGTTAACGCTTTTGGCAGTGGGTTTGTATGGTGAGTTGTTACCTAGTCAAAATGGCGCACCCGTAAGATTAGTTGTGCCGTGGAAATATGGTTTTAAAGGCGCTAAAGCGATTGTTAAAATCCGCTTTGTCGAGGAAATGCCGCAAACGACTTGGAGCAAAGCGATATTGAAGCAATATGGCTTTTATGCGAATGTGAATCCTGAGCTTGCGCACCCACGCTGGAATCAATCAACCGAAAAACCCATTGGCGCGGGGCTGTTTGCCAAGCGGGTGAAAACTAAACTGTTTAATGGTTATGCGTCAGAAGTGGCGCATTTGTATAGTGGGATGGATTTGAAACGCAATTTTTAGTAGGGGTAGTTCGATACGGCGTATTAAGTAAGCTAGCCCACCGTACTCTTATTTATTCTAACCTTCTGCACTTGGATAATCGGTATAACCTTTTTTATTGACGCCTTAATAGGTGGCTCTGCTAAAGCAATGCCTCTCTCTAAGCGCTTAGTGTCCCGCGACTAGAGCACCATTGATCATCTGATAAATCTGCACACCTAAAAATAACAAGCACATCATCGCTGCAAAATAGGGTATCCAGCTTTGCACTGCCATGGCATTGCTTGGTATGGTTGTTTCTTTGCGCATCAAGCGAATCAGTGAGATGTTGACCAGTAAAAAGACGACCAGAATGATGAAGCTGGTTATTTTTGCCAGTGTCGTCAGGTCTAAACTGGTCGCCAGCACCCATACGACCAAACCGATTAAAAGAGTCGCGATATAGGGTGTTTGACGTTTGGAGTGAATGGTCGCTAACCAATGTGGTGCAAGTGATTGCTTGCCCATGCCATACAACACACGTGCGCCCATGATGATCTGCACGAGTGCGCCATTCACTACAGCAGCAAGGCTGATCAGGCTGATAAACCAGGCTGCTTGCTGGCTGTGTTTGTTCATAATATCGGCCATTGGTGCTTTGCTAACGGCTAGTTGATCTATGGGTAATTGCAAGATTGCAGCCAGTGCGATTAAGTAATATAGCAAGCTGCTGATTACAATAGCAGCCAGAATGGCCTTGGGTAAGGTTGTTTCTGGTGTTTTGACTTCTTCAGCCATATTAACCATGTCTTCAAAGCCGATAAACGCATAGAAGGCTAGAAATGCGCCCAATAATATACCAAACCAGATGTCGCCTTCGAAGGTTGGTATTAATGTTGGCAATCGTTCAGGCAGGGTGATAAAAGCAGGCACGCTAAAGACCAAAATTAGCAGTAAGCCAATAAGGCCTAAAATGGTGGTGACTGCTGTTACCATCACCGACTCGCCCACACCCCAGATCGCGAGAGCAGTCATTGATAACAATAGTAGGGTAATCGCCCAAAAATCAGTGATTTCAACAAACACTTGTAGGTAGCCGACAAAGCCATTGGTAATGGTTGCAGCACTGACTACGCCTGTTAGCACGACCATCCAGCCGACAATGGTTGAGAGCCAAGTCATGCCAAAGGCTTCTTGTACATAGACGGCTTCACCAGCGCTCTTGGGGTGGCGCGAGCTGAGTGCTGCATAGCTATAACCGCTTAAGCCCGCAAGCAGTGCCGCCAATATAAATGCAATCGGTGCGTAAAGCCCTGCGTAGAGCGCAACTTTGCCTATGAGTACATAAATACCTGCGCCCAGAATAGTGCCGAGCCCATAAAGTGTGAGCATGGGTAGGCTGATGGTGCGCTTTAGAGTGGCGGCGTTGTTTTTCAATCGTGAACTCTATTGTTTTGGCAGTGGTTATTGTACTGTGTATTTTGTACAAAGTTTAGAAATCAATCTGGTCAGAAATCTTTGATCACTATAGCTGGCATAGGTGGTGGACATTAAAAAATCCCACTTGCTGGTCAACAGAAAATGGGATTTCTTTATTTAGAAAAATAAAGGTAAGACTTGAGGTTTATATGAATTAACCCTCTGCACGTGGATAATCGGTATAGCCTTTTTCACCGCCGCCGTAATAGGTTTCTTGATCTGGCTCGGCTAAATCGATACCTTTTTCCAAACGCTCAGGTAAGTCTGGGTTGGAGATATATGGTGAGCCAAATGAAATCAGGTCGGCTTGCCCGCTGGCAATTTTTTCATTTGCTGTTTCGGCCAAGTAACCACCGTTTGCCATATAGGCGCCATTAAAGCTTTCCCGCAGTTTGGCAAAGTCAAAGGCCTCTTCCTCAAGCCAAGGTAAGCGTTCAACCATATGTAGGTAGGCCAGATTATAGTTGTTTAAGGCATCGACTAAATATTGATACAGTGGTGCTGGGTCTGAGTCAGACATGTCGTTGAATTTGTTGGTGGGCGAGATGCGAATGCCGACTTGATCACCAGACCAAACTTGCGTAACTGCCTCGACAATTTCTAGTGCAAAGCGGCAACGATTTTCGATACTGCCGCCATATTGGTCGTCACGTTTGTTAGTGCCGTCTTTTAAAAACTGCTCAATCAAATAGCCATTGGCTGCGTGAATCTCGATGCCATCAAAACCTGCTACTTTTGCATTAATGGCCCCTTGTTTGAAGTCAGCAACAATGGCTGCGATTTCATCGGTTTTTAATGCTCTTGGAGTCTCAAAATCGACAAGGCCTTGTTCGGTAAAGGCTTGGCCTTCGCCTACTTTGATCGCAGAGGGGGCAACAGGTAAGGTGTTGTCAGGTTGCAAGGATGTGTGTGATACGCGACCTACATGCCAGATTTGTAGATAAATGCGACCGCCTGCTTCATGCACCGCGTCTGTGACTAATTTCCAACCTTCAATTTGTTCGGCTGTGCAAATGCCTGGGGTAAAGGCATAACCTTTGGCTTGCGGACTAACGTAAGTGGCTTCGGTAATGATCAAGGCCGATGAAGCACGTTGACTATAATATTCAGCGTTGAGTGCGGTTGGAATATCGCCAGGCTGCTGTGCGCGTGAGCGAGTGAGTGGTGCCATCACAACACGGTGGGGGAGTTGCAGTGGGCCAAATTTAGTCGGGCTAAATAAATCAGTGAATGCCATTGTAATCCTCTTCAATAGTATAAAAAGTAAGTTTGGTATACTTAATAAACTATAGAGGTGTATGATTACTAAAACAAGTACGCACGATTTAGTGTTTAAGTTACGAAAAGGTGCCTAATGACGCAAACTAAGGCTTTAGAGCCAGAAAATAATTTAGCAGCCGTTGTTGATAGTGGTGATGGGATGGCTGACTGTCCTGTTACGACGGCAATTAGTGTGATTGGTGGTAAGTGGACCATTATTGTTTTGTACCATTTACGCGGCAAAACCATGCGCTTTGGCGAGCTGAAAAAAGACATCCCTAAAATCACACAAAAAATGCTCACGCATGAATTACGGCAGTTGGAGGCGAATAAACTGGTGACTAGAAAAGTGTATCCAGAAGTGCCCCCGAGGGTGGAGTACTCACCAACGGAATTGGCTGATCAGCTCAATCCAATTTTAGACCAGCTGTGTGTATGGGGTGAGGTGTATCGCGCGTCGCAATAAAATTAAACCTTTGCCAATACATCGGGTGCAAAGGCATCCTATCGCCGCAGTTAAAATCAAGCGGGGCATATTAACCAATCGTGCGATTTTGAAGGTTATCCAATGAACGTATCATTATGATTAACTAGTTATGGCAAGATGGTGTATTAATGTTTGAATTTATTTTTGATGGCCCTTAGTAACTGTTTGGATGTCATGGTGATTCGTTTGATTGATAGATACGGTAGGGTGGATTGGTTGCCAATGGCGGACTGTTGGTGGAATTTTTTCCAAATGGAGTAGTTGTTGTGGAGGGTTGAGCCAAATAAATCCCAAGGCTTAGGCGAGCCCACAAAGTGGTAAATACAGTCATCTAGCGACTCTGGTAGCGCTGTGTCTGAATAAAGTGGGTTGTTATATTGGGAACCAAAGGCAGAGACTTGATCATGGAATGCAATGTTAAGTATTGTTTGGTCGGCGGAGGAGGTCTGTTCTCCGTACTGATCTTCCACTTTTTTGAATGTTTTCAGCGCGTTTTTTGATCTCCAGTTATTAAGGTTAATAGCTAGTACTCCAGAATTAAAAGCAGGCCCGTTCATGTCTAAGCCAGCTTTGTTAAAAAGTTGCTTATCAAACGCGTTACTACGCCGCGCTGCGCAATCGGCTCCAAGCATGTCGTCATCTTAAATTTGATCTAGCAATGTTTGTAGAGAGGTGTTAATAATAAGGTCACAATCTAAATAAATACAACAATCGTAATCGGGTAATAGCTCTCCAAGATACAAGCGTCCATATGGCATTACATTGCCATGAAGCCCTCCACCAAGCGCGCGCGGCTTGAAATTTTTGATGTGAAGCCGACCTGCTGGGTTCATGTGCGCCCATGTTTGACTAATAAGCATTTCATCTTGTTTATTAAGTCCATTAGCAAAAATAAAAGTATCAGCCTCAAGCTTTTGGTTGCTTGCAAGCATGCTAGTAATTGCTGCATGTAGTCCAGGCAGCATTGCTCGGTCAGTAAAAAAGGCGATTGCGTTTTTAGACATGTTTGTAATTTGATTGAATTGAAAATTTTTGTTAAGGGTTAGAGTAGCATCAATTGCTGACTAAGTAACTATCTTACAATTTAGCAAAGTCAAAGGTCTCTTAGGCTAGCCACGATAAGTGTTCAAGCGCATATGGATAGTGCTGCGTTGAGCCTGAGTCAGGCGCGTCATGTGTTTATTGGTGGGTGGTTGCAAGCGTCTTCATTAATCATCAGAGCTAAGTTTGTCAAGAGTCGTAGTAGGGTTTAACCTTTGCCAATACCTCAGGGGCAAAGCTATCCCAACCCGCAGCAGTGAATGCAATCGGCCGCACCTGTTTGACTCTGCTAATGGCTTCGTCGGCACCGATGTGATAGCGGCGCATAAGGTAATAGGCCATAAAAAGCCCTGTCCTGTCTTTACCATGTCGGCAATGTACCAGCACTTTTTTGCCAGCATCAATTTCAGCTTGTACAAATTCATAAGCGATCGGTAGGCGTTCTAGACAAAGGGCTAGCTCTTCAGGTTTGGGC
Source organism: uncultured Methylophilaceae bacterium (assembly GCA_964496895.1). Classification (GTDB taxonomy): domain Bacteria; phylum Pseudomonadota; class Gammaproteobacteria; order Burkholderiales; family Methylophilaceae; genus Methylotenera. The sequence continues at coordinate 15,204 of CAZCBF010000023.1, read as the reverse complement.
GGCGCATTGGCCGCTAAGGGAATGCATTGATGGTTGATGTTGTGTTTTTTGAGTGCAGCGGTGTCGACTGATTGGGCGAAGTTAACCGAGAGTATGGCGCCAATGCCTGATTTGGCCAGTGCTTTGACTTTCCATTTTTCGTGGTTTGGGCCGGGGCGACCGCAAAGTTCATTTTCGATCAGCCAAAAGAGGTGTTTCATTACTCTGTCTTTTGCGTTGGTGAGGTATATCGCTTGTGCTGCTTAAGTCTGCAGCGAATGCGATTAAAGGTTTGATTCTACCTAAGTCGATTGAGAATGAACATGAATAAAAAGTCTGCTTTGAGCCCTACTTTATTGGCTGGGTGCTGTTAGCGCTTGGTCGTATTAATTCTTGCGACGTCTTTTACTTAATGGATGTCTAATCCCACGAAGCGGGGTCAATATTATAAAAAGTGCGCAGTTGAAGGTATAAGTCAGGTAGTTTTGCATGCATGAGCGCAGGTTTTTCAAAAAACGATTCACTGGCTACTGCAAAAAACTCTGCGGGTGAAACGGTGCCGTAGGCATCTAGTACCTTGTTATGACGCTTTTTTGCACGGGTATTTAGTGCGTTAAACTCTTCGTTGAGTACCTTGCTCCATGCTTTGTAATGCGCTTTGTTATTAAGCACTGGTAAGCCGTTCATGTGCCCACTTTGCTCATCAAGCTTATGAGCAAACTCGTGAATCACCACATTATTACCATCTTCGGCATTGTGAGAGCCTTTGAGTACATCTGCCCAAGAGAGTACGACAGGGCCGCGCATCCACGATTCGCCTGCCCGCACACTTTTTGTTTCGGACGTGACCAAACCATCGTGTCTAATATCATCCGCGACATAGGCAGCTGGATAGATAATTATCGATGAAAACCCAGTAAAACGCCTTTGCGTACCCTGCAGTAATAGCAAGCACGCGTTGCCAGCAATCACCATGCGCAGTTCATCCGTTATGTTCACACCTTGGTTGCCATAAAATTGCTTATTCGCTAAAAACACATTGATATGTCCGTGTAATTCTTGGCGTAATTCTTGAGGCAGTTTTGTATAAATTGGGACATGTTTTTGTAGTGTTGCGATAGCATCGGTATCTAGTGGTGTATTCAATAGCTTTTCGATTCGTTTTGCTGCTAGATGATCACGTAAGTACCAGAGCGCAATGATGGCAAGGATGAATGTTATGAGAAACAGCAGGGGCATAGGATCGAGTCTTCGTTGTAGTTGTTCGTGATTAAAACAGAATTTAGCATGTGTGCGTTAGTTTGTCGTGCTGTGAGTTTATAGCATTTTTTAGAGTGTGTTAGTATGCGCGTAAGTTAGCCAGACAGTCGCCGTTACATTTTTGTGAGGGAGGAAAGTCCGGGCTGCATAGAGCAGGATGGCGGCTAACAGCCGTCCGCCGTGAGGCGAGGAATAGGGCCACAGAGACGAGCGTATTTAGTTACGGTGAAACGCGGTAACCTCCATCTGCAGCAATATCAAATAGGCTGGTATTTTAATTTGAAGTTTACTTTAGGTTAATAAGGCGTGGCTCGCGCTACCAGCGGGTAGATAGCTTGAGTGTGTGAGTAATTGCACACCTAGATGAATGACTGTCAGCTTTTTTGCTACAGAACCCGGCTTATCGGCTAGCTTTTTTAGATTTTTTTCATTAGTTTACTGCTCACAACACTTCTTTTTATACTCCTAAAGTGTCATTTTTTTGACAGTGCACCTAGCTCATGATTTTTTGAGATCTGGGTAAATAGCCGTGTTGACGGCTATTTTGGGCTGAAAATTTGTGAATACTGACCCTGTCATTTTCTCAACAGTTTGCTTAAAAAATAAGCAAAATAACACTAATTCACATAAGTTATTTTAATTCAAAAGCTTCCTGCAACTCTCTCATATTTAACATCATTAAGATTTATTAAGCATTTGATTTTAAAGGATTAAATTAAATGTAGTGAAATCATAAGAAAGCCCCGCGAGTGCTTGCATTCGCGAATGGAATTATCTATCATGTTTGATACGTGTCAAAAAGTGCTAATTTGTGTCAAATTTACTAATTTTTAGAACATTTTAAGCTTATATTTAAATAATGGACGATTTTCAAGGCTCATCAAAATTAAAGCTAGATGCTAAGGGCAGAGTGACTGTGCCTAGCGATTGTCGCAAGGAGGTTTTTCCTGAAGGGGAATCACGTGCCGTGCTGACGATGCATTTGTATGAGCCTTGCCTTGTATTGTACCCCATGCCCATGTGGCGTGAAATAAAAGCTGAGCTGGATACCTTGTCAGGATCAAGTCGACGTATCGGTCGGGCAAAGCGGCGTTTGTTGAATTTTGCGCAGTCGGTGGAGTTGGATGTTTCTGGCCGGATCATGACTTCGGCTTTGTTGCGTGAGAAAGCCAATTTAAGCAAAGAAGCATTGATTGTTGGTGGTGGTAGTTGTTATGAGATTTGGGATGAGGCGACTTATAACGCTGAAGATGCTGAGTCGATTGAAGATTTAAGAGAAAACGCTGATGCGGTGGCAGAGGCAATGGGAAGCCTTAAGTTGTAAAGCGGTCGTTGCAAAGCGGCCAAACAATACAATTTGGAAAAAATATGAATGAGCCTTTGCTGCATGAGACAGTTTTACTTGATGAAGCAGTAGAGGCTTTGGCGATCAAACCCAATGGTGTGTATGTCGATGGCACCTTTGGTCGAGGTGGGCATAGCAAAAAAATATTGTCTGCGCTAGGTAGCGAGGGTCGTTTGATTGCATTTGATCGTGACTTGGCAGCCGTAGAGGCGGGGCAAGCGATACAAGATCAGCGCTTTACTTTGGTACATAGTGCTTTTGCGCAGTTGAAGGAAAAGTTGGCTGACTTGGGGGTAACACAAGTGGATGGCGTGTTGCTCGATATTGGGATTTCATCACCACAAGTCGATGAGGGTGATCGTGGGTTTAGTTTTCGGTTTGATGCGCCATTGGATATGCGTATGGACCAAAGTAGAGGGCAAACTGCTGCAGAATTTTTGGCGGTTGCTAGTGAACAACAAATAACGGGGGTTATAAAAGATTATGGCGAAGAGCGGTATGCTAAGCAGATTGCAAGGGCGATTATTAAGGAGCGCGATGACGGGCAGGCCATCACCACTACTGGCCAACTTGCCAAGGTCGTGGCAGGGACAGTCAAGAGGCATGAGCCAGGTCAGAACCCAGCAACGCGCACATTTCAAGCTTTACGGATTTACGTCAATCAAGAGCTTGAAGAGTTATCGCTAGTATTGCCTCAGGCGATGCAGTTGTTGGTGGCGCAGGGAAGATTGGTTGTGATTAGTTTTCACTCATTGGAAGACCGAATCGTGAAGCAGTTTATTCGCGCGCAAGCTGAAGTGGATAATTTGCCATCGCGTCTACCTATACGCGCAGCTGATTTACCCCAGCCAAAATTAAAGCGTATTGGAAAAGCGATCAAGCCAAGTGCTGCAGCGATTAAGGCCAATGTTAGGGCGAGAAGTGCTGTGATGCGCGTAGCCCAGAGAACAGATGCATGAAGTTGAATGTGGTCTTGATGCTTGTATTGATTGCTTTGGCGGTTGGGGTAAATCAGACGCAATTTAAAATGCGTGTGTTGCAAAACCAGCTATACAAAGCGCAAATAGAAGCAAAAAAATATAAGAGTGAATATGAGCGATTAAAAAACCATCACTCCGAGATGACGAATTTAGCCAATATTGGCAACTTGGCTAAGGACAAGTTGCAAATGGTGGTGATTGAGGCGCAAGCAAAATCTGTTGGATCAATTACGCAAGCATTGTTAACAGATAAGGAAAAAGCACAAGCAAAATGATAGAAAGCTCTCGACCGCTAGCCCTACCAAAGTGGCGCAGAATGGTGCTCTTGATAGGCATTTTGTTGAGCTTTGCCTTGCTGTTTGCGGTGGCTGCCTATACGCAATTAGTACCTAACCCAAAATTACAAAAAGAAGTTAAAAGTAAATTTGAGACAAATAGAAGGCTGGTTGCAATGCGCGGCAAGATTTTGGACCGCAAAGGTATCCGTCTTGCAGCCTCAGAAATGCTGGTCGATTTTGAAGCGAACCCGCGTGCTATTTTTAAACATAAGGCAAAGCTTGGCGCAAAAAAAACAAACAAAGCATTGGTAGCCTATGAGAGGAAGCTTGATCAGGCGATTGAGATTTTGTCGTTGGACAAAACAAAGATTCATGAGCAACTGATGCTTAAAAAGAATAAAGGTAAGTTAGTGCTCAGAACAAAAGTGAACCAGCAACTAGCTGACCAAGTGAAGGCATTAGGTGTACCAGGCATTTTTTATGTAGATAAACCTTATCGCCAATACACTTGTCATGAAGCCTGTGGACATTTGATCGGAAGAAAAGGCAAAGCGAAGCCGAGCCAAGAAGCGCTGGCAGTGGCTAAACAAAGTGGCAGGCGTCTTGATCGCTTACCTGGATATTTGGGTATAGAGCGTTCGTTTAATGCGCAATTAGAAGGTCAGGATGGCTATCATAAGTTTAGAAGCGCGGGCAAGATCAAGCTAGAAGATATTGAGGCGATCGCAAGACCTCAGAATGGCAATGACGTGGTGTTATCGATTGATTCTAAAATTCAGCATATTACTTATGAAGCGCTACAAAAAGCGGTGGATGAAAAAGCGCATGCTAAATCTGGTGCTGCGATCGTATTGGATGCTAAGACTGGTGAGATATTATCGCTTGCAGTCTATCCTAGCTATGACCCAGTAAAAGGGCCTAAGGTAGAAAGCGACTTTTCAAACTTTGCGATGAATGCAGTTTTTGACCCAGGGTCAACTATGAAAAGCTTTTCAGTGGCAGCTGCATTAGAGTTTGGGCTCGTGACCCCAGAGACTAAGGTAGATACCAGTCCAGGTTATTTGAAGTTTGGTCAATTTACGATCACTGACCATCACAAGAAATATGGTGTGATCTCGGTAAAAGAAGTTATTCAGAAGTCTTCCAATATTGGATCGAGCAAAATCGCGTTTGAGTTAGGTGCAGAGTCTTTGTGGAAGGCATACAAAGAATTGGAGTTTGGGCAAAAAACGAATATTCAATTTCCCGGAGAGAAAAACGGGCGTGTGAATCATTATAAGCAGTGGACGCCTGTTGACCTTGCAGCGCATTCTTACGGCCATGGTGTCGATGTGACTTTGCCACAACTAGCACGTGCTTATACGGTCTTCGCCAATGAAGGCACACTATTGCCTATTACATTGAAGCGTATCAAGCGTGCCCCAGTGGGTAAGCCTGTGTTTAGTAAAAAAACCGCTAACCAAATGCGTCAGATATTACAGAGTGTCGTAACCGAGGAGGGCACTGCGCCTGAAGCGCGTATCGAGGGTTATAGTGTCGCTGGTAAAACAGGGACAGCCTACATACTTGATATTTCGAAAGGCGAGTATGACCATGATAAATATATCAGCTCATTTGTTGGGATGGCACCTGCCTCTGATCCTAAGTTTATTATGGCTGTGATGATTCAAGAGCCAGATATTGCCGGTAAACAACACTACGGCGGTAAAGTGGCTGGCCCAGTGTTTAGTGAGGTGGTACTTAAAACACTAAAGCACAGGGATATTGCACCTGATATGCCAACAAAGCCATCTGTTGCACTACAGCAATCTACTAAACCTAAACAAACGAGCAGAAGGGGTCATCGTGCTCGCGGATAAGGTTAAGGCGATGCTTCATCAAGACTATCAAGGCATTAGTGCAGATAGTCGTGCTGTTGTACAAGATGGCTTGTTTGTGGCGTATCCCGGTGAAGTGCAGGATGGGCGGGACTATATTGCGCAAGCGATTAAAAAAGGTGCGACAGGTGTGATTCACGAACAAGAAGAGAATACGCGTGAAGTGTTTGATTGGCAGCAGACCCAAGTCGCGCATTTAGGCGTGCATGCGCTCAAACAGCAAGTTGGCCATATTGCTGCTGAATATTATGGTAACCCCAGCGACACTTGTGATGTGATTGGGGTGACTGGCACGAATGGTAAGACGACTGTTACACAATGGTTGGCGCAGTGTTTTAATGCTTTAACGAAAAAAACTGCGGTAGTGGGCACGATTGGCTATGGTATGCCTGGCCAATTGAAGCCTACGATTAATACCACGCCCGATGCCATTGTTTTGCAATCGATGATGGCAGAGTTGGTTGCCGAAAAATATGCAGTTGTGGCGATGGAGGTGTCTTCGCATGGCTTAGTGCAAGAGCGTGTACAAGGAGTGGCTTTTGACTGGGCAATCTTTACTAATTTAACCCGTGATCATTTGGACTATCACCAAACGATGGCCGCTTATGGTGCTGCAAAAAGAAGGTTGCTCGAATGGGATAGCTTGCAAGCCGCAATCATCAATACAGATGATGCATTTGGCAGAGAAGTCGCACAAGTGCTACTTGATAATGGCAACACGGTGATTACTTATGGTTTGCAAAGCGGATTAAACAGTGAGCATGTGAGTGCAGAAGGTCTGCGCTTTGACCAAAATGGATTAACCATGCAAGTGACGTATGGTAATGAACGTTTTAGCGTGAATGCAGATATTGTTGGTGACTTTAATGCAGTCAATTTGCTTGCTGTGATTACGACCTTACTCAAGCACGGATTTACTGCAGCGCAGATACAAGAAGCGGTATCAAGCATCACGCCAGTAGATGGACGAATGCAAAAGCTAGGCGGTGGTGCGCAGCCAATGGTCGTCGTGGATTATGCACATTCGCCAGCGGCATTAGAGACGGTTTTGCAGAGCCTACAAAAGCATTGCATTGATGGTGCAAGACTTTGGTGTGTGTTTGGCTGCGGTGGTAATCGCGACGTGGGTAAGCGCTCACTGATGGGGCAGGCGGCACAACAGCTGGCCGACTTGGTTATCGTCACGTCAGATAACCCTAGAGATGAAGCGCCGATGGCGATCATTCAAGACATTGAAGTGGGCCTGAATGGCGGTGCATATTGGGTTGAGCTAGATCGTGAAGCGGCGATTAAAAAAGCATTGGGCTTAGCAAAACCAAACGATGTGGTATTGATTGCTGGCAAAGGGCATGAGAACTACCAAGAGATTGCAGGTGTCAGGCAGCCGTTTAGCGATATGGATATCGCAGAGAAATGTTTGCAAGAGGTGCAGGCATGATGCAATTGTCAACTGCAGCCAAAATGATGAATGCAACCATGATTGGTCCAGATGCCACGTTTGAGTCGGTGAGTACGGATAGTCGTAAAGTGGGTGCGCAGCAACTGTTTTTCGCGCTAAAAGGCGATCGTTTTGACGGACATGCTTTTGCGAAAGGCGCCTTGGAACAAGGTGCTGCGAGTGTGGTGGTCAATGCTAGTGCAAATGTGCATGAAGCGCTATCGCGCGCGCTGGTGGTGGATGATACCTACGATGCATTGGGTGAATTGGCCGCTTCTTGGAGAGCGGAATTTAGTGCGCCATTAATTGGGATTACGGGTAGTAATGGCAAGACAACAGTGAAAGAAATGCTGGCGGCGATTTTGGGGAGTCACCTTCAAGATCAAGCTGCCGTTTTGGCGACCAAAGGGAATTTGAATAACCATATTGGTATGCCGCTTACGCTACTAGAGATGAACAACTCGCATCAATATGCTGTCATCGAGATGGGAATGAACCACACGGGTGAGATTCAATATTTGACGAATATTGCTCAACCAGATGTCGTGCTGATTAATAACGCAGGTAGTACGCATTTAGGTGAGTTGGGTAGTTTGCAAGCGATTGCAGAGGCAAAAGGCGAAATTATTGAGGGGTTAAAGGCTGACGGCACAGCTGTACTCAATGGTGATGATGACTACTATCCGCTGTGGCAAGGCCTAGCCAATGGTAAAAAAATCGTGACGTTTGGCATGAATGAGGGTTGTGATGTTCGAGGCGATGTTGAGCCTGACGGTAGCTTGAATATTAGTCACCAAGAAACGGGTGAAAGTGTACAGCTTCAATTGCAGAGCCGAGGCTTGCATAACGCCAAAAATGCTTTGGCGGCCAGTGCTGTAACAGTTGCAATCGGCCTGCCACTATCAGCAGTTGAAGCTGGTTTGGTGCGTTTTACAGGCGTGATTGGTCGCTTACAAACATTGCCAGCAATGAATGAAGCGATCGTGATTGATGATACTTACAATGCTAGCCCAAGCTCAATGCAGGCAGCGATCGATGTGCTGGCCGATGAAGAGGCAATCAAAATATTAGTTGTGGGTGATATGGGTGAGCTCGGTAACGATGCTGAAGCAATGCATGCGCAGCTGGGTGAATATGCTCAGGCTAAACGGATTGATTATTTATATACCTTTGGACTGCTCAGTCAGGCAATGAGTGATGCATTTGGGGAAAAAGCGCAACACTTTGAGGCCATCGAAACGTTAATCGACGCTATTAAACAAGAGCTTTCCGCAGGTGTAACCGTATTGGTGAAGGGTTCTAGGTTTATGAAGATGGAACGCGTTGTGAATGCCATTAAAGCAACAGAACAAAAAAAGGAAAAACAATAATGTTGTTGTGGTTAGCAGAATACTTAGCAGAAACAATGCCCAATACCTTTCACGATTTACAGGTATTTAATTACATCACCTTGCGTGCGATTCTCGCCACGATGACGGCGTTAATTATTTCATTTGTGGTCGGCCCTAAGATGATTCGTAAGTTAGCGGATTATAAAGTAGGCCAAGTGGTGCGTCGTGATGGTCCGCAAACGCATTTGATTAAGGCGGGTACGCCAACAATGGGTGGCGCATTAATTTTAGTGGCGATCAGTGTGGCTACACTGCTGTGGGGTGATTTGAGCAATCGCTATATTTGGGTTGTCCTGTTGACGACCTTGGGATTTGGTGCGGTTGGTTGGGTGGATGACTGGCGGAAAATCGTAAAGGACAACAGCGATGGTTTGTTGCCAAAGGAAAAATATTTTTGGCAATCTGTAGTGGGCTTGAGTGCTGCTGTTTATTTACAAATGTCAGCGCCTAGTGCTGCCGAAACAAGCTTTATTTTGCCTGTATTAAAAGATGTGGTTGTGCCACTGAGTGCAGGTGCTTTCATTGTATTAGCCTATGTGGTGATTGTGGGCAGTAGTAATGCGGTCAATCTGACGGATGGACTGGATGGATTGGCTATTTTGCCAACGGTCATGGTCGCTGGTGCATTGGCCATTTTTGCGTATTTATCAGGACGTGTGGATTACTCAGAATACTTAGGTATTCCTTATATCCAAGGCGCTGGAGAAGTTGCGATTTTTTGTGCCTGTATTGTCGGTTCTGGTTTGGGGTTTTTATGGTTTAACGCCTATCCCGCAGAAGTGTTTATGGGTGATGTTGGCGCATTGGCACTGGGTGCAGCATTAGGTGTTGTGGCGGTGATCGTTAGGCAAGAAATTATATTGTTCATTATGGGTGGTGTGTTTGTCGTGGAGACCGTTTCAGTCGCTGCGCAAGTGGGCTACTTTAAATACACCAAAAATAAAACAGGTGAAGGTAAGCGCATTTTGTTGATGGCGCCATTACATCATCACTATGAGAAAAAAGGCTGGAAAGAAACGCAAGTGGTAGTGCGCTTTTGGATTATTACCATGATGTTGGTATTAGTCGGTTTGGCAACCTTGAAGATTAGATAAAGATGCAAGTAAAACTCGATCAACATAACTTTTTGGTACTCGGGCTGGGTAAGTCTGGTATTGCGGCTGCGCGCTGGTTATCTGCGCGGCAGGCAAAAGTTAGCGCTGCTGACAGCATGCTAGATGCTGCAGGCTTTGAAGCATTGCAGCCAACATTGCCAAATGTTGCATTGATCGCTGGTGAGTTTAGTGATGCGTTATTAGCCGATATTGATGTGATTGTGATCAGTCCAGGCATTGCGCTGGATAGTCCTATTATTGTGGCCGCAAAAGCCAAGGATATTGCGGTGATTGGCGATGTGGAATTGTTTGCACAATTTTGCCCTGCACGTTCCAGCATCATTGGTATTACTGGTTCGAATGGTAAGACTACAGTCACAACCTTGGTTGGTAAGATTTGCGAGGCGGCAGGCCTTAATGTGGTAGTGGCTGGCAATATTGGCTTACCAGTGATGGAGGCGATTGATCAAGCAGCGCCTAATGTTTTTGTATTGGAGCTCTCAAGCTTTCAACTAGAAACCACGCAAAGTCTTAAGTTGCATGCCGCAACCATGTTGAATTTGAGCCAAGATCATATGGACCGCCATGCTGATATGCAGGCGTATGCCATTGCCAAGGCCAGAATTTTTTACCATGCTGCTGTACAGGTGTTAAACCTTGATGATGCGTGGAGCATGGTGATGGCAAGATCAGGTGTTAAGCAGCATTGTTTTGGTTTGCAGCCATCAATGAGCGAACAAGACCTAGGGTTACTAGAGATTGATGGTGAAATGTGGATCGCGCGTGGCGATGAAGCCTTGATGCCAGTGTGCAATATCAAGTTGATTGGCGCACACAATGTAGCCAATGTGATGGCGGCAATCTTATTGTGTATTCCGATAGGTATTGCGCAAAGTACGATTGTTGAAACCATCAGTGAGTTTTTAGGTTTACCACATCGTGTGCAATGGGTCACTAGTCATCAAGAGGTTGATTATATTAACGACTCAAAAGCGACGAATGTTGGTGCAGCAGTGGCAGCCATTGAAGGCTTAGCGCAAGACATTGTCTTAATCGCTGGCGGAGAAGGCAAAGGTCAAGACTTTGCACCCTTAGCAGGTGTGGCTAATAAACTGAATGCGGTGGTGTTGATTGGAAAAGATGCAGCGAAGATTGAGTCGGTATTGTTAAGTGAAGAGGTAGCGATGTATCACGCAGCAGATATGCATGAAGCTGTGACGATTGCGCAAAAAATGGCGAAAGCAGGTGATGCAGTATTGCTTTCACCAGCTTGTGCGAGTTTTGATATGTATCAAAATTATGAGCAGCGTGGAGATGCCTTTACTGAAGCGGTGATGCGTTTGACTGAAGCAGGCGAGGTCAGCAAATGATATTAGACAAGCAAAATAAAGAACGTTTTCTAATGTACGACCCTGCGTACATCTTAGCCATACTGGCGATTTTGAGTATTGGTCTGGTCATGGTCTTGTCGGCCTCAATGATGGAAATCGGTATGGCCGTCAATCAGAACGGTGAAGCTGGAGATGCTTTTTATTATTTGAAGCGGCAAGCGGTGTTTGTAGTATTCGGTGGTGTCATGGCCTTGATGGCTTCGCAAGTGCCAATGCGTTTAATCGAAAAGTATTCATTAGTCTTATTTATTATTGGCATTTTGTTGTTGTTGGCGCTGATGGTGCCAGGCATTGGTGTCAAGATTAAAGGCTCTACACGGTGGATTGAAATGGTGTTTTTTAGGTTTCAACCCTCTGAACTGATTAAGCTATTTGTGATTATTTACCTAGCAGGGTTTGCCGTGCGGAAGGTCGATGTTATGCACGTATTACAACAATCTTTATTGCCTGTGGTTTTGGTGATGTTAGTGATTGGTAGTTTACTTATGAATCAGCCAGATCTGAGTACTTTTATTGTGATTGCATCCATTGCCATCTGCATGATGTGGTTAGCAGGCATTAATCTGAGTATTTTTATTGTCATGATTGTGGGCTTTAGCATTTTCTTATACTTCTATATTGGTAGTGAGGAGTATCGAAAAGAGCGTTTGATGTCATTGATCAATGGGCCTTGGGCCGATCCAAATGACTCAGGCTATCAAGTCTTAATGTCATTGATGTCCTATGCCAATGGCGGTTTAACCGGTGTAGGCCTAGGTGGCGGATGGGTCAAAATTCTATTGCCAGAGCCTTTTAACGATTTCATCATTGCGGTGATTGGAGAAGAGTTTGGTTTGATTGGTATCGCTGTGGTGATTGGTTTAATTGCCTATGTGGTGAATAAAGGTTTTCAGATCGGTAAACAAGCACAGTTTTATGAACGCTCCTTTGCGGCACTTGTGGCTTACGGCATCAGTATCTGGATTGCGATTCAAAGTATTGTGCATATTGGCGTGAGCTTGAGTGTGTTACCTGCCACTGGTGTGAATCTACCATTGATGTCGTATGGCGGAAGTAGCATGGTTGTGACCATGTTGGCCGTTGGCATCATGCTGAGAATCGATTATGAAAATCGCTGTGTGCAAAAGGGGATACACGTATGAGTAAAACCCTGATGGTGATGGCTGGCGGGACAGGTGGTCATGTTTATCCAGCAATGGCTGTTGCCGATAGCCTATTAGAAAAAGGTTGGCAGATTGTCTGGCTGTGTACTGAAGGCGGTATGGAAAACCGCTTGATTACAGATAAGCCCTATGAAAAGCGCATGATCACCATGAAAGGTGTACGTGGTAATGGCTTACTCGGATGGTTGAAATTGCCAATGCGTCTATTTGTTGCCTTTAAACAAGCAATGGCTGGTTTACGCCAAACTAAACCCAATGTGGTCCTTGGTATGGGTGGATTTGCAGCGTTTCCTGGTGGCATTATGGCAAAGTTGTTGCGTATTCCACTAGTGATACATGAGCAAAATTCAGTCGCTGGATTGACCAATAAATTATTAGCCAAGGTGGCAAATGTGACATTGGCAGCCTTTCCATCAGCATTTGGTGAAAAAGCACAATTGGTAGGTAATCCAGTCAGGCAAAATATTGTGAATGTAGCAGCGCCAGCTGCGCGCTTTGAGGGCCGTAGCGGACCATTAAGGGTATTAGTCGTAGGCGGTAGCCTAGGGGCTAAAGCGCTTAATGAACTGTTACCTGAGGCGATTAGTGGGTTGAACAGTGATGTGATTGAAGTCATGCACCAAGCAGGTGAAAAGCATATCACTGCACTTGAGGCCGCGTATGCACAGGCACAAGTGAATGTTAAAACAGTCGCTTTTATTCAAGACATGGCTGCGGCTTATAGTTGGGCAGATTTGGTGATTTGTCGTTCAGGTGCGTTGACTGTGGCTGAGCTATCAGCGGCTGGCGTGGCCAGTGTGTTGGTGCCATTTCCATTTGCGGTCGATGACCACCAAACGGGTAATGGACAATATTTGGTTGAGAATGATGCAGCCTTGATGCTGCAACAAAAAGTACTAACAGTTGAAAAGATTAAGCAATTGATTTTAAAAATAACACGTGATGAGTGCTTGGATATGGCGAAAAATGCACTCGCATTGGGTAAGCCTATGGCGACACAAACGGTAGCGCAGATTTGTGAGGAGGCAGCAAAATGAAACATAAAGTCAAAAGTATTCATTTTGTAGGCATCGGTGGTGCGGGCATGAGCGGTATTGCAGAAGTATTGCTAAATCAGGGCTATAAAGTCACAGGTTCAGATTTGAACCAATCTGCAGTGACGGATAGGTTGGCAGCGTTTGGTGCGACGATATTTTTTGGACACCAGAGTGAAAACGTCACCAATGCGGATGCCGTTGTAGTGTCTAGCGCGGTGAAAGAAGACAACCCAGAGTGGGTTGCTGCACGCACGCAAAAAATACCAGTAGTGCCTAGAGCAGTCATGTTGGCTGAGCTTATGCGCTTTAAGCAAGGCATTGCTGTTGCAGGTACACATGGAAAAACCACAACCACAAGTTTAATCGCGAGCATTTTGGCAGAAGCTGAAATGGATCCGACATTTGTGATCGGCGGTAAACTTGCCTCAGCAAATGCAAATGCTCGTTTGGGTGAGGGTGAGTATATCGTCGCGGAAGCTGATGAATCGGATGCTTCATTTTTACACCTGACTCCAGTGCTAGCAGTAGTCACCAATATTGACCAAGATCATATGGAAACGTATGAACATCGGTTTGATAAGTTGAAAGATGCTTTTGTGCAGTTTTTACAACAGTTACCTTTTTGGGGCATGGCGGTTGTTTGTATTGATGATGAAAATGTCAGAGAGATTCTACCAAGGGTTACCAAGCAACTGTTGACCTACGGGTTTACTGATGATGCTAATTTTTATGCCAGTAACGTGAGGGCAGATAACGGCAAGATGCACTTTAGGGTGACCCGTGTTAATGGTCAAACCAACCACCTGGACATTACGTTAAATCTACCAGGGCGCCATTATGTACTCAATGCCTTAGCAGCGATTGCGATAGCCACTGAATTAAATGTGGCGGATGAAGCGATCGTGAAAGCATTGGCAAACTTTAGTGGTGTCGGTAGACGTTTTGAATGATATGGTGATTTTCCTAGCCAGACAGGTGGAAAATTTACCTTGATCGATGATTATGGCCATCACCCTGTAGAAATGAAAGCGGTGATTACCGCTGCGAGAGCTGCCTATCCAGAACGACGATTGGTATTGGCCTTTCAGCCGCATCGCTATACACGAACCAAAGACTGTTTTGAGGACTTTGTGAGTGTGTTATCGAGTGCGGATGCCGTATTGCTCACAGAAGTCTATAGCGCAGGAGAAGCACCAATTGTTGCTGCTGACACACGTGCATTAATTCGTGCGATACGCGTCGCTGGTGAAGTCGAGCCAGTCTTTGTTGAAACTACAGCAGAAATGCCAGAACAACTATACAAAATGACAAAAGCCGATGATGTCGTGATTGTCATGGGTGCGGGTTCGATTGGGCAGGTTGCTGCACAAACCAAACTGCTTACTGAGGCAAAGTCATGAATACGCTGAATCAACATTCAGACCAGCCTATACGTGGTGAGTTACAGCGCGATGCGTCACTTGCAAGGTTTACGAGTTGGCGAGTAGGTGGTCATGCTGATGTCTTGTTTGTGCCAGAAGACTTGGCAGACTTGCAAACGTTTATGCGGAATCAGACGACTGAGCAGCCGATCAACTTTGTGGGATTAGGTTCAAATTTATTGGTGAGAGATGGTGGCGTGCGCGGCATTGTGATCATCCTACATAAAGTGTTGAAAAAACTTGAACTAGATGGCGAAGATGTTTTAGTTGAAGCTGGTGTGACTTGTGGAAAGTTAGCCAAGTATTGTGCGCAGCAAAGTAAAAAAGGTGCGGCTTTCTTTGCCGGGATACCTGGCACTTTAGGCGGTGCTTTGGCAATGAATGCGGGTTGTTATGGCACTGAAACATGGGATGTCATTAAGGCTGTCACCACAATTAATCGGGCTGGTGACTTAACGATACGACCAGCTTCTGAGTTTGTAGCGAGTTATCGCCATATCGAAAAGCCTGTGGTACAAGAGTGGTTTATTAATGCTTGGATAACCTTGCC
>CAZCBF010000022.1:0-20824 GCA_964496895.1 uncultured Methylophilaceae bacterium | reverse complement strand
CTTGTGAGAAGTGAAGGTCACCCATTGAAAGGCCACCATCTTTGACATACACAGGAAAATAAATCGTAGAACCTTTGGTAAGATTCTTAATGTCACAGTTACCACCATGCTCGCGTGGCGGCACGGTACGTGCGCCTTCAGCTTTGGCTTTTTCTGCGGCCTCACCCATTAATTTACCCACAACTGCAGATTGCACTTCTGGTGGACAAGCGAGTGGCGGTTCACGGTCAGGCTCAGTGGCAATCAAACCCGTTTCACGTTCGTTCCATGTCTCTAATAACTCTTGTGAAGGTAAGCAGCCAATTAATCCTGGATGCATAATGCCGGCATATTTCACTTCTGGCACATGGCGAGATGTGGTGTAGATACCGTGGAAATCCCAAATAGATTTTCTGGCTTCTGGGAATTGGTCGACTAAAAAGCCACCACCATTTTCTTTGGCAAAAATACCGTTGAAGCCCCATTGGCTGTCTTCAAAGGTGCCAACATCTAAAATCTCTACCACCATAATGTCGCCTGGCTCTGCACCTTCGACACCTATTGGACCACTCAAGTAATGCACTTGCGTTAGGTCAACATCACGCACATCATCTGCACTGTCATTGTCCCCAATTTGACCACCAGTCCAATCCATACACTCCACACGGAACTCGTCATCAGGCTTAACCATTGTGACCATCGGAATATCTGGATGCCAACGATTATGGATTTGTCCCTCTTGTTCCCAGGGCTTTTTACTTAAATCTAATTTGATTACTGTTTCCATTAGTTCCCTCCTAAATGTTGCTTTCAAACAAAAAGCTATCTAAGAATGAAAACGCTCTTAACCTTTAGGTGTAAAACGTTTTCGCATGTTGCTAGATTAGGGGGTTGGGAGTTGGATTGAAATACGTCAAAGTGCGTATACAAAACTCTGGTGTTTTTTTGCATTTATGTGCTAATTTTTTAGCATCTTAATATTCACTGACAAAGGGTCTGCGTCATGCAACTTTTCTACAAGCGCCTAGCCGCTAGTTTGCTAGTGTTAATACCAATACAGGGGGCAGCCATTGAGTGGTCATCCATCATTAAAAAACCAGCCTATGAGGTCTTTGTGGACATTGATTCTTATACCGTGCTAGAAGGTAAGCCTGTGATGAAAACCAAAACGATCTTTAAGTCGGCGCAAACGCACCTTAGCGACCCCAAAAGTATTGAATATAGCCATCGCATTGAAGCCACCCAGTTTGATTGCCTTAAGCCGCAATACAAGCCGCTGCACTACAAGCTTTATGATGTAAAAGACCAGCTATTGATCACAGAACAACTCAAGAGTAACTTTCAACCCATTACCAGCAACGACTCCGATATCTTTTCGATTGGTCAGCTCACCTGCCAAGTACATCAAATGCTAGGGGGCTAATCGTTAGCCTTGAATAATGTCTCATAACAAAAAAATTGCGCACTAAATTAATATTTAGTGCGCAATCAGTTACTAACTGAGGGGATTTTCTACATCTATCAACTAAAACTGGAACTGCATTGACACCATAAATGCATCGGCATCGTCAGCACCTGTGACTTCTTTCTCTTGGTATTGCGCAGTGATTAAGGCATTGTAAGGTGCCATCACATAATGAACGCCAAGATCAAATCGCTCTGTTTTCACATCAGAATCAGCATCAAACTCTTGGTAGCGCACAAATGGCATAAACTTACCCCAGCCCATTGGCTTATCAAATAAGAAGCCAGCGCCAACAGCAAAAGCATCACCCTGCTCACCTAGGAAGACATCATCGGTGTCATAGTCATAATAAGCGCCTTCTAATGACAAGGTACCTGGGCCGACACCTTTTTTCTCCATTAAGAAATCAACACTGTAAGAGCTGTAATCACCCACTGACGTTGCTGAAATAGCACCGTCATCTTTTTGTCTACCCGCAATACCAATCGCTAGAATGTCTTTAGCGCCAAAGTAGTTACCCGTACCGTAGTAGCCAGGCTCAGCATCCCATAAGTCAACCTGAACACGACCCGCATACATGAGGCTATCATCAGCATCAGGTGATGAATTGAGTGCGTTAACACCACTAAACCTAAAAATATTGTTACCTTCAAATGCACCAAAAGAAATGGCTAACTTGTCACCCATTAAACTACTAACAAGCGCAACACCTTCATCACGACCAATCACACCACCGTTCCAACCGTAACGTGAAGAAATGTCCATCCAGTAGCCACCACCCGAAGAGTAAAATGGGCCTGCCATATTGGCGCGATCACTTGGTGAAAGGAATCGGCCAGCCCAAATAGCCACTTCAGGTGTGACCTGTAGCTGTACGTTGGCGTCAATCACTTCCCAATTACCATTACCACCACCACTACGCTCAGTGTTCATCATACCTTTGATGTATTTATTGAATGAGCCAGAGACATACAAACGTGCGTGGTCTAATGAAAAATCATTAGAGCGTCCACCATCTCCTGCCGCATCTTCTACCGACTTGTAACTAGTGATAAAACCAAACCCTAAGCTAATGGATTTATCTTCACCAAATGTAATGGTACCGCCCGCATTGGCAACAACAGGTGTGGCTAGCGCTGATGCGACAGCGAGCCCAACCAAGCTTTTTCTAATCTGAAAAGTCATTTCACTTTACTCCTATCTAGTTAAAAAAACACATCTCTTAATTTTGTTAAATGTTCTATTCGTCAACAGTTGTAAGGTTAGCCATGGTGCCGATCTCCGCCTATACGTTAAATTGCGTACCCCTTATGGATTACCTGTTTAAGCGTGTGTGATATGTTTGTTATCAATCACTTTTTGTAGGAAAACTCATGTTGAAATTACTGATCAGCGGCTTATTAATACTGCCTATAATCACCAGCTGCGGTGGCACTTTGTCGTATAAGCGGGGCGCAAGACCAGAGGCATTAAACACGGCAAAAACAAGCTGCGAAGCAGCAGGATTAAAAACCAAGCAAGCCATGGAAGCGTGTTTAGAACAAAATGGTTGGAGTGTTTATCAGTTTGATGATGTTGATTTATTTGCTCAGGCTAGTGAATCCACTGAGGCCAATGGTGGTAGGAAATTGGATACTGCTTTTGTAGAAGTTAAAGAAGATATTGAAGTAACAAAAGAAAAAACAATGGTCAGCACCAGTACTGCTGAAACCACTCAAGTGGCGCCCAGTGAGGTTGCCCCAGCTAGCACAGTCACAAGCAAACCCAGCTCAAAAGTCAAAATGGCAAAACGCAATATTGAAGCGGTGCCAGACAAAAAAGAACCACCTAAACAAACCAAAATGGCCCCTAAAGACCCTTATACCAAATACAAAGTCAGTTCCTGGTGGAAGTGGGGTTCTAATCAGCAAATGCTAGAAAATGACATCAATGGGTGTAAAGCAACGTTGGGCGAAAAACATCACCCAGATTTTGAAAAGCAAGTCGTCACAAGAGGATTTGTGGTTTGTATGTATAAGAAAGGTTGGAAAGCACTCAAAGCAAAATGATGCACCATCTATAGCGCATCATAAAAAAAGCACGCCATTCAAAGCGTGCTTTTTAATTGGTGCTAATAGTGGCTATTTTTTCTTCGCACTGGCAAATGCAGCAGCCATGGCGCTATTGCCAGCGGGTACATTCTGCGTTCTGCCACGGTTTGATTTTTTACCTGCATTACGGTTAGGCTTCTCTCTGTTTGGCTTTTCCGCCGCCTGTGCTTTAGCATCATCGTTCAAACGCATGCTTAAGCTAATGCGCTTGCGGACAACATCAAAGTCCATGACTTTTACTTTGACAATATCACCCGCTTTAACCACTTTTCTAGGGTCGCTCACAAACGTATCAGACAAGGCTGAGATATGCACCAAGCCATCTTGATGCACACCAATATCGACAAAGGCACCAAAGGCCGCGACATTGGTTATCACACCCTCTAAAATCATGTTTTCTTCTAAGTCTTTAAGCGTTTCAACACCCTCTTTAAAGGCGGCAAATTTAAACTCTGGTCTTGGATCACGACCCGGCTTTTCTAGCTCACTGATGATGTCTTTGATGGTGATCTCACCGACTTCATCATTGATAAAGGTTGCGGTTTGCACTGATTTTAAAAACTGACTATCGCCGATCAAACTAGCCACATCTTTGGCTGCTGCTTGGGCGATTTGTTCAACCACGTGATAAGACTCTGGGTGAACTGCAGAAGCATCCAAAGGGTTATCCCCCTGCATGATGCGTAAAAACCCTGCCGCTTGTTCAAAGGTTTTGTCACCCATACGCGGCACTGCTTTGAGCGCATCACGATTAGTAAACGCACCATTGCTATCGCGGTAATTGACAATATTACTGGCTATCGTACTACTTAAACCAGACACGCGCGTTAAGAGCGGCGCTGAGGCGGTGTTTAAGTCCACACCTACAGCATTCACACAATCTTCGACCACGGCATCTAAACTACGCGCGAGTTGGCTTTGGTTTACGTCATGTTGATATTGGCCTACGCCGATTGATTTAGGCTCAATTTTCACCAGCTCTGCCAGTGGGTCTTGCAAACGTCGCGCGATTGATACAGCGCCGCGAATCGTCACATCTAAATCCGGAAATTCTTTGGCTGCTAATTCAGAAGCGGAATAAACTGAAGCACCCGCTTCGCTGACCACGATCTTTTGCACTTTTGTCAGCTTGTTGGCTTTGAGCATATCACCGACAAACTTGTCCGTTTCTCGACTGCCAGTACCATTACCAATGGCAACCAAGTCAACATCATGCTTTTGAATCAAAGCGAGCAAGGCTGCTTCGGAAGCTTGAATTTTCTTTTGTGGCGGTGTGGGGAAAATCGTGGTGTGATCAACCACCTTGCCAGTCACATCAACCACCGCCACTTTAACCCCCGTACGCAAACCTGGGTCCAAGCCAATCGTGGTTTTCGGCCCAGCAGGTGCGGCGAGTAACAAATCTTTAAGGTTATTGGCAAAGACATTAATCGCATCGGCTTCAGCATGCTCGCGCAAGTTACCAACCAGTTCAATCTCAATCTGGATCGCAAGTTTAACTTTCCACGTCCATTTCACCACTTCAGATAACCATTTATCCGCAGGACGATCTTGGTTTTTAAGGTTAAAGTGGTTTGCAATCATGCCTTCGCATGGGCTAGGAGCCAACTTATCTTCAGGATCACCCACGACTAATGAAGCATTTAAAAACCCTTCATTGCGGCCGCGTAAAATCGCTAGCGCACGATGACCAGGCACTTTATTTAATGGCTCATCATGCTCAAAGTAATCAGCAAATTTTTCACCTTCTTTTTCTTTATCTGCCATCACGCGTACTGATAAAGTCGCTGAATCTTGCATATATTCGCGCAATTTCGCCAATAAGTCTGCATCTTCGGCAAAACGCTCCATCAATATATACTTGGCGCCATCTAATGCCGCCTTTGTATCATTGATGGCTTTTTCTTCATTGAGATACTTGGCTGCCTCTTCTTCAGGCACCAGCATAGGGTTTTCAAACAACGACTCGGCCAACGGCTCTAAACCCGCTTCAATCGCGATTTGTCCTTTGGTACGACGCTTAGGCTTATAGGGTAGGTATAAATCTTCTAAGCGTGTTTTGGTATCGGCCTCAAGTATGTCTTTTTTCAGTTCATCCGTCAGCTTGCCTTGCTCATCGATACTCTTAAGGATCGCCTCGCGACGCTCTTCCATCTCACGCAAGTAGCGCAAGCGCTCTTCTAGCGTACGCAATTGGCTGTCATCTAAAGCACCGGTGACCTCTTTACGATAGCGCGAGATAAAAGGTACCGTCGCCCCTTCGTCTAACAATTCAACAGCGGCGGCCACTTGCTTAGTTTGGATATTTAATTCAGTAGCAATACGGGAAAAAATAGCGTCTTGGATCATACTTTGAACAGGCATTAAAAAACTCAGCAGTATAGCTGAGTTTTTTATTTTTAGTACGAAGATTATATTTTTTTACTTAGGCCTTCTCTCTAAAAAGCTGCGAGTAAATTAACAAGTGCTAATCATAAACAATATTGCTATCAAAGTTATACAACAGCCTTGAATCATTAGAGTATAGATACGGTGGTACATTATCCTCAACTTCCAATGCAACGCCTTCTAGTACAATGGTTTGTATAACGTCAGCCTCTGGTAAGTTGCGAATATTAATGGCTGTATTACCGTCTTCAACTTCAAAATCAAGGAATACATCCAACTTTGTTTGGCCTGGGATATAGGTTGCTGGCGCATCGTACTCAATTAAATCTTTGATATCTAGCTTATCTTCATTAAGATTAAAATCAGTAATACGGTCAATAGCGACTTGGTTGGGCTCAGTGTCATCTAGCGTCCAAACAAACATATCTGCACCTAGGCCACCTGTTAGTGTGTCATCACCTTTGCCGCTGATGATAATGTCATCGCCATCATTTGCAGTGATGCTGTTGTTTTCTGCATTTCCATAGAGTATTTCTGCTGATTCAGTACCAATTAAATCAGGCCCTTGCGCTTTAATGATATCCACTTGGGCAAAGTCGTAGTTACCTTGGCCGTCATCAATACTGTATTGGAATGATGGCTCAGTGCTACTGTCATCTAGCATGAAATTGATTGCCTCATTATCTGAATTGACTTCGCCACCCTCTGCATTTTGTGTGCTGACGAGGTTGATGTTGTCATTTTCGGGGTCTGTATCATTTGCCAATAAAAGGCTGTTGGCCAAAGTGATGTCATTGCTGAGCGTATACAACGTTTCACCCTGTGCAACAGGTGCTTGATTGGTAGGGACATTCAAATCAACGGTTGCAATGCTAATGTTGCCTTCGCCATCGTTGATTAAATAATCGAAAGCAAATGTTTCAGCATTGACACCTGTTTTGACAAACTGGAAGGGAGTTACATAAAGAGGCCCACCAAAAATAGAGGTTAGATTACCACCTGAGACACTACCATTTTGTGCATTGAAACCAACAAGCTCATAGCGCTCGATGGTGATTTTATCGTTGCTGATGAGATCATCTGTTGAAATTGTATAGCGAGTACTAGTGGCGTCTGATTCAAACGTATCATCGGCTAATGCATTAGGTGCATCTTTATTTACTTCACCAATAGATAGGTTAACGGTTGCTGTTTCGCTCACACCTAAATTGCTTATTGTATAGCTGAAAGCGGCTGCACCTGTGTAGCCTGGCTCAGGGGTGAACACAATATTGTCACCTTGGATTTCAACCGACCCATTCACGGCATCTTGTACAGATGAGAATAAGGATTCTACGCTAACATTTTTCCTGATGACCACGTCATTCTCAAATAAGGCACTCATCGGTATCGTAATGGTGTCGCCGATTGTTGTGGTTACATTGTCACCTTCAAGTGTAATCAGTGGTCTATCCAAGACATTAAATTCATAAGTGGCTGTTGCAATACCACCATTACCATCAGAAACGACGTATTCAAAATCAGCGGTGCCTGAAAAGCCAGGTGTTGGCGCAACGTAGATATTGTTGCCAATTAATTCAACGGTAACATTGTTTGTGGCTTGTACATCAGTAATGGTGAGTGCGTCGCCATCTATATCGGTCACGTATTGATTGATAAGCGTATCGGTGCTTGTCAGGAGGTAGCGATCATCATTGCCAGTAGAGATAGATTCAAATCTATCTACATCGTCTGCTACTGGGGCATCATTCACGGGTGTTACCGTCAGGTCTAATGTTGATATAACGGATTGACCATTGCTACTAACGGTGTAATAAATGGTAGGTACTTCTCCATTAAAATTCCTAGCAGTATTGTACTCATAACTACCATCATTATTGATTCTAATAGAAGCAGATTCTGTGATTTGATGTAAGGTGTTGGCACTATAGACCGTAGGGCTGTCGCCAATTGTAAAGCTGGTAATGACAGCTTCGGGTACATTTGTATTGTTTAAAAGATTGTCGGCGGAGTCTGCCCCGATAATGTTTCTCGTGTCTTCAGCTACGCTTGCTTGCTCTCCACGATCAGTGAGTATCGTAAGAGCAGCATCGCTCACCGACACATTGACAGTCTGTGTATCGGTATTGCCACGATTATCAGACAGCGTGTAGGTGTATGATGCTTGGCCAGTAAAGTTGCTGTTTGGTATAAAGACGGCATTACCGTTTTCGAGTGTCACAGTGCCATTGACCGCATCTTGCACACTCATGACAGTCATCTCCTGAGCTTCAGGGTCAATGTCATTAGCGACCAATATTGCCGTTGGTGTGACTAAGGGGCTGTTGATTGACGTATCTAGATTGTCTACCACGCCTTCAGGTGCAACATTTTCTTTAACAGTGACTTCTGCTGTACCAATGGTATGTACATAGCCACCATACTCACTTGAGTAATTGCGCTCTGCGTACATAAAGTTATCCGTGCCAACATAGCCATCATTTGGGCTGTAGAAAATATCCTCAATACCGCCGCCAAATCCACTTGGTGTATATGTTTCTTCCACCTCACCGTTTTGTGCTTCTGATAATAAGTCGAGCGGTGTACTTGGACTATACCTAGAGATAACGTTGTCGCGCTGCCCGTAGCCGCTTTCTACCGTAATTTCCAGAGGGGAGCCTTCTATTTCAATATTTACAATGGCAGTATCTTTCGCGCCATTAACATCTTCAACGGTATAACTAAAAGCAGCAGGGCCTTTGTAGCCTGCTACAGGGGTGAATAACACATTACCTTGTGCATCAAGTGCGACAGTGCCAAACATTGCATCTTGCACGCTCACTATTTTAAGGCTTTCACCAACATCAGTATCTATAAGCCGATTTCCATACGTTAATATATCCGCATTAATAGTAAATGGACCTTCTGTTTTGCTGAGGATGTAGTCGCCATCTGCATGTAAGCCATCTGTCTCTTGTTGTGCGACGATGCTTAAATTAACCGTCGCCGTGTCAGTGCCGCCTCGACCATCTGTAATGGTATAAGTAAAGCTAGCAGGGCCATAATAGTCATTCTCTGGAATGAAAATAACCTGGCTGCCATCCCAGTACGCTTTACCATTTACTTCATCTTGAAGACTCACGCCTGTTAGTGTGTCGCCATCTAAATCACTGTCATTAGCCAGTAAGGTTTCCGCTTGAATAAATACAATATTATTTTCCGTCGCGGTAATATCATCATCGGCCGCATCAGGGTCGCTGTTTGCCAAGATATTTAGGTTTACCGTTGCAGTTGATGTGCCGCCATTATTATCAGTAATGGTATAAGTGAAACTAGCAGCACCAGTGTAGCCATCAGTAGGTGTAAAGATGACATTAGTACCATCCCAAGTCACCACGCCATTCACTGCGTTTTTAATGCCAACACCCTCTATGGCATCACCATCTAAATCGTAATCATTGGCTAATAAAGACGCAGGGCTAATCGTAAGAGCAGCATTGGCAATGCTAGTCAGCATGTCATCAACGGCGGTTGGCGGGGTGTTTGCAGTCAAGCTTAGGTTGACTGTGGCTATTGCATAGTGGCCGTTGTCATCTGTGATTTGATATTCAAAGCTGGCTGGGCCACTGTAGTCAGGCTCACCCAAAAATACAACATGCGTGCCATCCCAATACACACTGCCATTCACAGCATTTAGCAAATTAACACCGCGCAGCGTATCGCCATCTAGGTCGCGATCATTGGCTAGCAGTTCGCTGGGTGTGATACTTAACATGCCAGAGAATGTGCCAGCGATTTGATCATCCGCAGCAACAGGCGCATTATTCGCAGCTGGCGATAGAATATCTAAAATGTTTGAGTTGTTGAGTACTTTGGTTTTTAATAAATCTTTGTCAATTGCCATTACTTATCACCTATTAATAAAATAGAAGTGCTCTAAAATTATTCAGTAGGATTAAATAATTGGCACTTAATATAAGCTTAAGCTAATTTACGCATGAACTCATTAGCCCGATTGGGCTAATATAGGGGCAATTGTTTGATGTTTATGGAAGCATTGAATAGAGGTAAGCAACCGCGCTTTAGCCTTGCTGCTATTGATGATTTTCGAAAGTAAATACTAACTTTCATCCCAGCAATTTAACAGCGCTCTAGTGGCTTCTTGATAATCTTCAGCTTTGGTAATGGCACTAATCATTGCCACAGAGCCCACACCGGTTTTTTTAAGCTGTTTAGCTCTAGGTAGATCAATACCCCCAATGGCGACTAATGGATAATGGTCTGCTAATAAATGTACCCATTGTTGTAGCCTGGCTTCACCTTGCGGCGAAAACGGCATTTGCTTACTCGTGGTGGCATAAATCGGCCCAAGTGCAATATAACTCGGGTTCACCGCCAGCGCTCGCGCCAACTCCCAATAAGAATGGGTTGAAACCCCTAATCTCAGCCCAGCTTGTGAGATCGCGTCTAGTTGCGCATCATGCAAATCTTCTTGGCCCAAATGAACGCCATAGGCTTTATGCTCAATCGCAAGCTGCCAATAGTCATTGAGAAAAAAGTTTACGTTGGAACTTTGTAAGTAAGCGGTTACTTGCGCAATTTGCGCCGTAAGTTGCTCGGCTGCTTGGTCTTTCACCCGTAGCTGAATGGTTTGTATGCCACAGGCGACAAGCTTTTCTACCCAATCTGCCGAATCCACCACAGGGTAAATTCCTAGTCGATCAGGGCAGCTTGCAAACGCAAACTGCTTGCCAATAAAAGCTTGCTGATAACAAAGCTTAGGCAGGTCTTGCAGCGCAAGTGCTTGGCTGGAATGCTTAAACGCTGGATTAGCACTGGCCATCTCTGATAAACGAACGCCGCGATGCCAATAAGCCTTAGCCAGTACAACAGCATCACGAATATCCTGCCCACTGGCAAGGTGGCTAGCAAGACTACTGGCCAAGACATCGGTCTTACTCGCGCTATTGTTTAGTTCTTGAATACCTTGATAACAATAAAAACTAGCCTCTCGACTCGCATAATAGTCAGCGATATTGGCTTCATCGACGTGCGCGTTGACAACAAGGCAATGTTGCACGCCGCTTTGCAATAGTGCATTGACGTTTGCCTCTACGTGACTGCTCTCACGATTCCATTGACTAGCCACTTGTGTTTCTACAACTAATACATCTGCCAATGGCAATAAGTGCTCATTTATAAACGCGAATACTTCGTCTGCCTCAATCTGGCTATCTGTATCAAATGTTAATATTACGGGGACATCAGCTAGCTGCTTAAGTATGTCATGGGCCGCCTGAGCAAAGACCATGTTAGCCACCAAGCCAACTTTGACCGCGCTAACCTCTACACCGTCTTGCAATGAATCAAACTGTCGCATCAAATGCGCTGCAGACTCGCTTGATTCAGCGCTTATGGTCAGCGGATTGCAATCATGATGTGTTACAGTGAGATGATCAACTGAGACATCGGCACCCGCATCACCGTTACTACCGATGATTAAAATCGCAGGCTTTTGCTCTGCGCTTGTATTAGTCATGTTGTTGCCAGATGGGTTGATCAAGTGTGGGTGTACTCGGTTTAGCATTGTCACGTTTTGGCATCACACCAGCCTCATAGGCCAAACGCCCCGCATTAATGGCATCGGCAAAAGCATGTGCCATCACTTCAGGTGATAAGGCTTCTGCCACGGCAGTGTTTAACAAGATACCGTCATAGCCGAGCTCCATCGCCTGCACGGCATCAGAAGGCTTACCAATCCCCGCATCCACTAGCAAAGGGATCTCTGGGATACGCTCGCGCACTGTTTTAAGCGCATAAGGGTTTAACAAACCTTGGCCTGTACCAATGGGTGCGCCCCAAGGCATCAGCACTTCACATCCGAGCTCAACTAATTTTTGGCAAAGCACGAGATCATCGGTGCAATAAGGAAACACTTTAAAACCATCTTCGATTAATATTTTGGCTGATTCGACTAATGCAAATGGGTCAGGTTGCAAATTATAGCTATCACCCAAGACCTCTAGCTTCACCCAATCTGTTTCAAATAATTCGCGCGCCATGTGGGCCGTATTAACAGCCTCTTTGGTAGAGTAACAGCCTGCAGTATTTGGCAATAAGTGGCAACCAAGCGACTCAATCATGTCCCAAAACTGTTGGCCGCTATCTTTGTCCGCAGCGGTCTGACGGCGTATCGACACCGTAATCACTTCAGCTTGCGAAGCTTTAATCGCGTCTAACATCACCTGCGGTGATGGGTATAGCGCGGTGCCAATAAATAAGCGGCTGTTTAATGTTTGACCATAAACGGTCCAAGGTGATGCCTGCATGCTATCCTCCAGTGATCGCGGTCATGATATCAACTTTATCGCCCGCTACAACTAGCGTCGAATCCCACTCACTTTTTGGCACTAAGCTATCATTAACGACCACCAAAAAGCGTTTGCCCGTAATGTTTTGCTGCGCGATCAACTGACTCACATTAGTCTCATCACTTACGGCTTTACGCTCACCGTTAAACTCAATTACATTTGTTAATTCAGAGCTCATACAACTTTCCAAACTTGATGTTTTCCTCTTGACCTGACAGCAGTTGCAACAAATCATCCACCACCGCTGGGCCAAACAAATAGCCATGTCGGTAAAAGCCATTGACCACATAACCCCAATCAGTGCGTTTAATCGTGGGTAAGTTATCTGGCAACCCTGGCCGACAATGGGCTGTCATCTCTAAAATTCGTGCTTCCGCAAAGCCTTTGTGCAAACTATACAGCGCTGACATCAACTCCAAGCCACTGCGCACCGTGATCTCTGAACGATCATCGCTCTCAATCACCGTGGCCCCCAACACATATTCATGATTAGGGCGCGAAGCCAGATAAAACGGATAGCGCGGATGCATCAAACGGATGCAATGCTTCAAATCCACTTCGGGTGCATGCACGCGAATCACCTCACCGCGTACACTGCGCAATTGCTTCAAGTTTGCTTTTGCGCCATTACCTCGACAATCAATCACGGTATCAAAACCAGTCAAGGGTTTAGCAAAATACTGCTGACTTAGTGCCTCTAATACAGATGCATTCACTTCATCAATGGCATCACTTTGCTGCCAATCACAGTGCTGTGCTAGCCACTCGCCCAGCTGCGAAAACAACTGCCGATTATCAATACACGACTCTTGTTCAAAGTGCAGCGCTTGGTCAAACCGTTCCGCTAACTCTGGTTCTTTTTGCGCCAGCATTGTTTGGTCTAGCGCATTAAAATCACTTTTATCTAATACATGCGCTGCGCGTCGCTTAAAGCGCTGCATCTCCACCACATCTCCTTGATGTGCTACTACCAAGGTACCGTTATTCTGATAATAAACTGGCGAACTGAGCTCACTTAACCACTTGGGCCATAAAGCATAAGAGACCAATCCGATCTCCTTGACCAACGGCTCCGCACTAATCGCCTCTGTCGCTGGCGACACCATCGCCGCAGCCACATAGCCTGCGCTATCTGTACCCACACGGTCATCTTTCGACAAAATCGAAACCTGATGGCCTGCCGCGATTAAGCGCCAAGCCGTTAAACGACCAATCAGGCCGCTTCCAATAATCAATATATTCAAATGATGACAGTAATAATGATGATTAACGCGTTAGCGGATGCATCGGAGTGCAATTTGAGAAAATACGTTGAACAACAAGAATACATGCCTAGACACAGCTTGTTTCCTCCGGAGGCCTTAACCTCTTCAGGTTCAACGGGTCTAATCTCAGCCAATATTTAGATCATAGTGGCACCCCGACAAGTGAATTATGATGTTAGCGAAAATTAGTAATCTTCGCTAGGATTTTATTCAAAAATAGGTATAATACGCCTCTCACCAATTCGGTGACTTTGATTGTAGTCGTACAGTTAAAGTAAATCAGTTATGATAAAATAACACTTTGGCAAGACACCGCGCCCGTAGCTCAGTTGGATAGAGTATCTGGCTACGAACCAGAGGGTCGGGCGTTCGAATCGCTCCGGGCGCGCCAAATTTTAAAAAAGGCTTACAGGATTTCTCTTGTAAGCTTTTTTCTTTGCTTGAAAGCTTTATTGGTAATGCAATAGTGCTAGCTAACCCAGCATGCATGGCCTTTTTCTATCCCCAAGCAATATCGCTCAACTGATTATTCTTCAATCATATTGCCAAAATGCCTCTACATTAGGGAACTTAGAGATTTGGTCTACCCACCATTTTAGCGCATTTCCTTGCTCGCCTTGCCGCCAAGCCAAGCTCACTTTATCTGGCTCCCGGTCAAATTCTATCTTTTTTTCAATCAACTGACCGCGCTCAAGATATGGCTGCGCTATCGGTGCTGGCATAAAACCAAAGCCTATACCTGCCAGTTGAAATGCCAACTTGGCACGCATGGTAGACACGGTCAAACTTTTTTGCCCATCTAACAAGCCGACTGTTCTGGGTTGCATTTGCCTCACGGAGTCACTGACAACAATCGCTGTGTGCAACGCCAAGTCAGCTTTACTAAATGTATGCATCGCTTGCGCCAATGGATGTTGAGGGGCGACAACAAACATAAAGTCAATCGTCCCCATTAAATATGTTGTATAGCCGCCGCCTGATGGCCCATCGCCAACCGCACCGATTAACAAATCGACTCGGTGATCTAACAACGCCTCCCATGTGCCTGACATCACTTCATGGTAAAACTTGAGTTGCGTATAGGGGCTCACAGTCTGAAACGCTTCAACAGTTTCAATTAAGGCAGAGGCACAAAAGAGTGAGTCCATGCCGATGCGCAATTCTGCCTCCCAACCATCAGCAGCACGTAGCATGCGCTGCTCTAAGTCTTCGGCGCTTTTGAGTAGCGGCCGCCCTTCTTTTAAGAGTGCTTGTCCAATTTCTGTCAACGTGACCTTAGGGCCATAGCGCTCAAACAGCTTTACACCTAAATCACCTTCTAACTTACTCACTGTGTAAGAAATTGTGGACGGCACTTTATACAGCGCATTGGCTGCTGCGGCGAATGATCCTAAACGATCAATCGCATCAATGATTAATAAAGCATCTAAGCTGAGTTTAAACATAGCAAATATTATATTCGAAATTTTCGATGATAGATTGCTATTTTTTCCGTTTTTACTTTGTTTAAAAAAAAGAGATACTAATCACAACAAAGATTTAGCAAGAATTTAAATATTAATTATTTTGAATGCAATAGGAGAATATGATGTTAGAAGTTGTGAAAAACGGTCAACGCGGCGCAACAGATCATGGCTGGCTACAAGCCAACCACTCTTTTTCATTTGGTCATTATTACGATCCCAATGCCATGGGATTTGGACCACTAACGGTCATCAACGAAGACCGTATTTCCCCAGGCATGGGCTTTGGCACCCACCCACATAAAAATATGGAAATCATTACTTATGTGTTACGTGGCGCGCTGGAGCATAAAGACAGCATGGGCAATGGTTCGGTGATTAGACGTGGTGATGTACAGCGCATGAGTGCGGGTACAGGTGTGACCCATAGCGAGTTCAATCATTCAAAGACTGATCGTGTGCATATGCTGCAAATCTGGATTGAGCCGCACGTGAAAAATATTGAACCTGGCTATGAAGAAAAACGCTTTGACGATGCTGATAAAGCCAATCAATTACGTTTAATTGCTTCACCTGATGGTAGACAAGGCTCAGTGCTGATCCATCAAGATGCTTTTATCTACGCGGGCATTTTAAATGAAACTGAAACCATTACGCATGCGCTGGGCGAAGGACGGACTGCTTATCTACATGTGGTAACAGGGCACCTATCAGTCAATGGCCAAGACCTAAACACAGGTGATGCAATCAAGCTTAACGAAAGCAGTTCTGTGCACATCAATAATGCACAACATTCTGAAATTTTATTATTCGATTTACCTTACTAACTTAAAGGAGTTTAACCATGACAAAAGAAACCATTTTAATTATCGGTGCATCAGGCAATAACGGTACGGCTGCCATTGATGCACTACAAGCCAAGGATGTGAATGTACGCGCTGCGGTGAGATCAGATATAAAAGGCGAACAACTGAAAGGCCAATTTTCAGGCATTGAAACTGTTGTGATCGATCTAGATCAGCCAGCCACGCTTTCTGCTGCTTTTGAGGGTGTTGATAAGCTCTACATCATTCCAGGCAATGTCGAACATCGTGCAACACACGCGAAACATGCCATTGATGCAGCGGTAGACGCTGGTGTAAAGCAAGTCGTTTTATTGTCTGTAGTCGGTGCTGAATACGAAGCCGTTTTATTTGCCAAACAATTCCGTGAAGCGGAAAAATACCTTGAAGCTTCTGGCCTTAACTGGACACACCTCAGAACTATCTGGTTCCAAGAGAACTTTATCGGCTGGGCTGAAGGCGTAAAAGCGCGTGCATTTTACATGGGTATCAGAGAAGGCAAGTTTGCACCGCTGAGTATTGCCGATATTGGCAAAATTGCTGCAAACATTCTGACCACCAAAGGACACGACAATAAAGCTTACAACATTACTGGTCCTGAGCTATTGTCAGGTGAAGACATTGCGAATATTTTCAGTGAGGTGACAGGCAAAGCAGTTGCCTATGTTTCCCCTTCACCTGAAGACTCTCTCAATGCCTTACTCAATGATGGCTGGCCTGAGTGGCAAGCGAAAGGTGTAGTTGAGTTGTTTGAAGTCTTTGCGAGTAATCAAGCGGCTGTGGTAAGCCCCGATGGCGAGCAACTCCTTGGCGCACCACTCACGCGCTTGTCTGATTTTATCAATGCGCAAAAGGCTGCTTTTATCTAAACCCTCGAAAACCGAGTGTACACCAAAAAGCACTGACAGTTTCCTGTCAGTGCTTTTATAGTGTCTATGGTTAATATTTCACCAGTCCATGTGTTTGTTTAGGCACACACTAGGCTTTCTACGTCTTCTTTTGGCTCACAGTGAGACTTAGACATATGCTGCACCATTCTTAATAAATTACAGGTGTAGCCGTATTCATTGTCATACCATGCGACAGCTTTTAGGAAGTTGTTGTTTTGTAGCATACCAGCACCTGCATCGAATACAGATGCTTCTGGTACGCCACCAAAGTCGGTTGATACCAAGTCTTCATCGGTGTACGCCATGACACCATTGAGCTCGCTGGCAACTGATGCCTCATACATGGCCGCGCAGATTGCTTCATAGCTTGTGTTGGTTTTTAACGCACACGTAAAGTCCACCACGGATACATTGGCACTTGGGATTCTAAAAGCCATGCCTGAGATTTTACCTTCTAGCGCAGGAATCACTTTTGCCACGGCTTTGGCAGCACCGGTGCTTGATGGGATGATGTTACCCATCACACTTCGTCCACCACGCCAGTCTTTTTTGCTTTCACCATCGACCACTGACTGTGATGCAGTTGCCGCGTGGACTGTGGTCATCAAACCAGATTCAATGCCAAAAGTGTTGTGGAGTACTTTGACCATGGGTGCCAATGCATTAGTGGTACAAGAGGCGGCAGAAATCACTGTTTGACCTTGGTAGTCATGGTGATTGACACCATAGACAAACATGGGCGTTTCGCCCTTGCTTGGTGCAGAGATAATGACTTTTTGAGCACCTTGTTGCAGATGGCCTGCGCATTGCTCTTTGTCTTTAAAGACACCTGTAGCTTCAATGACGACATCGACTTGGCTTTCACCCCAACGGATATTAGCGGGGTCTCTTTCATGGCTGACGGCAATACGCTTTTCGTTAATCATCATCGCGCCCTCTTCTTCTCGCACATCGAGGTTTAAACGCCCATGCACTGAGTCATATTTGATCATGTAGACCATATAATTTAAATCCTGCAAACCATTAACGGCGACGACTTCTAAATGACTGAAACATGGCTCAGTCAAGATGGCGCGTAATGCCACTCGGCCAATTCTGCCAAACCCATTGATTCCTACTCTTACTGACATACTACTTCCTTCACTATCTAGTGCATTGTGATTCTTATTACAAGCAAGTTTTATTCTAATTTTTAATTGCTATTGGATTTTTTTCAAAAACG
Organism: uncultured Methylophilaceae bacterium; assembly: GCA_964496895.1. Lineage (GTDB taxonomy): Bacteria > Pseudomonadota > Gammaproteobacteria > Burkholderiales > Methylophilaceae > Methylotenera. Next base: position 2,870 of record CAZCBF010000022.1, on the reverse strand, counting down.
TTAAAAGACCGAGCATTGGTCACGCTTGAAAAGCGTGCCAGTATAGGTAACTCAGGCCATAAAGACAATGCGTCACGGTTAGTTTAGCGATAGAATCAAAGCTGCTTTTTCATTGGCATTACACAAGGATTAAACATGACTTATGTGCATTGGGCTTTGTTGGGAATGGTGGGATATTCTGCAGTGACATTGTTTGTAAAGCTAGCGACGCGACAAGGAGATTTCTCGAGCTTTTTGGTGCTGTCAATTGCGTGTATTTTTGTATTGATTTCTACCATGACCATTACTTTTTTGCGCGGTGACTTTACGCCACTTAAAGTCGCAAACCTACTCACACCAAGTGCGCTTTGGAGTTATGCTGCAGGTATCGCACTAACCATTGCAGTGACTGCTTTGTTTAAGGCATTATCGATGGGCCCAGCGAGTACTGTCGTGCCTATCTACGGCATGTTTGTGGTTGGCGGTGCCTTATTGGGCTTTGTTGTTTTAGGTGAAACCATCACCGCACAAAAGGTGCTGGGTATTGGATTGGCCGCATGCAGCATTTATCTCATTTCGCAGTAATGTGGGGATTAACGCTTACGCCAAAGTGTGGCCAGTATGGCGCCTGATAGATTATGCCAAATTGAAAAAATAGCGCTTGGTAAAGCGGTGATTACAGAAAAATGTACATGTGCTAACACTGCAGCAAGGCCGGAGTTTTGCATGCCTACTTCAATGGCAATCGCGCGACTGCTGCGCTCGTCCAGCGCAAAAGCTCTGGCAAGCCCATAACCAAGGCCCAAACCCAATACATTATGCAAGGTAACCGCCAATAAAATGGTTATGCCGATGGTTTGAATATTGGCGACATTCAACGCCACAACACAGGCAATAATCGCCATGATGGCAAGGATGGAAAACGCCGGCGTGAAACGGCTAATTTTATCGGCTAACTGCGGTATTAATGTTTTGACCACCAAGCCCAAGACCACAGGCAGCAAGACCATTTTCAAAATCGACATAAACAGTCCACTGACATCAATGGGTATATTGGCTTGCGCATATAACCACATCAGCGCAGGGGTTAATAACGGTGCGAGCAAGGTTGAAAGTGTGGTCATGGCAATAGACAGCGCTGTGTTACCTCGCGCCAAATAGACCATCACATTAGAGGCTGTGCCGCCTGGGCAAGACCCGACCAAAATCAAACCCGCCGCAACGGCTGGTGATAATTGCAGCGCGATGGCTAGTCCAAATCCTAGTAATGGCATGATGGCAAACTGCAGCCCTAAACCAATCAACAATGGTTTGGGTTGCGATAACGCTTGTTTTAGCTCTTCGGTTTGTAGCGTCATGCCCATGCCAAACATAATCAATCCCAATAGGTATTGAATGTAAGGCTTGATAGGAATAAATAACGCAGGTTGATAAAAAGCCACTACTGAGATGAAAACAACCCAAAGCGCAAAATACCGAATCAACAATTGATTGAGTTGAGATAGCAGCCTCATGATGCGCGTTTCGTTAAAAAGACACCTGACTCAATATGATGGGTATAAGGAAACTGATCAAACAATGCAAAACGCTGGATTTTGTGTGTGGCACTTAAATCTAACAAGTTGCTTTTAAGTGTCTCTGGATTGCAGCTAATGTATAAAATATTGTCATACTGCGCGACCTGCTGCACCGTCAGCGCATCCAGCCCACTGCGTGGCGGGTCAACGAGCACAGTGGAAAATTCACACGTGGATAACGCCAAACCTTCGACCTTGCGAGTTTCTAGAGTGCCTTGTAGTACTTGGCTAAGTTGCTCAGAAGGCATGCGTAGAATATCAACATTGCTGATGTTGTTTTTTTCAAGGTTATCACGTGCGGCATTGACTGAAGTTTTAGACACTTCACACGCCACAACACGGTTAAATTGCTGTGCCATTGGTAGGGTAAAGGTGCCATGCCCACAGTAAAATTCGACTAAATCTCCCGTTGCTACTTGGCTTGCCTCCAACGCCCACTCGATCATTTTTTCACAAACTTCTCCATTAGGCTGGGTAAAGCTGTTTTCATACTGTTGATAATGATAGGGCTTGCCATTGATGTGCAGCGTTTCCATGACAAAATCGCGATCGAGGAGCAGCTTTTTTTTGCGTGAACGTCCAACGATATCAATGCCAAATTGCGCCCTAAGTGGCCTGACTTCTGCCTCCCATTCCTCATCAATAGGACGATGATAAAGCAAACTCACCAGCAACTCACCTGAAAGCGTACTTAAAAAGTCAATTTGAAATAACTTAGTACGCAAGATGGTGTTTTGTTTAAGCACTTCTATCAGCGTAAACATCATGTCTCTGATACGTGCTGACACCATCTCGCACGCATCAATGCGTACTGGCCTGCGATCACCCGGCTCAAACATCGCGTAATACAGATCATCGCCCTCATGCCAAACACGAAACTCTGCACGTAGACGATAGTTGCTGGGTGATGAGGCAAAGACTTCCATGGCTGGCAAGCTAAGGTCAGCAAAGTCAGTTTGGATTTTATCAACTTTGGCTTGGAGTAGCTCAGAGTAACGATCTGGCTGAATATCAGGAATGGCCATGTCAGTGCTTAACTTATTTTCAATATCAAGAAGCGGCATTGTAACAGGCACGCTAACTACCGCGAAAATAAGCTAAACGTGATATAGCGGTGAAATTTGCACGTCTATACGCACTTGCGCTAGCGAAATAAAACGTATCACCGTATAATTCGGCCTAAATTGCACTAGCAATTTGCCTTGGGGCGGCTTTAAGCCTGAGATCTCTATAGCAAGAGGAACCCAATGAACCTGATCCAGTTAATACTGGCGTAGGGACAGGCAGAGTAATATCGTTTCACCTTAGTATTAG
>CAZCBF010000021.1:0-21166 GCA_964496895.1 uncultured Methylophilaceae bacterium | reverse complement strand
TCGGTGCCTTCATTTTCAATCACGCTGGTCAGTGCATCTAACCATTCTTGCGTTTCTTGTACATCTGTTTCTTCTAATGCTTTATTGTTTGCTGGGTTTGTTGCCATTTTTTAGAGTTCTCCATACAACGGCTTTTAGCACCTTTATGCGGCGCGACTAGTTGTTGACCAATGGATAGTTGATACAGCCGTTAATTATGTTAAGTCTATATACCAGAGAGTTTTTCGAGTTGGTATGACTGGATATTTAGGCCTCTGTAGAGAGGCCTAAATATATAAATATGTCTATCTAGTTTAATAAATAGCCGTAAGTGTCGCGTTTTTAACCCTTTTGGTCAAGTCAATTACAAATGAGAAACATACCTCTATTCAACACTAAATGAGCAAGCTTTAGCCACAGGCACTACAACGCGCCAACCATTCACGCCCTTTCAACAACAAGCGCCAATAGACCGCGGGGAGTAAATACTTCTTAAGCAGCCATGCTGATTTGCGTGGTTTGGTAGAGTCCCAAGGGAAAGTGGGTACCAACTTGCCGCCATAGGCAAATTCAGCCAGTATGATTTTGCCTTTTTCTACAGTCAGTGGACAAGAGCCATAACCATCATATTTAGAAGGTAGCACACTACCGCTGCGCAAGCCCAGTAGATTCTCAGCCACAACAATCACTTGTTTGCGTACTGCAGCTGCAGTTTTAGCATTCGCAGTACCTGCCACATCACCTAAGGCAAAGACATTGCCATAGGAAGGATGCTGTAAGGAATGCTGATCAACCGCTAACCAACCTGTGTCATTAGCCAACGGGCTTTGTTTGATAAAGTCAGGAGCCGACTGTGGTGGCACCACGTGTAGCATATCAAAAGTTTTTTCAACTGTTTCAACATTGCCATCTGCATCTTTCACGGCAAACCAGGCTTTTTTATTTGGGCCATCAACCTTTACGAGGTTGGTACTAAAAGCAAGCTTAGCCTGATAACGCTCAACATATTCCATTAACGCAGGCACATAATCCTTCACGCCAAACAAGCCAGGGCCTGCATTAGCAAACTCTACTTCGATATTGTTTAAATCGCCTTGTTTTTCCCACTCAGAGCAAGACAAGTACATGGCTTTTTGCGGTGCGCCTGCGCATTTAATCGGCATAGGCGGCTGAGTAAAGATGGCTTTACCACTGCGCATATTCTGCACCAATGACCAAGTGTAGGGTGCTAAGTCATAACGATAATTTGAAGTAACACCATTGGTACCTAATGTTTCTTTTAAGCCTTCGATGGCGTCCCAGTTGATTTGCAAGCCGCTGGCCACAACCAACTGCGCATAGCTAACCGTCTTGCCGTCATCTAGCGTCACTTGATTTTGATCTGGCTGAAAAGAGGCCACTTTCGCTTGTAACCATTTCGCTGCGGCGGGAATACAAGACTGCATAGGCTTTGCTGTTTTTTGCTGATCAAACTCACCCGCACCTACTAAAGTCCATGCTGGCTGATAATAATGCGTATCAGAAGGTTCTATGATCGCAATTTTTAATTGCCCATCACGTTTTAATAAGCTCGCTGCAACACCACTACCTGCCGCCCCCCCCCCAACAATCACTACATCATATTCTGCTTGCATCATTTTGACCTCTCTAAATCTTTCCCTGCACATGCCAGCCTACAACCGCATGCTTATTATCGATCAATTCACAGCTTTACACTGTCGAAAAAATCGATATCTTTAGGAAAAAATTTCTTTTATTAGTAAGTGTTTCATTGTTTTTTTACAAGCCATAGTTTAATACATCTAGTGATGATTAGCAGTCAAAATCCACCTTAATTTAATCATTCAAAGCTTGTTATGTCGCTTGATTGATTAAATTAAGCGGTAAAAAAACGTCTATTCACAGGATTAATGCCATTTCAACTCCCCTAATATGAGTCTATATCTAAGCAAGTGATTTAATCAAAAATAAAGTCTAGTCCTGCAAAACTAGCCACTAGTGATAGACCAAAAGTGCTTTAAGAAAAGCGCTACACTCACAACTATTAGGACACCATGCAAGCACGCACTACTCATGCAGCATCAGGGGGAATTTTTGGCCATTTCCTACAGCGTAACATCGCGATCCAACTCTTGTCTGCTGTGCTCATTATTGTTTGCATGTTGCCATTTTTTTCACAGTGGGTGAGCAAAATGCAATATGCGCAAGGTGAAAACCTTGTAAAAAGTCTGATCATAGCGAGCCTAAATGATATTCGCGCTGGTGATCACGCAGCAGTAGAATCCTATAGCCAACAACTCTTAAATAGCCAAGCTGCGCTGCGTTATATTGTCTTTAGCTGGCCAGATGGTGAGGATGTGAGCGTCTCTGGCTCACAAATAATCCGAAGCAATCAAGACCTGCCTTTCACCAGTGCTCAGATCAGCAACAATACAAACGCTACAATAATCTCGCACAGTCGGTATGTTCCTGAAGGTCTTAATGTTGTCGCTGCTGATCAGTTTGTCTATTCCAGTCAGATCAATCACGCTTCGCAAGCGCTTGGTCGCATCACCATTGGCTACAGCAACCATTTATTCACCTCATTGATGCAACAATATTATTGGCGCTTGTTATTGGTGTTAGTCGCCAGCTTTTGTTTGGGCTTGGCTTTTTTTATGTTTTCCTCTCGCCAAATTCGTCAACAAGTGCAAAATTTTATCCATACTGCCCGCCAGCTCTCACGCGGCCAACTCACGGCACGGGCACCTGAAAAAGCCATCGGGGAACTCAGCTTATTAGCCAAGTCAGTGAATAAAATGGCTAGCAATTTAGGCGCCCAATCTGGCCACCTTAATCGCATGGCGCAGATGGTCAGCCAAACCAACGATGCGTTTATATTATTTGATCAGCAATTCAATTTAGTCTTTGCAAATGCGGCCTTACAAAAGCTCACTGGCTTTCGCTTTGAGATTACCGAAGCCTCCAATATTAAAAGCTTTACTGATACGCTAAACCTTGATCTGACTAGCCTCAAACAAGCTTTAGTCTCTATGCAAGTCAATATGGCGAGTAATTTCAACCAAGACCTAACCATTACGCGCAAGGATGGTCATGAGATTTCTACCCAATGCCGTATGGAGCTGATTTTTGATGATGACACAGACACCCAACATTACTTAATAGTGTTATCAAACATTTCTGAACGTAAAGCGCTGGAGCAAGAATTACATTCACTGGCTTATTACGACAAACTCACCGGTCTACCGAACCGTCGCATGTGCTTAGATTATTTGCAAAAACGCATCGCACAAACTAATCGCCAAGCGACATCAAGCGAATTCGCGCTATTTTTTATGGACTTAGACAACTTTAAAAACATCAATGACACCATGGGGCATGAAGCTGGTGATGTGTTACTCCAGCAAATTGCCAATCGTTTAAAAGAAATTTTTCGCGATAGCGATTTAGTGACACGACTGGGGGGTGATGAGTTTGTGATTGTCATCGAAAATACCCAATCACGTGATGTGGTGGACTTAGCTAAACTCGCTAATAAAGCGATTCAGATGTTATCAACATTTCCGATATTTTTACAAGGCAGAGTGCTCACAATGAGTACTAGTTTGGGCATTGCCACGTACCCTGATAATGGTATGGATGTGGATGCTTTGCTTAAAAATGCCGACACCGCAATGTATGCAGCCAAACAATCTGGTAAAAACAACTATGTGTTTTACAACGAAACGATGAATGTAAAACTGCGTGAATATCTCGAAATGGAAACCGATCTAAAAGCAGCGATTCAGGCCAAAGATCAGTTGCAATTACAATATCAACCCATTGTAGACCTTAAAACCAAGAAACTAGTCGCCGTTGAGGTATTAGCCAGGTGGCAGCACCCGAGTAAAGGCTTGGTTTCACCAGCACAATTTATTCCTGTTGCAGAAAAAACCGACCTGATTTTGGCATTGAGCGAACAATTACTCAATCAAGCCTTTAAGCAAGCCCAGCTTTGGCAAGCGCGTGCGCTAACACACTATGTGTCTGTCAACATCTCCGTACGTCAATTTGAAAAGCCTAATTTTATCAATACCTTAACAGGCCTACTGTTGGATTATGAGGTTGAGCCCAGCATGATTCAGCTTGAGTTTACAGAAGGCATTATGCTCGATCACTCGGAGGAAACCTTCGAAAAATTTAATGAAATAAAAGCCCTGGGCTTTAGAATTGCCATCGATGATTTTGGCACTGGTTATTCATCGCTCAGCTACATCCATAAACTACCGATTGATGTCATCAAAATTGATCAAGCTTTTGTGGCTGACTTATTGAATAATGAAAAATCTCAGGCCATCTTAGCCGCCATTACTCAGCTCTCAAACACACTGAATATTGAAACCGTGGCTGAAGGCATTGAGTTCAGTGCGCACCAGCAACTGCTCATTGATTGCAATTGCCAGTATGGTCAAGGCTATTTATACGATGCCTCTATGCTGATAGATCAACTAGAAGATAAATACATGCCGCTCTTTCCCGAAACCTTAGGCGTCGTGGCCTAAGCCAATAATCGCTGGCAGATCACCGCAGCGGCCAAGAGGCATAAACTTGCAAAGACTTTTTGACTCAGCGAATCTGAGATGTATTGTTTAATTTGATTGGTCAGCAGCATGGCCGCCACAGCACTACCAATCAATGGAATGGCAATTTCCCAAGCAATCTCGGTGTGCTTAAGATGGCTGACAAAAGCACTGATTGAAACCAGTGAGATAATCATAAGTGTCGTGGCGATGATCATGGCATGATTAAGATTGGTCACGCGCTTGAACGCTGGCACCATCAAAAATCCCCCGCCAACGCCTAATAAACCAGACAAAAAACCGGTCAGCATACCAATGACAATCAGGTGTTTAGTACAAGCAGCCGTCCAAAATAACTTAGAGGTGATTGGGTTAACCTCACAAGGTGCTGGTTTAGCGATTTTTTCAGTGACGTTTTTTCCGCTAAACGCTTTTATCGCGACATAAACTAGTATCACGATGAGTAAGGCGGTTAAAAAGCTTGAGGAAACATACTGTGTTGCGCTGACACCCAATGGCGCAATCAGTGCACCAATACTAGCGATCAAAATTGCGGCTTTATACCGCACAACCCCTTGAAGTATCCCTTGAATACTGCCGATACTTGCTGAAATAAACACCATCAACAATGCAATCGGTGCGGCTTCACTCATCGGCAAGTTTAAAAATACCAACATTAGAGGGATGGATAAAATCGCACCACCCGCACCTGTCAAAGCCAGTACGGCGCCGACAAATAAGCCAATGCCTATGCTAGTCAAATCAAAAGGCATTGCGATTCAATCGTGCCAAAGCGCCAATATGTCCAAACCAGTTGATCATCATGTGCGCCAGACGGCGCATCGTAGCAATCTTAAACAGCAGCATTAACGTGACACTTTTTAATCTTGTTGAACGATTTGATAGAGCTTGTTGGCTCGGTTACCCGTGCGACAAAAACCAAGTATCGGCTCTGGTGCCTGGGCTAACAAAGCGATAAAAGCTTCAATATTTTCCACACTCACTTGCGAGGGAATCACAGGGATATGCGCATAATGCAAGCCCAAACGATCTGCCTCAGTCGCCAAAGTAGCGCTCAGTACCTGCGCGACGCCGCCTTCGTCATCAGGCCTAAAATTAACCACTGTCTTGTAACCAGCTTCGGCCACCTCATTCAAATCATCATCTGACAGTTGTGCGCAAGTACTATACTTGTCATCAATACGCGAAATATTTATTGCCATTACTCTTCTCCCGTCATACTCATTCAACATCCGACACATGCAAATTACATAGCTGATCGGACAGCACTTGCATAATGGCCATGGCTGGCTCACTCGCAATCGTGTAGTAAATGCTTTTACCTTCTCTTCTCGTCGCCACAACAGCATGTTCACGCAATACTGATAATTGCTGAGACAAGGTTGGCTGCTGAATCGCTGTCGCCTCTTCAAGTTCGCCTACGGATTTTTCACCCTGAGACAATTGACATAGCAATATCAAACGATCAGGGTTAGCCAATACTTTCATTAAACTAGATGCTTGCTTAGCAGACGTGTGTAGCACACTAAAATCAATGGCTAATTGCTCTTGCCCCATAATCTACCTTTTAATATTTCATTAAAATACATTATATTTTAATATATAATATATTTATTAAAATTGACTGGCAAGTCTAATGACAAAAAGGCCCACTATGTTTAAACAATTATTTGACACAAAATCATCGACATTGACCTACCTACTCGCTGCCGAAGATGGTTCAGCGGTGATTATTGACCCCGTGAAGGAACACACAGAGCACTACATTGCACTGTGTAAACAGTTAAACATTAAGCTACTCTATTCATTAGAGACGCATGTACATGCAGACCACATTACAGCCAGCGCTGGTTTGCGGTCAACGTTAGGTTTGCAAACAGGAGTGGGCGAAAGTTGTGAAGCCACCTCGGCAAACTTGCAGCTCAACGATGGTGATGTAATTGTGTTTGGAAGTGAAAAAATTACCGTTATCGCCACACCAGGTCATACGCTTGGCAGTGTGTCTTATTATTGGCGTGACCGTGTGTTTACTGGCGATGCTTTATTGATTAACGGCTGTGGGCGTACTGATTTTCAAGGCGGAGATGCTGGTACACTCTATGACAGCATTACCAACAAGTTATTTGCTTTGCCTGATGAAACACTGGTTTACCCAGCGCATGACTATCAGGGCCGTAGGGTCAGCGCAATCATTCAAGAAAAAAACATCAACCCCAGAGTGGCGCATAAATCTAAAGCTGAATTTATCGACATCATGCAAAATCTCAACTTACCCAAACCCGCGATGATGGATGTGGCGGTGCCACTGAATCGTAAATGTGGGCTAGATGAAACAGACCAAGATGTCAGTCAGCAAGCCTAAAAAAAGCGCATGGCTAAACATGCGCTTTAAATTGTGATTGAGTGGTTAGGCTATTTCAAAGCACCAAACACTTTGCTGAGCAACGCACTACCTTGGCCCACAGGATCTTTACGAATCGCAGCCTCTTTAACGGCGATCATTTTATAAACACCATCTAGTGTTTTTTGTGTGACGTACTCTTCTAAACTGGCTTGGTCACCATCGATCAAGCCATATTTAGCCCCCATCTTAGCGAATTTATTATATTGCTGCGCCAAATGTACATTTTCTGTGGCGCGATGCACGATGGGTAAAAAGCGCGCCTGCATTTTGTCTGAAGTCGACCTTTTAAAATACTCAGTACCCGCATTATCACCACCGGTTAAGATTTTTTTCGCATCGGTCACGCTCATATTTTTCACTGAATCAACCAACAAGCTTTTAGCTTCTGGTACTGCTGCTTCTGCTGCACGATTGATTTTCAACTCAAGTTCATCGGCTTGTTTGCCCATGCCAAACATGCGCATCATTTTTGCAGCTTTTTTCATGTTCTTAGGCAGTGGGATTTTGACATCTTTGTTACCATAAAAACCATCGGTAGTGCCCAACTCATTAACAGCAGTTTTAGCCCCTTCTAACAAAGCTTCTTTTAAACCACCACTGGCTTCTGATTTTGTTAAACTGCTAAGATCAAAAGCATAAGCTTGGCTCGTGAACATTAACAACACCATACTGATCATTAGTTGACGCATCTTTTTCTCCTATTGATTAAACAACACTTAATTATCAAATTCAAAACCAGCATAACCTAAATAACTGATTTATTTGTATAAGACTAACAAAAATTAACGACTATTGCGTATGTATCGCTTGATTGCTAGATTAACTAAAACTGCCCATACCCTTCAATATTGGCTGGGTATGGTATTACTACTGGCATATTCCACCAACACTTATGCCAAAGAAAAACCAACGATCATAGTCTTTGCAGCGGCTAGTTTAACCAATGCCGTGACTGAAATCGCCACGCTTTTTGAGGCAACACATGCGGTTGATATTAAAACCTCATTTGCCAGCAGTAGCGTATTGGCCAAACAAATCCAGCGCGGCGCACCTGCTGACCTATATATTTCCGCAGATGAGCGCTGGATGGACTACCTAATTAACAAACGTTTGATCAACGCAAATAGTAGACAAGCCTTACTGGCTAACCGTCTCGCCTTGATCAAACCGAAGCAAGATAGCGATCACAATACAACTGAGACTGTGAACTTTAAGCTGCCATACCCAATGACGCACTTGCGCAAGGGTAAATTATGTACTGGACAAGTGGATGCTGTCCCCGTTGGTGTTTATGCCAAACAAGCTTTGCAAAGTTTAAACTGGTGGCACTCGGTCAAAAGTACACTGGTTGGCGTACAAAATGTACGCACCGCGCTGGCCTATGTTGAACGTGGTGAATGTGAGGCAGGCATTGTCTATCAGACAGACGCGATGATTTCGGATAAAGTCACGGTGCTTGGATTGTTTCCGTCTGACACACACCAGCCCATTCGCTACCCAATAGGCCTAACAGTAAAGTCCAGCACGCATGCAAATCAGTTTCAAGACTTTCTATGGTCTGCACAGTCACAAAATATTTTCAAACGTTATCACTTTACGCTATTGTCTCAAGAGGCAAAAAACCGCTAATCGCAATTCAGCTACAATACCCTTATGCTACCTGAGATCTTTCAATTTACCCCACAAGAGCTATCAGTACTTTGGCTATCGCTTAAAGTCAGCTTTTGGTGCGTGCTATTGATAACACTACCTGCAATTGGTGTTGCATGGTTATTGGCGCGCAAAACGTTTATTGGCAAAAGCTTAATTGATGGTCTAGTGCACTTACCAATGGTCTTACCCCCTGTTATACCTGGTTTTTTATTACTGATGCTATTAGGTAATCAGGGCTTAATTGGCCGCTACCTTACAGAATGGTTTGGTATTAGCCTAGCCTTTACGTGGTTTGGGGCAGTCATCGCGGCGGCGGTGATGGCGTTTCCACTCATGGTACGGGCGGTTCGCCAATCTTTTACGCATATCGATCAAGGATTGGAATTAGCAGCACAGTCACTTGGCGTACACCCTTTTAAAGTCTTCATGACAGTCAGCCTGCCTTTGGCACTGCCTGGGATTTTAACCGGTCTTATTTTAGCTTTCAGCCGCAGCTTAGGGGAATTTGGTGCAACCATTACTTTTGTCGGTAATATCGAAGACGAAACACGTACGCTACCGCTAGCGATCTACACTTATACGCAAATACCTGATGGCGACTTACCTGCACTACGGCTGGTAATTTTGAGTATGTTGCTGGCCTTAGGCGCGTTAATGCTCAGCAATAGGCTAGAGCAGCAGGCCAGCCAAGTGATTGGTCAACCTTCGAAATAATCACATAAGATGCAACTCTTCATTCAAGCGCAGCTAAAGCAAGCTAACCTCAATCTCGATATTGACTACGAAATTACTGAAGCAGTCACCGCGATCGTTGGGGATTCTGGCGTGGGGAAAAGCACCTTATTGCATATGATCGCCGGCATTGTCAGGCCAGATAGTGGCAAGATTGTCCTCAACGATAGCTGCTTATTTGATAGCAGTCATCACATTAATCTACCCATACACCAACGCCAACTAGGGCTAGTCTTTCAGGATGCAAAATTATTTCCACATATGACTGTGAAAAAAAACCTTTGTTATGGCAGGCCTAAACACACCACGATCCAGCTGCATGAAGTATCTCAGCTCTTAGAACTAGAACCACTGCTCAAACAAAAACCGAACACGCTCTCTGGTGGTGAAAAACAGCGCGTTGCACTTGGGCGTGCGATTCTCAGTGAGCCACAACTGCTAATGCTCGATGAACCACTGGCCTCACTCGACCAACGACTAAAGCAACAAATTTTGCCTTACTTAAGAAAAATCACCACACTAATGCATATTCCCATGCTGTATATCAGTCATGATCCTGCTGAAATTGCACAAATCACCAACAATATTCTCTACTTAGCACAAGGTAAACTCACGCCAGAACCACGTTAAGTGACTTTTATCACTTATTTATCTGCATGTTTTACTGTAGGCATTGGCAATTAAGCTGATATGAATTATGCTTACTCATGAATAGGTTAAAAATAGTTTATGAACATAAAGCAGTCTGACATATCGAAAACGACACCAGCTGAACTACAACGCATTATTGTGGATGCATTGATAGCAGGTTCGGTCATCGGTATTTTTGGTTATCTATACTTTTGGGTATCGCTCTCCCTTTGGACCGGCATCAACCACACACACCCAGTACTATTTCTGCTGCACTCAGCCATCATTCTTATTGAGGCAGTCACTACCTACCTCTTTATTCGCTTTCATCGTTATGCACCGCATCAATACATCTCACTAAAGCAACAGTACTTAGTCATATGCGTTTTATTAAGTGCATTTCATTGGGGAGGGTTATTAACCTATATGGCTTATTTTGTTGGCCTTAGCGCTGGAGAGCAGTTTATGATGCAACTGATCCTAGCAGGCTTTGCGACAATTGGCGGCACGATTTTTGGCATTGTAAAAAATGTCGGCTTTGCCTATGCGGCCTTGGTGTTTATGCCACACCTGATCATGAGCAATTGGCTTAATATACCTGACATTAATTTCTTGACGTTTATCACATTAACGCTCATTGGCTTTATCTACATTACCAACCGGACAATTCAATACAATTATGTGCGCTTTGTGCAAACCTACCGACATACTAAGTTATACGCAGACAGCATGGAAAACCTCAGCAAGACTGACTTCCTCACCAAACTGAATAATCGCTTTAGCTTTCAATTAGATTACCTAGAAATCTGGCGCAAAAGTGTCGAATCTAAACAGCCTTTGAGTCTCCTCTATATCGAGATTGGCGAGTTAAATCCGCTCATCCAAAATCACGGTCACCAAGCAGGCGAACTTTGTTTGGTTCAGTTAGCGAAAAAGCTCAGTAAAATAGTGGTGGCGCCAAATGTATTGGCAAGCTACGAAAGTGGAAAATTCATTATTGCCTTACCAAATCACGACTCAAACCAAACTAAATCATTTGCCAAGACATTGATGCAAAATATTAATCGAGATGAATTAATTACAGGATTACCAGAAAGCTTATTAGAAAACATTCTTGGTGTGGCGACGATCGCCCCCACCAGAGAAACCAATCCAGAATACCTCATTGATTTGGCGATTGAATCCGCAAATAAACAAAAGCCACCGCTTATCCCTCGTAACTTTGCTACGACAGCTAAAAGCAGCACCTAACTATTCTGCGCAAAATAAAAGGCTAAAGTGGACACTCACTTTAGCCTCATTTTCTCACACCCTATACAGCATGCGATTTACTTCACCGGGTTGACACCCCAGATATTATTAGCATATTCACCAATCGTACGATCACTAGAAAATTTGGCCATACGCGCCACATTTAACACCGCTTTTTTCATCCACGCCTCTTGATTAAGATACAAAGCACCCACTGCATCTTGTGTTTCAATATAGCTTTGATAATCAACGAGCAATAGATAATGGTCACCATTTTCTAGTAGATTATCCACCACAGGTTTGTAGCGATCTGGCTCTTCCACATTAAAGAAACCACTAGAGATCATATCCAACACCTGCTTTAACTCTGCATTGTTGTGATAATAATCATAAGGGTTATAGCCATCGGATTTGAGTGCAGCAACCTCCGGCGTGGTTAAGCCAAAGATAAAGATATTATCTTCGCCAACCTCTTCACGAATCTCAACATTAGCACCATCGAGCGTACCAATCGTCAACGCACCATTAAGCGCCATCTTCATGTTACCTGTACCACTGGCCTCGGTACCCGCCGTTGAAATCTGTTCTGATAAATCACTACCGGGGAACAATAGTTCAGCCGCTGAAACTTCATAATTAGGGTAGTAAACCACCTTAAGCTTATCACCCACTGCAGGGTCATTATTCACAATGCTCGCGACATCATTAATCAAGTGAATAATCTGCTTAGCAAGCCAATAACCTGGCGCCGCCTTACCACCAAAAATCACCGTGCGTGCTGGCATATCATCAGCTTGCCCTGCTTTAATACGGTTGTACATCGTGATGATATGTAAGACATTCAGCAACTGACGTTTATATTCGTGAATACGTTTGATTTGTACATCAAAGATACTATTCACATTGACATCAATGCCTGTTTTCTCTTTGATTTTTTTCGCTAAGCGGACTTTGTTTTCCAACTTGACCGCTGCAAAGGCTTTTCTGAAGTCTGCATCATCAGCCAAAGGCGCTAGATGTTGCAAATTATTCAAATCCTTTTGAAACTTATCGCCGATCACGGTGGTGATCAAACTAGTTAAGCCTGGGTTACATTGATTTAACCAACGACGTGGTGTAATTCCATTGGTCACATTCACAAACTTATCAGGGTAAATGCGATTAAAGTCTGAGAACAAGGTTTCTTTCAGTAACTCACTGTGTAGCGCAGCCACACCATTGACGGTATGACTACCCACAACGGCCAAATGCGCCATACGTACACGACGACCTTGATCTTCATCGATAATCGAGACGCGCTGTAGTAATGCAGTATCGCCTGGGAATCGGCGATTGACCATCTCTAAGAATTCATAATTGATTTTGTAAATAATATTGAGGTGGCGTGGCAGTAATTTCTCAAACAAGCCCACACTCCAAGTCTCTAATGCCTCTGGCATCAAAGTATGGTTGGTATAGGCAAATATTTTTTCAACCAATTGCCAAGCATGCGCCCAGGCAAGATCATGGACGTCGACTAATTGATACATCATCTCAGCGACACCAATCGCAGGGTGCGTATCATTCAACTGAATTGCAACTTTTTCTGGCAACTCATTCCAGTCTGAATGTGCGCTTAAAAAACGTTTTAAGATATCTTGAATGGAGGCTGAAACAAAAAAGTATTGTTGCTTTAAGCGCAGCTCTTTACCATTTTCAGAAGCATCATTTGGATACAAGACTTGCGAAATACTCTCAGATTCATGACGCTCCGAGACAGCACTGTGATATTGACCATCGTTAAACTCACCCAAGTCAAAATCGTTCTTCGCTTTGGCTGACCATAGCCTTAAATTATTAACCGTTTTGGTCCCATAACCTGGCACTGGCACATCATAAGCCATCGCAAGCACAGGCTCTTGCTCTACCCAGCGCTGTTGAGTGCCAGATTCGGTTTGATAGGAGACTACTTTGCCATAAAAGTTAATATCATAAGTATTTTCAGGCCGTTGAAATTCCCAGATATTGCCATAGCGCAACCAATTATCAGGGTTCTCCACTTGTTGACCATTCATAATAGACTGACGAAACATCCCATATTCATAACGAATACCGTATCCCATACCTGGGATATTCATAGAAGCCATCGAATCTAAAAAGCAAGCGGCCAAACGTCCAAGACCACCATTACCTAAAGCCGCATCGTTTTCCATTTCGGCGACTTCTTCCATCTCGTGACCCAAACTACGCAAACCTTCTGTCAGTTCGCCATCAACGCCCATATTCAAGGAGGCATTTGAGAGCATCCTACCAATCAAAAACTCCAAAGATAAGTAATAAACACGCTTAGGATTTTTCTCAATATATTTTTGTACTGTACCAATCCAACGCTCAATCACTTCATCTCTGACAGTATGTGCAGTACTGGCATACCAGTCACGCGTGGTTGCCACAGAGGCTGTTTTAAATGAAGAGTACATCAAGTGATTTTCGATACTTTTACTAAAAGTACTCACTTTGGTCTGTGATAACTTTTTAGGGCTGGCTGCTTTTTTAACAGCCGGGTCTAATAGGTCTTTAGCGTTAGATGTTTTACGTTGAGTCGGTTTGGGCACATCTTTTACGGAGTCGGTCATTACAAATCCTTAAAATATAACAAGTATTAAGCTAACTTTTCAATTAACATTTAAACCTAGTTAAGGAAATTCTTATAGAGAAAAGAAGTTGATTTTATTTGGACACTTCATTGTTTAGCGCAATAAAACACCATACTTAGCTTATTTTAAGTCAAAGTTAAGCACTATGGGTAAGCTCGTATAAAAATAAAATCATCAAAAACAGTAGTCGCTATCTATCACGAATGCTTATTTCATAATCGCTTCACTCTATACAGGCGTTATGTGAGCCTCTACTGATGGACATCAACAATCAGAATGTGTCCTATAGAAAAAAGATCGACTTACATGACAAGTCAAAGCGATCCTAGGAAGGGAGACATGTTTCCATGTTAAGCACAGGTTGACACACATAAAACAACCTGCGATTTAAGTTAGTTACCAGCTAACTTAAATTCTGTTGATGTGCCAATGCAAGATTCACACATCTATAAGCTTTTCAGTACATTGATGTAGTTTGATTGATTCATACCCTGCTCAAGCTTGAGTATAAGTAACACTATATCATATCAAATGAGAATCATTATCATTATTGTTTAAATTTTTTAGCCTACTATTAAATTATGAGCAGCAGACTCAGTTTCCAGTGACTGATTAGCGCTACCTTTACTATGTGAAGGCGGTCGCATCACTAATCTAGCAGCGGCCTTACGCATCATTTCATGCATCTGAAAAAAATGTGATGTCTGCATATTAATTATTGTTGCACCCACTTCCAATGCAACCGTATCTTGATCTTGGTCATACCAAACATTCACTGCCTGATTACCTGCAACACGTGTAATTTCATGCTGCGTATGACTTCCATTCAATGCATTTAGCATAACCTGCTCCTTTCTTATCTAATCAACTTCATTTAAATGATAATGATAATCATTTAATATGTCAAACCTTTATTATTTTAAGTACAAAAAAGCCCGCAAAATAGCGGGCTTGAATTGCAATATTGAATATTGTTTATGACCCGATCAAACCATTCATACGCTTCACAAAGCTAGCAGGGTCATCTAGCGTACCGCCTTCAGCTAACAATGCTTGATCAAAGATCACATGGGTTAAATCGTTAAAAGTCTCGTCCTCTGAATCACCCAAACGTTTCACTAATTGATGATCAGGATTGATCTCTAAAATCGGTTTACTTTCTGGTGCATCTTGACCCGCAGATTTTAAGATACGCTGCAAGTTACCAGATACGTCATTCTCATCGCTGATCAAACAAGCAGGTGAGTCGGTTAAGCGATGGGTCACTTTCACATCCTTTACACTGTCACCCAGTGCTGCTTTAATCTTCTCAACCAATGATTTTGATTCTTCTTCGATTTTCTTCTGCACTTCTTTTTCAGTGTCAGATTCCAACTTACCGAGATCTAAGTCACCTTTAGCAATCGATTTAAGCGGCTTGCCATCAAACTCTGTCAAGCCACCGATCAACCACTCATCTACGCGGTCATACATCAAGATCACTTCAATGCCTTTTTTGCGGAAGATTTCTAGATGCGGGCTGTTCTTAGCTGCGGCAAAGCTATCTGCCGTGATGTAATAAATTTCATCCTGCTCAGGCTGCATACGTGCCACATAGTCTGCTAATGAAACGGTTTGTGCTTCGGTGTCTTCTTTACTCGTGGCAAAACGCAACAAACCAGCAATGCGATCTTTATTCGCAAAGTCCTCACCTGGACCTTCTTTTAACACCTTGCCGAATTGCTCATAAAAGGTCGCATAGTCTTCAGGTTTGTTTTTCGCCATGCTTTCTAACATGCCTAACACGCGCTTGGTTGCACCTGCTTTGATTGAATCCACATCACGGCTTGATTGCAAAATCTCGCGTGACACATTCAATGGTAAATCAGCTGAATCAATCACACCACGCACAAAACGTAAGTATTGTGGCATGAGCTTCTCAGCATCTTCCATAATAAACACACGTTTAACGTATAGCTTAATCCCGTTACGGCGCTCACGGTCATACAAATCAAAAGGCGCTTTGCTTGGTAAGTAAAGCAGTGAGATATATTCTTGATTACCTTCTACGCGGTTGTGTGACCAAGCTGCTGGGTCTTCAAAATCATGTGACACATGTTTGTAGAATTCCTTGTAGTCTTCGTCTGAGATGTCTTGTTTGGCACGTGTCCAAAGCGCAGACGCTTTATTGACTGTTTCATCTTCGTCAGTGAGTTTTTGCTCGCCATCTTCCCACTCCGATTTTTTCATGATAATCGGCAATGTGATGTGATCAGAGTATTTCTTAACAATATTCTTTAAAGTAAAGTCGTTTAAGAACTCGTCTTCACCCTCTCTCAGGTGTAATACAACCTCAGTACCGCGGCTTGCTTTTTCCACTTCTTCTAATGTGAAATCACCTTCACCAGCAGACTCCCACTGAACCGCTTTAGTGCTTGCAGCACGACGTGTGGTTAAGGTCACTTTATCCGCAATAATAAATGAAGCATAAAAACCAACACCAAACTGACCAATCAGATTAGCATCTTTCGCCTCATCTCCTGTCATGTTTGATAAGAATTCTTTTGTACCAGATTTTGCAATCGTACCAATGTTCTCAATCACCTCTTCACGGCTCATACCAATACCGTTATCGGCAATCGTCACCGTACGCGCGTCTTTATCAAAGGTAATACGGATATTAAGATCACTGTCACCTTCGTATAAATCACCGTTGGTAACGGCTTCAAAACGCAGTTTATCCGCCGCATCAGAAGCATTAGAAATCAACTCGCGCAAAGCGATTTCTTTGTTGGAGTAAAGTGAGTGAATCATCAGTTGTAATAACTGCTTCACCTCGGCCTGAAAGGCCATTGATTCTTTATTGGCTGTCGCTGTAGACATGTTTTTGAATCCCTCTAAATATTTAGTTAATTAAAATGAATCATTTTTTAATAAACATTAGTTGGGGATCGTGGTGAATATTTCAAGTATTAGGGAAAAAACAATCTGGCTAATTACTATTTAACAGAGATTATTCAATTAAACATACTTTTTTACTCAAAGCTATTGATTGAACGCTGCGAACGACAAAATCAGGTAAACGGAAAGGCTTCAGGATATCAATGCTGATGCGTTGCAAATGCTTTTGGGCGCAAAGAAACTATATTAGCTGACTGTACCATCGCGATACATCACTGTCTTTTTCTCTTTCTTTTTAATCTGATAGCGCACCATATCACTCACGTCTTGCTCATAAAACAGCACATCATGATACTTCTGTCGCATCATAAAATCTTTGAGCTCTAGTCGATAACGTGCACATTCCTCTTCTGAGATCACCATCCTAACCAAAACCAATTCTTGATCAACTTTAAAGTGATGATCAGGCCCAGCATCCCCTTTGACAAACAGCTTGGTGTAAATCACATTTGCCCCAGGAATCCCCGTATACAAAATATGATCCAGCAACTCGTTGGCGTATTTACGTGGCAACAAGACGCCCAACAACACGGTATCGTGCTTAGCCCTATGATCTGGATTAGTGGCACTGTTTTTATCAATCAAGGACGATAAAGAACTGCTATTGCGCCAGTCTGAACTGCCCATTAACTCATCAATAGCAGTGGTGATTTGTTGATTAGACGCACGGTTCATATTCGCACTGACAGAAGTGGGCAAATTGACCAAACCATTGGCGACTGGCATGGCAAAAACCACACCACTACCGACAGAGCCTACGTTACCTGCAGAGACCAAAGCATCGATCACATTTTCACGATCGGCTTCTTCCACCAATAACATCACCACCTCTTCATAGGGCTTTTTGGTGATCTTCAACCAACCAGCTCTATCTCGAGTACCTCGCCCCTCAACAAAATAAACAATTGGCCCATGCGAACCAGCTTGCATCGCTGCTTTAATCGCTTGATCTGTTTTACCCGATTGAAGCAAGCCAAAAACAATGTATAAATTAGACTTGAATTTAACCGGTGTTTCAACCTGATAGTTTTGATAAGTCTCATCACCCCTAAAAAAGTTAGTGCTTTCAAATAACACTGAAGGAGAAGTCGCAGAGACGCGTAAAAACTCAGAGCAAAAGACAGCACCCGAGTCAGGTAGATGTAAATCACAAACATCCACACAAAATTGCATAAATGGCTCTTTATCGTTATCTTTAACGATAAATTGCAAGTATTCCATCTCAGGATTCATCGTCGGCAATAGCGCCTGAAACCAATGCTCTCCAACCACAGTGCCACGGCAATTAAAATGAATGGCTTTATATGGCCAATGTCCTAGCACAGCATTCAGGCATTTGAGCAGTTTGGTTTGCGGGATAATTAAAGTAACGCGCGAATAACCTTCTCTATCGATAAACTCAGGCATTAATTTTCCTTATTAATATGCGCCACGATCAAACCAACGGTGAGCACGGTAATAATCGGGCCAACCGAGGCTAATGCCAAAATCCCAAACCCATCGCTTACCCCTGGTACTGCGGCACCAACACCTAAGCCCATGGCTAATACTAATGGCACCGTAATCGGTCCAGTGGTTACCCCTGCCGAGTCCCAGCCAAAATTCACAAATTCTTCTGATGACACCCAAGTCAGGACTAATAACAACAGGTAGGGCGGCACTAGTAATTCGATCAAAGGCAGATTAAACGCAATTTTGGATACGCCAGCCGCGATACCTAAGCCCACACCAAAAGCGACTGAGTGCATCAAATAGTTCTTTTTGAATGCACCAACAGTCACTTTTTCTACAGTGCTTCCCAAGGCGTTTAGCGCCGGCTCTGCAAGTGTGGCACCATAACCTAAAAAGAAGCCAAAAATGATCGCGACAATTTTACCGATTAATTCAGAATCATATTTTGCTGGCACAAGCCCACTACTGGTCGCCCCCCAAGGCACGGTATCCGCAAAAGCTGTTGGGATATTACCGCCAAGTTGTGAGCCTAATGGGCTAAGCCCCAAACTTAAGCCCAACATAAACAGGCTCATCCCTGCCACGGCAAAACCAATACCCGCATACACCTCAGGTTCGATACGCATTTTTTCACTGTTTAATTTCAAAATCAGCCAAAGTGAAATCAGCATAAACACACAGAGTGGAATAATTGCGCGTAGCGACTCAAGCACAGCCGAGCGCAACTGAGACATCATATTAATCGCTGGATTCCAAGTTTCTTTACTGATTAAGGCTGGTCGCTTAGGCGCTGGCTTTTTGAGTACAATCTGTGCATCAGTAATGACAATCTTGCCATCCACTAATACTTTCTTGCCACCCTCATAGGTCACTTCTACTGCCTCATCAAGCTTTTCGCCGACTAAGTAACGTTGATATTCTTCTTGCGTAAAACTGCTGATGGGCTCATTTGGTGTCTGTTCGTGCTTAACTACTGGCTTCACCTCTGTGACATATTCAGCAATCGAGCCAGTGTAATAAGGTGCAGTCGCATAATCTTGCTGAAAAAAGTGATAAAAACCGAGCAACAACACGGCCAATATCGGAAACAATGATGCCAGCGTGACAATACCAAAACCAGCATTACTGGTGTCACCATCACCCATAATCCGGCACACACCAATCCCTAATGCCAACACCAATGGCACCGTGACAGGACCCGTAGTCACTGCACCACAATCCCAAGCTAAGCCCAACACCGCGCGTGTCACTGGATCTTGATCCGCAAAATAAGTTAAACCAATTAACAGCGCAACACTAGGAATAATAAAAAACTTGAGTGACCAACCACGATAAAATCGCAACACACCGAGCAACACTGCAAGGCCGACCCCAATACCGACGACCGTCACTAACTCACTGGTAAAATCATTCAACAAGCTATAAAGCAATGGCGCATTTTCTACAGAGACACCAGCGCCTGCACTACGCAAGATTGCAATAGCGGGCTCAGCAAAAGTAGCCCCCATACCCAAGGTAAACGCAAAAATCAGCACGCCAGACAAGGGCGTATTGCGCGGTAGAATCGCACCGATTGTTTCACCCAAGGGCATTAAGCCTAACCGCAAGCCCTCCATAAAAAACATCAACCCCACAATCACGATCAAAATACCAACACTGATCATAGAGGTATAAACGATGGGTAAACCGAGGACTAAGACTTGAAAGATGGCAAGATAGGCAACAATAAACCAGATACTTTTCAGCTGAGACAAGAAATTCTCAGTAATATATGGCCATAGGATACTGAGCTTTTCTGACAAACTAAGCTCGATTTGACTTGCCTTCTTTTTCAAAACCTTACCTTATTAAATTAACTAGTCTATTTTAACTGATATAGACCTACTACATCATTGAATTAATAAGCAAATACCAATCCAATTATTAAACTACCGGCTCAAAATTAACGTGCTTCTATGGTATACTCACGCGCTTCATTACCTGACCGATTTACTAGGATAAATATGGAATCACAAGCAACTATAAAAGAATCTACCCGATTTTTATTATTAGAAGGCGTTCATCAAAACGCTGTTGATACACTTAAAAATGCTGGCTATACCAACATTGAATACATCAAAACCGCTTTAGACGAAGATGCGCTGATCGAAAAGATCAAAGATGCACGATTTATCGGTATCCGCTCGCGCTCACAACTCACACGTAAAGTGTTAGATGCGGCTGAACGTCTTGCAGCCATTGGCTGCTTCTGCATCGGTACTAATCAGGTCGATTTAGACGCTGCACGTGAAAAAGGCATCCCAGTCTTTAATGCACCATATTCAAACACGCGCTCAGTAGCAGAGTTAGTCATTGGTCAGCTGATTTTATTACTGCGTGGCATCCCAGAAAAGAGCCTTAATGTGCACCAAGGCACATGGCCAAAATCTGCGGTCAACTCTAACGAAGCCCGCGGTAAAACATTGGGCATTGTCGGTTACGGTAGTATCGGCTCACAACTCTCCGTCTTAGCGGAAAGCTTAGGCATGAGAGTCATTTACTTCGATGTCATTACTAAGCTGCCGCTAGGCAACGCCACACAAGTAGCTACACTTAACGAACTACTCAACAAAGCAGATGTAGTGTCACTTCATGTACCAGAGCTGCCATCGACGAAAAACATGATGACCAAAGCCGAATTTGATGAAATGAAGCCAGGTGCGATCTTTATGAACGCTGCGCGTGGTACTTGTGTCGACATCGATGCCCTTGCAGAAACCATGGCAAGCGGTCGCTTGCGTGGAGCTGCGATTGATGTCTTCCCCAAAGAGCCTAAATCAAATGATGAGCCACTAGAATCACCACTACGCGGCATTGATAATGTGATCTTAACCCCGCACATCGGCGGCTCTACCGCAGAAGCACAAGCC
>CAZCBF010000020.1:0-21178 GCA_964496895.1 uncultured Methylophilaceae bacterium | reverse complement strand
CACAATGGTTGCCGTCCACCTAAGAAACGTAGAATTTAAGGAATAATAGACATGGCTCGTTATATTGGACCAACCTGTAAACTTTCACGCCGTGAAGGTACGGATCTATTCTTAAAAAGTGGTATCCGCCCACTAGACACAAAATGTAAAATTGATAACCCACCTGGTGTGCATGGACAACGACGTGGTCGTTTGTCTGATTATGGTGTTCAATTACGTGAAAAACAAAAAGTACGTCGTATTTATGGCGTATTAGAAAAACAATTCCGTAAATATTATAAAGAGGCTGCACGTATCAAAGGCGCAACAGGCGAAAACCTGTTACAACTTCTAGAATCTAGACTCGATAACGTTGTTTATCGTATGGGCTTTGGTTCTACTCGTGCTGAAAGCCGTCAATTGGTATCACACAAATCAATCATGGTTAACGGTGTAATTGTTAATGTGCCTTCATATAACGTTAAGGCTGGTGATGTTGTCTCTATCAGAGAGAAAGCTAAGAAGCAATTGCGTGTTCAAAGCGCATTAGACATTGCAGCGCAGCGCTCTGAGGTTGAGTGGGTTGAGGTTGATACGGAAAAGAAAGAAGGCGTGCTAAAAAGATATCCTGAAAGAGAAGACCTTTCAGCAGATATTAATGAAAACCTGATTGTCGAGCTTTACTCAAAATAATTAGGTTATTTATTTCGCGTTTGCCTACTGATTAAAGGTAGGCTTGATATAGAATTTAAGGGATTACAATGCAAACAAATCCAACAGATTACTTAAAACCACGTGTGGTTGATGTTGAAGAGCTTTCACCGTTACGTGCACGCGTAACACTTGAGCCTATGGAGCGTGGTTTTGGTTACACCCTAGGTACGGCTTTAAGAAGAGTTTTACTGTCTTCGATTCCTGGTTTTGCGATTACTGAAGTAAAAATTGATGGTGTAGTACATGAGTACTCAACCATTGAGGGTGTTCAAGAAGATGTTGTGGACATCTTGTTAAATCTTAAAGGTGTTGCATTAAAACTTCACAACAAAAATGAAACTATTTTGACGTTGTCTAAAACAGATGATGGTGCTGTTAGTGCTGGTGACTTTGAAATTGATCATGATGTGGAGATTGTTAACCCTGAGCATGTGATTGCTAATGTTAATAAAGGTGGTAACTTAAAATTAGAAGTTAAAGTCCAAAAAGGACGTGGCTACCAACCTGTACCAGTGAGGCAAAAAAGCAATGATGAAGATCGCGTGCTTGGCTTTATTATGATTGATGCGTCATTTAGTCCAATTAATAAAGTAAGTTATCAAGTAGAAAGTGCGCGTGTTGAACAACGTACTGACTTGGACAAACTTATTATGGACGTAGAAACGAACGGTATTATCGACCCAGAAGAAGCCATTCGCGATGCTGCACGTATTCTTATGGGTCAATTGTCAGTATTTGCAGACCTAGAAGGTGCGCCAGCGGAAGAGGAAGAGGAAAAAGCGCCTCAAGTTGATCCTATCTTACTGCGTCCGGTTGATGACTTAGAACTAACAGTTCGTTCAGCAAACTGCTTGAAAGCAGAGAATATTTTCTACATTGGAGATCTAATCCAGCGTTCTGAAAATGATCTGCTAAAAGCACCTAATTTAGGTCGTAAATCACTTAACGAAATCAAAGATGTACTTGCTACACGTGGTCTTACTTTAGGGATGAAGTTAGAAAACTGGCCGCCTGCAGGTCTCGAGAGTGCTTAATAATTAAGCAAATAATATTAAGGAATTATTATGCGTCACGGCAACAGTAACCGTAAACTAAATCGTACTAGCACACATAGAGCAGCCATGTTCCGTAACATGACAGCTTCATTGCTAAAACATGAAGTCATTAAAACGACACTACCTAAAGCTAAAGAGCTTAGAAAATATGCTGAGCCATTAATTACATTGGGTAAGAAGCCATCTTTGGCTAACCGTCGCTTGGCTTTCAGTCGATTGCGTGACCGTGAGATAGTATCTAAACTATTCTCAGAGATTGGTCCTCGCTATGAAACACGTAACGGTGGATATTTACGTGTATTAAAGTGTGGATTTAGACAAGGTGATAATGCACCTATGGCTTTTGTAGAACTTGTTGACCGCCCAGTAGTTGAAGAGGTTGATGCAGAAGCTGAAGATTAATATCTTCTAAAAGAAGCACCATCATTATTAAAGCCAGCTAAAAGCTGGCTTTTTTATTAACCTTAATTCAGTCAAAACAATCATTATGCTGATACAAGTTTATGTTTAGCTTAAATATAGTCATAATGTTAAGTACTACTACTCTATCTACGATTGATTCAACATGCAGCTAAACCAAGCTAAATCTGAGCAGCAACAAGCAACGCTTCAAGCTACCCTTGAAGAAATTGTCCTGCTGTTAGATAAGCATAAAATGCTAGAAAACCTTGCGCAGAACGAAGGCGTTGGCAATGCAAGCTTAGCTAAAGATGTTGTGCATAGGCAGAATAATTTTGCACTAAGCAAAAAACTAGATAACTTACATCCTGCTGATATTGCCTATATTTTAGAATCATTGCCATTGGAATCTAGGCATGAGGTTTGGGATTTAGTTAAATCAGACAGAGATGGTGAGATTTTATTAGAGGTTTCCGATTCTGTAAGACATACTTTGATCTCTGACATGGATGCAGAGGAGTTGCTGGCTGCTACTGAGTTGCTAGATACCGATGAGATTGCTGACTTAGCCCCAGACTTACCTAAAGATGTCTTGTATGACTTATTAGACAACCTAGACGCACAGAACCGTGCCAGATTGCAATCAACCCTAGCCTATGACGATGATACCGTCGGCGCAATTATGGACTATGAGACGGCTACCATTCGCGACGATATTACGCTTGAGGTGGTGCTCAGGTATATGCGCCTTCTCGAGTCTCTGCCCGTGCAAACGGATAAGTTATTTGTAGTCGATAGAAATGACCTATTATTGGGTGTGCTACCACTAAAAAAATTAGTAGTAAGCCCACTAGATACGCAAGTCTCAGAAGTCATGGTTATTGACCCAGTGATCTTTTACCCAGATGACCAGGCAGATGAGACAGCGCAGGCATTTGAGCGCTATGATTTAGTTACTGCGCCAGTAGTTAATATAGACAACCAGTTAATAGGGCGAATCACTGTTGATGTTGTCATGGACTTTATCCGTGATGATGTAGAAAGCGATATTCTGTCTATGGCAGGGCTGCAAGAAGATGAAGATTTTTTTGCTTCGGTTTGGAGTGCTATTAAGAATCGATGGGCATGGCTGGCGGTTAACTTAGTCACGGCCTTGATTGCCTCAAGAGTGATTGGTTTATTTGAAGGCTCTATTGAGAAAATTGTCGCTCTGGCTGCGCTGATGCCAATAGTAGCGGGTTTCGGTGGAAACTCAGGAAATCAAACCATTACGATGATCGTGCGCGGTATGGCTTTAGGTCAAGTATCGTCGCATCATATGCGTAACTTAATCGGCAAGGAAATAGGTGTAGCACTCATTAATGGCATATTGTGGGGCACTGTTCTTGGTGTCATTGCTTATTTACTCTATGGTAACGTCAAGCTAGGCATAGTGATGATGGTTGCGATGACATTAAACTTAGTGTTGGCAGCGTTCATGGGGGTGATGATCCCCTTGGTCATGGAAAAGCTTGGGAGAGACCCAGCTGTAGGCTCTAGTGTTCTGATTACAGCAGTGACTGATAGTGGAGGCTTCTTTATCTTTCTCGGTATTGCGACGCTATTCTTGCTATAGAAACTTAATTATTAGAAGCCTATTGATTGCAAGCATAAAAAAACCCACACATTAGTGCGGGTTTTTTTATGTCTAAAGTTAGAAAGTTATTTTAACTTTCCTTCTTTATACATGACATGCTTACGAGCGACTGGATCAAATTTCTTGATCTCCATCTTTTCTGGCATCGTACGCTTATTCTTAGTAGTGGTATAAAAATGACCAGTACCAGCACTTGACTCTAATTTAATTTTTTCACGCATAATCGTTATCCTTTACAGTCTTAAACTTTTTGACCGTTAGCACGAATATCAGCTAATACAGCGTCGATACCGTTCTTGTCAATAGTACGTAAACCTGCATTAGAAATACGTAAGTTTACCCAGCGGTTTTCACTTTCAACCCAAAACTTTCTGTTTTGTAAGTTAGGCAAAAAGCGACGTCTTGTTTTGTTTTGCGCGTGAGAAACATTGTTACCCGCCATTGGCTTCTTACCTGTTACCTGACATACACGTGCCATGGTTGCTCTCCGTTTTAATTCATTCTTTGAAACCCAGCATTATAGTATGAATCTACACTAAGTATCAAGATTAATTGCATATTAAATCTTAATGCTTGCCAGTACTGCCAAAACCACTCGTGCCTCGCTCTGAATCTTCAAAATCATCTACGATATGAAATTCGGCTTGCATGACTGGCACAATAACTAATTGAGCGATGCGATCCATTGCTTCAATATTAAATGCCGTTTGACCGCGGTTCCAGCAAGAAACCATTAATTGACCTTGATAGTCAGAGTCAATTAAACCAACAAGGTTGCCTAAAACGATACCGTGTTTATGCCCGAGGCCAGATCGCGGTAAAATCAAAGCGGCATAATAAGCGTTATCTAAATGTATAGCGATACCTGTGGGTATCAAAACAGTCTCACCAGGGCTAACAGTGATTGGATCATCAATACAAGCACGTAGATCAAGCCCAGCTGAGCCAGGTGTGGCATAAGCGGGCTGTTGATCATGCATGCGTGGGTCTACGATTTTTAGGTCTACAATTAAACTCATTTCATTCTTTCTAATGACATATTACAAAAACTTTATAGTGCTTCCTTTGCAATCAACTCTAAAAGTTGAAAAGCTTGTTGTGCTTTATGGGCTGTAGGCAAGGTAACTTGATTAGATTCCGTGATGACTGTTAACTCAGCTTTATCCAGCCCCATACTATCCTTGACAAGGTTGGCTACAATCATCGGTAGTTGTTTTCTAATGCGCTTTTTTTCTGCATTTTCAATCAAATTTTCTGTTTCAGCTGCAAAGCCAACACAATAAGGAGGCGTGGGTAAATTAGCCACATCCGCAATAATATCTTTATTTTTTGTTAGTTCTAAGTTAAGTGTTACAGATGTTTTTTTAATTTTTTCTGATGAAACCGATATGGGTGAATAGTCTGCTACCGCTGCCACACCAATCATAATATCTTGCTGAGTAATGTGATCCATCACGGTCTCGTGCATGCTGTTAGCATCTTTTGCAAGCAGGTAAGTCACATTATCTGGTACTTTCTCATGGCTAACACCTGCAACCAATGTTACCTTAGCACCCATTTGTGCTGCAATTTTAGCAAGCGCAAAACCCATTTTTCCTGAACTGAGATTGGTGATGCCGCGTACCGGGTCAATCATTTCGAGATTGGCCCCCGCGGTAATTAAGAGCTTACGATTAGCAAATAACTTAGGCGTGAAATGATCATCTAAATGATCTAGCAACGCTTCAGGCGCTAGCATCCGCCCTGGGCCTACTTCGCCACAGGCTTGTTCACCACTATCAGGGCCTAGTACCTTCACGCCATCGTTCACGAGCGTGCGGTAATTACGTTGAGTTGCAGGGTTTAACCACATTTGCTGATTCATCGCAGGCGCAATCAGCAATGGACAATCTCTTGCAAGACATAAATTGGAGAGCAAATCGTCTGCCAAGCCATTTGCGAGTTTGGCCATAAAGTCTGCAGTGGTAGGCGCGATGATAATGGCATCACATTGGCGCGATTGCTCAATATGTTGCATGCCATTACCTGAGTCAGTTTGCCATAAATCGGTGTAGACAGGTTTATTGGATAATGCCTGCATAGTCATCGGCGTAATAAACTCGCAGGCAGCTTTTGTCATGACCACTTGAACGTCATAGTTTTGCTTGATCAGTAACCTAACCAGTTCTGCCGCCTTGTATGCTGCAATGCCGCCAGTAATACCAAGGATAAGTTTGCGTTGGGCTTTTTCTTGATTTGCCATGACAGTATTTTAGCGTAAAGCGACTCAAATTGCTTACTCAATCAGCAGATTGTGCCATGTGGGCTATTTAACCTTTTTACTGTCACTGATAGCATTTTACTTAATCAAATTGAAGGTTGATTCATCATGTGGAAATGGGTAAGAGTAACATTGCTATTGCTAGTATTACTAAAAGTAATGCAACAAAGCTATGCGGAAAATATGGCGATGCAATGGCATAAAAAGCTCTATGTGGCTGTGTATCCAATCAATGGTGCCAGTGAGCCTAATGCTAGAAAAGAAGTCAATGCTCACATTCAGTCATTGCATGAAGATGACTTTCAAAAAATCACTGAGTATTTTTCATTACAAGCGGCAAACTATGACATTGGCCTAAAGCGTCCATTTGAGGTGGTCCTAGGTGACACTATTACTTTTTCTCCGCCTGCACCCCCTGAGTCAGATAACCCAGTAGCCGTGATGTTTTGGAGCTTAGGCTTAAGGGCATATGCTGCGGTAATGACACCCGATACTACCGTAGAGCCAGATATTAAAATGTATTTGGTTTATCGTGACCCCAATACCACACAAGATTTAGGCATTTCTACCGCTTTGGAAAAAGGTCGGCTAGGTCGCATTAATGTTTTTGCAGATCGAAGCTACCATCAAAAAAATCTAGTGGTGATTGCACATGAATTACTGCATACAGTGAAGGCAACCGATAAATATAATCTAGACACAAATCAGCCTAACTTTCCTGAAGGCTATGCACAACCGAAGAAAAAACCACTCTACCCGCAAGACATGACAGAGCTCATGGGGGGGAGAACACCGATTACGCACGAGCATGCCATGATGCCAGACAGCCTTGATGAAACAATCATCGGCCAAATGACGGCTAAAGAAATTGGTTGGTTAAAGGGCTGATTTAGTAAGCCATGGCTATATCTGACTGGCCAGAAGGTGAGCGCCCTAGAGAGAAGCTGCTGAGCCAAGGTGTTAAGCAACTCTCTGATGCCGAATTGCTAGCGATATTTTTGCGTATCGGTGTCAGGGGTAAAAGCGCAGTAGACCTTGCACGCGAGCTGTTGAATCACTTTGGTAGTCTCAATGCTATCTTCTCAGCTAACAGGGCTGAAATAACACAAGTTAATGGGGTGGGTGATAGCAAATACTGTCAGCTGCAAGCGATCTTCGAAATGAGCCAACGTGCGATGAGTGAAAGTCTGAAGACTGGAGATGCAATGGGTTCGCCAGATGTAGTCAGGGCTTATCTCAAAATGGTGCTCAAGCCATTAACGCATGAAGTCTTCATGGTGTTATTTTTAGATACGCAAAACAGAGTCACAGCACATGAGGTTTTGTTTGAAGGCACATTAAATGAAGCCGCTGTTTATCCAAGAGAGGTCGTCAAAAAAGTGATTGCACATCATGCTGCCGCGATCATATTGGCGCATAACCATCCCAGTGGCTTCGCTAAGCCAAGTGAATCAGATATTGCTATTACTGCAAAATTAAAACAAGCGATGGCTTTGATAGACGTCAACGTATTAGATCATTTAATTGTGGCAGACCAAGCGATCTACTCATTTGCTGAAGCAGGTAAGATGTAAGTGTTTACTTCGTAGCTAACACCTAATTTAAGAGGCTTTTGCCTTAAAGTGTGTCTCAACTAAGTGTTTTAATTCTGGCACACAGGAGCCACATTGTGTCCCACATTTATGCTGTGCTTGTAGGCTAGGAAGGTCAGCGCCAGACTGGCAAGTATTAATGATTTCATTTTCTGATACATCTAAGCAATTACAGATGATTTTGCCACGATTGGCTAGACCTGTTGGTGGCGCACTCAGTGGTGATAATGCCCAGCGGCGCATCTCTTCGCTAAATTCTGTCTCAAACATTGCTGCTTTTAGCCAGCTTGCTGCTGCAATTTCACCAATGAGGCGTACACCGGTTAAACGCTGATCTTGAATTAAGATGCGTTTGTTAATCCCATGCGTCACATCATCATATTGTAATAACGCAGTATCATCCATCATATTCAGTAGTGCATCAATCAGTGCAATCAGTGCAGGATCAGGCGCGCTATCATGGTGAGCCTCAAACACAATAAGCTGTTCATCTCTGCCTGATAAGCTGCAAGTGGCATAGGTAAACTGCTGCAAGAATGGACGAATCTTAGCAATCAAATCTAGGTCATCGCATTGACGCATGATCATCATGCGCCACGGTAGGGCCAATTTTTCTAATCGAATAGTCGTGTGTTTCAGTTCAGGTTGCTTTGATTTGGGGTCATACTCGGGTGTTGTTAGCGCATTGACGCCAGCTCCACGCATAAACTGCCCACCCCAGTGCATCGGCATAAAGGTTTCTGAAGGTTTAACCGTTTCGCTACTCTCTAACTTAATGGTTAATTCACCGCGTGCATTTCGCAGCCGCACAATCTCACCATCCTCAAAACCATATTGGCGTAAATCATCTGGATGAATGGAGAGTACGGGTGATTCTGCATGATTGTAGAGTTGCGCGACATTACCCGTACGGCTCATGCCATGCCATTGATCGCGCAAACGGCCTGTGAGTAGGTGTAATGGGTAGTCTTCGCAGACATTATCTGCGGTAGGTTGATAGTAAGCGCTTACAAACTTCGCCTTGCCATTAGGGGTGGCAAATTTGCCATCACTGTAAAGCCTTGCTTTGCCTTGTTGATCGCCCGAGACATAGGGCCATTGTTGCGGTCCATCTTTCACCAAAAGCTCATAGCTCAAACCCGTAATATCCAGATCACGTCCGCGTGTGGTTTCCCTGTGTTCATTAAAAATAGATTCGGTGCTTGGGTAAGGGAATAGTGCATTGCTATTGCCAAGCTTCTTTTCAAGCCGCTGAGCAAATTCAACCGCAATCTCCCAGTCATGTCGCGCTTCTCCAGGTTTGGCGACAGCGGGTTCTACACGGGTGATGCGTCGTTCAGAGTTGGTCACTGTGCCTTCTTTTTCACCCCAAGTAGAAGCCGGTAAAAACACATCTGCATATTGGTTGCTATCAGTATTATTAAAGGCATCTTGTACCACCACGAGCTCTGCTGCTTGCATGGCAGTGGTAACCTGATTGAGATTTGGCATTGAGTGTGCAGGGTTGGTACAGGCAATCCACAGCGCTTTGATCTCACCTGATTCTACCGCCTTAAACATATCCACCGCCGTCTTGCCTGGTTTGGCCGGCACGTCATCGATACCCCAAAGCGCTGCGACTTCTGCACGGTGCTCAGGATTATCGAGATTGCGGTGACCTGATAACAAATTAGCCATCCCGCCCACTTCACGTCCTCCCATTGCATTGGGTTGACCCGTCAACGAAAAGGGCCCGGCACCAGCTTTGCCAATATTTCCAGTGGCAAGGTGTAGATTAATCAGTGTTGCATTTTTCTCTGCCCCTTGAATTGACTGGTTTAAGCCCATGCAATACATAGACAAGGCTGGGCCTTTGGCAAACCATTTTGCAGCTTGGATAATATTCTCAGCGGATACGCCACAGATCTCAGCAGCCTTCAAAGGTGAGTATTCACTTACTGTAGTTTCGAGGGTATCGAAGCCTTCCGTATAAGCCGCAATATAGTCTCTATCGACTAAGTCCTCAGCCAGCATCACGTGCAACATACTGTTGAAAAGTGCGACATCAGTGCCGGGGTTGATCGCAAGGTGTAAGTCAGCAAACTGTGCAGTGTCAGTCCTGCGTGGATCGACCACCACCACCTTCATCGCGGGGTTTGCGGCTTTGGCAGCTTCAATACGACGGAACACAACAGGGTGGGCAAAGGCGGTGTTACTACCCGCAATAAACAGACATTGCGTATGGTCGATGTCTTCATAACAGGCTGGCGGCGCATCAGCGCCTAGCGTCATTTTATAACCCACAACTGCAGAACTCATACACAAGCGCGAGTTTGTATCGACGTTATTGGTGCCAATTAAGCCTTTGGCGAGTTTGTTAAAGACATAATAATCTTCGGTGAGTAGTTGACCTGAAATATAAAAGCCCACGGCATCAGGACCATGTGTTTGAATAATGTCAGCAAAGCGATCTACCAGGTGATCTAATGCGCTATCCCATGAAACACGTTCACGGTTGGCTTCACGATCAAGGCGCATTTCAGGATACAAACCACGTGCCTCATCACTGGCTGCAGAGAGGTGTAAAGTAGCCCCTTTGGTACACAAGCGGCCATAGTTAGCAGGGTGATCAGGATCACCTTTGACCGAAACGATTTTGTCGTCTTCAGTATCGATAATGACACCGCATCCCACCCCACAATAACAGCAGGTGCTTTTGCTAGACTGCTGGGGATGGATTGTGATGGTTTGTTTGACCGCTAACACTTTATTGTCGAGTGCTTTACTGCTCATTGCTTGCCTGCTACTTTAATTGGAATGCTACGGTTTTGAGCACTCGAAGTGCTTAATGTTGTTAGCGCCTCTGAGCCTGTTTTGGGTTGGAAGTTTAAACTCTCTTGGCCAAACATTAAATAATCTCTAATCTCTGAAATATCAGTATTTTCACGGATTAACTGATAGTACCAAGCACCATCAGTAATGTCGCCATAAAGACAACTACCGATGACTTGATCATTTTCGATGACCAGTTTTTTATACGCACCTCCAATAGGGTCTTGGAGTGTAATGGTTTCACTCGTTGGCGAACCCATAAAATTTCCCGCAGAAAATAAATCAATGCCAGTAACTTTGAGCTTGGTTGAGGTGATCGAGCCTTCATAAGCATTGTCTGAAGCCTGGCTAACCAAATGATCAGCGCATACCTCTGCCATTTCATATAGAGGTGCCACCAAACCATAATTTATCCCACGGTGAGTTACACACTCTCCAACAGCATAGATATTCGGGTTTGAGGTTTGTAGCGTATCGTCTGCTAAAATGCCGTGCTCACAATCTAAACCAGCAGATTCAGCCAATGCATAGTTAGGCCGAATACCAACAGCAAAGACAACCAAATCCGCAGGCAAGCTAAACCCCTCTTTGAATTTGATCTCAGTCACTCTGCCATTTGCATCAGCTACTATCTCATCAGTGTTAGTTTCAAGGTGAAAGGTTAAGCCCTTAGCCTCAAGGGACGCCTGTAACAAAGCCGCCGCTGATTGGTCGAGCTGCTTTTCCAGTAGCCATTGATTACGGTGAATAACAGTGACATCCATCCCGCGCGTTTTTAGACCATTTGCCGCTTCTAGCCCCAGCAAACCACCGCCAATAATCACGGCGTTCTGGTGCTTGCTACTCGCTTCAATCATGGCGTTGGTGTCGTTGATATCGCGATAGCCGATAACACCCTCTAAGTCATTACCGGCGATCGGGGGCATAAAGGGTTTTGAACCGGTAGCAATCAGCAAGCGGTCATAGGACGCGCTCAGGCCATTCACTGTGGAGACGGTTTGCTTAACACTATCAATCTTGTTGACATAAGCACCCGTGTGCAAGGTGATGTTGTGTTCTTCATACCACGCGCGAGTATGAATCATGATGTCATCTATAGTTTGCTCATTCGCAAGCACGGGTGACAACATAATGCGATTGTAATTGGGATAAGGTTCGTCGCCAAAGACGGTAATGTCATACAAGTCTGGTGCGCGCTTTAATATTTGTTCCACGGTGCGCATACCAGCCATGCCATTACCGATGACAACAAGTTTCTTTTTTTGCATATGAAGCGATAACTATGATTTTTACTGCTATATGTTCAATAATGTCACCATAAATATAACATTATTAAGTAGTGAGATTACTTTATAAAATCAACCACTGCATCAATGGTTTTTTATAAAGCTACCTTTTAATGAATATGCGCACCACATTGAAGCTTTCCATATGGTGCGCATGATAGACAGTTAAGTTTAGAACTTAACGATTGCTGTTACCCAGAATTTCTCTGTGTCAGGCTTACCTAAGCTAGCATCTTTTTGCTTAAAGTTAGCATATTCAAATGAACCGATAACGTTCTTTCTAAATTTCTTGTAAACACCAAAGTCGAATTCAGTACCGTACTCGTCATCACCCGCAGCATTCTTATCATCAGAGTCGATCATGTGATATTGCGCTTTGATTTTTGCACCCATAAATTTACCAACTACAGTGACAAAAGTATCATCAATGCCAGTACCTGGTGTACCTAAGAACAAGTCAGCCCAACCAGTAAATAAGTGGTTAGTACCAAAATGAGGTTGGAACTGTCTACCGTCGCCATTGCCTTCTAAAAACTCTTTGTTTATGCGAAAGTTCCAGCCAGAGATGCCAACACCACCACTCAATGTATAGTATGTAGCGTCTGCTTCACCACCATCTTTATAATCAGATTGGTTAGCATACTCTGCAGTAAATAAACCAGTCAGTGATTCACTAATTTTTTCTTTACCATTTAAACGTAACCCCAGTGTTTTTGCTGAAGCTACTTCGTTGTTTTCAAACTCAGTAAAGTAGCCATAGCCTACAATACTAGTGCCTTTAGTAAGCTTGTAGTTAGCATTGACGAAGTCTGCTTTGATGTCCACTAAATTAGTTGTTACTGTTTTCATACGTTCAAGGTGACCGTAGAAAATTTTAGTTTTTGGAATCATGGTGTTTACATAAGTTAAACCATCAAAAATAGCCCAGTTTTGACGGAAACGTACGTCACCAATCATGCGCCAGTTATCTAAGAATAGATTTTGGCGACCTAATCTGACTTGATGTCCTTTGGTCTTGTATTGGAAGTATAGGTTATGAAAGTCAGTGTCTTCTGGGTCAGCAACAACTGGGTATGCACCTTTACCGTTTTTGGTATCGTTGAAGTTGTCTTCACCTAAATGCGCAACATTGTATGCAATGGTTTTTAGGCTAAAACCGTTAAGTGGTTTTGTTTCAAAACCCACTGAGCTACGTAAGGTTAATGCTGCAGCATCTTTTGCTTTGCCGTCTTGGTCAACGTCTTCATAACGTAAACGGAACATACCGGATACTTTACCGCCGGTAATGGCATCTTTAAAGTCTATTGCTGGTTCCAGCGCCATGGCTTGCATAGGCAGTGCGGTAGCACCTGCAATGGCCAATGAGATTAGTTTTGTTTTAAATTGCATTGTAAAAAAGCTCCCTAGTTAAAAAATAGTGATTAAAATTATGCAGCGGCTTTATGAGCGTGGCGTTGATGTAGGAAGGTCAACACTTCACTGCGGATATGGTTGTATTTAGCGTCTTCAGTCAGTTCAAGACGATTACGTGGTCTTTCAAGGTCTACTTCTAAAATTTCGCCGATAGTGGCAGCAGGGCCATTGGTCATCATCACAATGCGGTCAGAGAGCAATACCGCTTCATCGACATCGTGCGTCACCATCAGGCCAGTACAGCCTGTGTTGGCACAAATTTTCATCAATTCGTCTTGTAAATTGGCCCGAGTCAGTGCATCCAGCGCACCAAAGGGTTCATCCATGAGTAACACTTTTGGTTCCATGGCTAAAGCGCGGGCAATACCAACACGTTGTTTCATCCCGCCAGAAATCTCGCGAGGATATTTATTTGCCGCATGGCCCAAGCCCACGAGCTCTAGTGCTGCAATAGTACGATCTCTAAGTTGCTCACCCGATTCTGATGATTTGAATACTTGCTCAACAGCAAGAAACACATTCTCAAAGCAAGTCATCCAAGGTAATAGAGAATGGTTTTGGAAAACAACGGCACGGTCAGAGCCAGGTCCATCCACTTCACGGCCATCGACTAACACCACACCAGAAGTCCTTTCCAGTAAGCCTGCGATGAGATTCATCACGGTCGATTTACCGCAACCAGAGTGGCCAATAACAGAAACAAACTCACCTGTTGCAATGTCTAAATTGATGTCTTCTAAGGCAACAAATTTGCCACGCTTGGTGTTAAATTCCATATGTACATTTTGCATTTGTACATAAAATTCTTTTTTATCGGTCATCTCGTTATTCCTTATCATCAAACGCAAATTTACTTGCGATTAAGAGTAAAAATTGCTCTAGAACCAGCCCTACAAAACCAATCACGAAAATAGCGATAATGATTGATTCAATTTTTAGGTTGTTCCATTCATCCCATACCCAGAAACCAATACCGATGCCACCAGTGAGCATTTCGGCAGCCACAATCACAAGCCATGCAGTACCCACGGCGAGTTTTACGCCAGTCAGTATGCTTGGTAGTGTTGCGGGAAAAAGAATCTTACGGACGATGTCAAATTCAGAAAGATTAAGTACTTTTGCTACGTTTAAATAATCTTCTGGTACGTTACGTACGCCTTCGGCAGTGTTTAAGATCATTGGCCAGATTGAGCAGATGAAAATCACCCAAATGGCTGATGGATCAGCTGCTTTAAATACGAATAGGCCAATAGGTAACCATGCCAGTGGAGATACTGGGCGTAATAAAGTCACAATAGGGGTGGCGATACGGCTAACGATCTCTGATCGGCCGATCAAAAAGCCCATTGGGATACCGACTAATGCTGCTAGGCCAAATCCGATGCCTACGCGCTTAAGTGAATAAAGCACATTCCAGCCAATGCCCATGTCATTAGGGCCTTCATTATAAAAAGGCTCTTCTAAAAGCACCACTGCCTCTTCCCAAGTTTGAGCTGGGCCCGGGAAATTATCTGTAATAGCGGCCACATAAGACCAGATAGCCACCAAAATAGCCATACTAACAATCAGTGATAAAACTGTTTTAATAGCCTCTGCGGCCATACCGCTTAAATCGATAGAATCTAAAAAGCTTGTCTTTGATTCTTCTTGTGTTGGTTCTTCAGCTTTAGATTCTGTTATGTTAATTGGTTGAGATGTTTCCATGTTGACTCCAAAAAGTAATGGGCTAGGCAAGGGGATTAAACCTAGCCCATTGGTTGACGCTTATATGCTCAACGCAGTTTTGAGGTTAATTTGACTAACTACAAATTAACCCTGCGCTTTTGCGAGTGCGTCTAATGAAACTTTCATATTGTGCATGTCAAAGCCTTTGAGATAATCAATAGGCTTGGCAGGATCAAATGTCATACCATCGAAGAAAGTGTCTGGACCCATAGGAATCGGGCTAGTCGCATCTTCTAATGTCCAAGGTTTGGCATTTGTACCTTCAGTTTTGTAGTTGATTGTTGGGGCAGGTGCACCAACAGCTTTAGCAGCTTCACGATACAAATCTGGAAGATAAACTGACTCAGCTGTTTTCTTAAGATCAATCGGTGTATCGATTTGACCCCAACGTACCATCTGAGTCAGGAACCATACCGCATGTGAATGCCATGGGAAGTTTGCTGCATAACGATAGAACACGTTAAAGTCAGGCATTTCAACAGGACCTGCTTTCTTGTCGTAAGTCCAAGTACCTGTCATTGAATTATCAACCACAGAACGTGGTGCATTCACATAAGATTTTTTCGAGATGATCTTGACAACTTCTTTACGATTCTCTGGTTTGTCCATCCACTCAGCAGCTTCGATCAATGCTTTTAGTGAAGCCATGTGTGTGTTTGGATATTTTTCAGCCCATTCTTGGTTAACACCGAAGACTTTTTCAGGGTTGTTGTTCCAGATTTCATAGTTTGTAATGATGTTTTTACCAATGCCCATTTCAACAGCGCGTTGGTTCCATGGTTCACCCACGCAATAGCCAACAATGTTGTTTGAAGCAAGGTTAGCCACCATTTGTGGTGGTGGAATCACGATTAGACGGACATCTTTATCTGGGTTAATACCAGCAGAAGCCATCCAGTAGCGGATTTCATAGTTATGCGTTGACACTGGGAATACCATCGCGAAAGTCATTGGGTCTTTACCCGCAGCTTTATCTTCGTCGATCACTTTTTTCAGTGCTACAGCAGTAGTAGGACGAGGTTTTTTCATCGCCTCAGGGTCAGCTTTGACCATGCGCTCATATAGCTCGTTTGAAACCGTAATACCGTTACCATTCAAATCCATTGAGAACGCAGTCACAGTGGCTTTTTTAGTCGCACCCACACCTAGTGAAGCCGCGATAGGCATACCAGCAAGCATATGTGCACCATCTAATTCACCAAGTGCCACTTTGTCGCGAATGTTTGCCCAAGAAGATTCTTTAGAAACGGTAGCATCTAGACCATATTTCTTAAAGAAGCCTTTTTCTTTAGCGATCACGATTGGTGCACAGTCAGTTAAAGGAATAATGCCGTATTTAACTTCTGTTTTTTCTAAACCTTCAGAACCAGCAGCCCAAGCAGCGTTACGAACGCCTGGCGCTACACCCGACATCAATGTTGCCGCCGTAGATAAACCGGCTACCTTCATAAAGCCACGTCTATCTAAAGTATCAGTAGACTGTGTAGCTTTTTTACCCTTTTCAGTTGTCATGTAATTTCCTTTGAAATGGTGATAATCAAAAAAAAGGCGTCCTAATTAAAAATGCCGAAGCATTTCAAATAGGGACGCCTTTGTCCATAAATCTTAAATTGTATAAGTCTTCGTTGACTTGAAATTCACCTGACTATCGTTAGTGTATGAACCTCTGTTTGAATATAAGCAACTAGTGTGCCAATGCTATGTAAGCGGGATTTTTGTATTGATTAAGCCAGTTTTCTTTCGTAGAGCCGCCTTGTAAGTATTAAATTAAAGCATCGTGCATTACATCTGTGCATTGATTGCACTGTATATATTAAGAATAAATAATGGCTTAGAATAATAAATGCGCGGCATTAATCAGTTGTTGACTGATATCGGCCATCTTCACATTTTTATCCATTGCCATGCTTCGAAGGAGCTTATACGCTTCATTTTCATCGAGTGAGCGCTGCTTCATTAAGATGCCTTTTGCTTTATCAATGGTTTTACGCTCGCTTAGTTTCTCATTGGCTTCGCTTAGTTTTTGGCGTAAACCTTTGGTTTGCTCAAAGCGTGCGATTGCCGCGTTGATGACTGGTGTAATGCGTTCACTGGGAATATTACCTACAACATAAGCACTGACGCCAGCCTCTGTCGCTTCTTTGATTTTTTCTGAGTCACCATCATGGGAAAACATCACGATGGGTTTTTCATGGTCTAGGCTCAGCATGCAAACATGATCTAAAGTATCTCGACACGGTGATTCTGTGCTCATTATCACCAAGTCTGGTGATAACGCACTGCACGCTTCATCAATACTGATACTGTTTTCTTCAGTATGTGTAGCCACAGTAAAGCCGTTACTCTCCAAAGAGTCTGCTAAAGGCTTACTGCGTGCGATATTGTTGTCGATAATCATGACGGTTAACATGCTAGAGGTACTCCAAATCTATTGCTAGTGTGAAACTAAGCAAGCTTTATACCAGAAGGAATAACGCCCTTTACCAGCGTTATTAGACGTATACCCTGCTATTAAAGTGTGCATTTCTTACTGAAGGTGCGTGTTCTTTGTGCGACTGGTCTCGTTAGGCGGTAAAATAAACGCCTAACTATTTCAAAAAAATAAATTGGACACAAGCAAATGACATCAATGATCAAAAAATCCATTTGGGTATTGGCATTTTTAATAGGGTTAAGCGCCATTGCTATGATCGCCCTGAGTCAGGGTGAGACGATTAATGCAATGTGGATGGTCACTGCGGCTGTTTGTATTTATGCGATTGGTTATCGTTTTTATGGTGTGTGGATCGCGACAAAAGTCTTGATGACGGATGAAACGCGGGCAACGCCTGCTGAGCGACTCAATAACGGTACAGACTTTGTGCCCACCAATCGCTGGATTGTGTTTGGCCATCACTTTGCCGCAATCTCTGGCCCTGGGCCACTGATTGGCCCCACATTAGCTGCCCAGTTTGGTTATTTGCCAGGCACCATCTGGATTTTAATCGGGGCTGTGCTTGGTGGTTGTGTGCAAGATATGACAACGCTATTTTTCTCAACGCGTCGCAATGGTCGCAGTATTGGTCAAATGGCGCGTGATGAAATCGGCCCTATCGGTGGTGTCGCTGCACTCATCGGCACGTTTTTTATCATGATTATTTTGATCGCTGTGTTGGGTTTGGTAGTTGTCAATGCGATGAAGCATAGTCCTTGGGCCACCTCTACCATTGCTGCAACCATCCCAATCGCTATTTTTATTGGTATCTACATGCGTTATCTTCGCCCTGGCCGTGTATTAGAAGCGTCATTAATCGGTATTACCTTATTACTCGCGGCAGTGGGCGTTGGTGGCTGGGTCGATCAAATCCCTGCATTGCGTGCAATATTTGATTACCAAGGCCTTTCATTGGCTTATGCCGTCATTGCTTATGGCTTTGCCGCTGCGGTCTTGCCGGTGTGGATGTTACTAGCGCCGCGTGATTACTTATCTACTTTTATGAAGCTAGGCACGGTGGTTTTGTTAGCCATTGCCATCTTGATCATGCAACCAACTATCAAAATGCCAGCAATGACGCAGTTTATTGATGGCACAGGCCCTATCTTTGGCGGAAAGTTGTTTCCATTTGTATTTATCACCATTGCTTGTGGTGCAATCTCAGGCTTTCACTCACTGATTTCCTCGGGCACAACACCTAAACTCTTAGCCAACGAGCGTGACATTCCGATGATTGGCTATGGTGGCATGATGCTAGAAAGCTTTGTTGCATTAATGGCGATGATTGCCGCTACAGTACTAGAACCGGGCGTATTCTTCGCCATTAATAGCCCTGCGGGTGTCGTTGGACAAACCGCTGCACAAGCCGTTGAAACCATTGCTGGCTGGGGCTTTAGTGTGACGGCCGAACAAATGCAGTTGCTCGCTAGCCAAATGGGCGAGCAAACTTTGTTTGGCCGTACAGGTGGTGCACCAAGTCTAGCCGTGGGAATGGCCAGTATTTTTGCGGGTGCCTTTGGTAGCCACTTATTAGCGCTTTGGTATCACTTTGCGATTATGTTTGAGGCGGTCTTTATCTTAACTACCTTAGATGCAGGCACACGCGTGGGCCGTTTTATGTTGCAAGACCTGCTCGGTAATATCTGGCCTAAAATGGGGCAAACAGGCTATATGCCAGCCGTGTTGTTTACCAGCGCGATTGTGGTTGCCGCGTGGGGATACTTTTTATATATTGGTGTGATTGACCCGAATGGTGGCGTGAATATTCTATGGCCGTTATTTGGTATTGCTAACCAATTGTTAGCGGCGATTGCGCTCTGTGTTGGCACTGGTATTCTCGCCAAATCGGGCAAGCTTAAATATGTATGGATTACTGGCTTGCCACTGTCTTGGTTGATGGTGATTACGTCTGCTGCTGCATGGGAGAAACTCACCAGCGAAGATGTGCGGGTCGGATTTTTTGCGGCAGCTGATCATTTAACCAACCAATTATCAGCTGGCACATTATCGGCAGAAAAAGCAGTCATCGCGCCAGAGTTGATCTTTAACTTGCACCTCAATGTTTACTTAACTATATTCTTTGTCGCGATTCTTTGGATCGTGTTGTTAGACATGCTGCGCCAAGTGTATCGCGTGAGCAAGTCGGCAACTATGCTCCCAAGTTCAGAAGCACCTTATGAAAAAACGCAATTAACTTCGGTATAAGACTATGTTACTAGCAAAACTGAAAAAAGCTTGGAAAGGTATTCGACGCTTATCGGGTGATGATGCTTATGAGCAGTATCTAAAGCACTTTGCCGAGCATCATGCCTGTGACGGCGGCGAACCTTTAAGCCGCAGTGCGTTCTTTAAACAGTGGCAAGACAAAAAATGGACAGGTATTAAGCGCTGTTGTTAACCTTAAGGTTGTTATTGTGAAAGACATTGGACTTTATATTATTGGCGATGAGATTCTCTCAGGTAAGCGTCAAGATGCGCACTTAAGCAAAGTGATACAGCTGCTAAACGACCGTGGGTTGCAGCTTGCATGGGCGCATTTTTTAGGTGATATACCTTCACAAATTACCAAGCTGATGCAAGAAAGCATGGCCCGTGGCGACATTGCCTTTAGTTTTGGCGGTATCGGTGCCACCCCTGATGACTTCACACGGCAATGCGCTGCAGATGCCGCAGGTTTGCCGATTGAGCGTCATGCGGGTGCAGTCGCTGAGATCGAGGCGCAATATGGTAAAGCAGGTAACCCTAAGCGCTTGATCATGGCAGATTTCCCGCAAGGGGCTGCGCTGATTCCCAACCCAGTGAACCGTGTGGCAGGGTTTAGTATTAACGAGCATTATTATGTGCCAGGCTTTCCTGACATGGGGCACCCGATGGTGGAGTGGGTGCTAGAGACTTACTATCAAGACTTGTTTCATGCACAAGACTATCTTGAATCTTCAATCATGGTGACCGAAGCAGGTGAAAGTGATTTAATCGACTTGATGAGGGAAATGCTCGCTGATTACCCAACGCTTAAACTGTTTAGCTTGCCTAAAACCAGTGCACGCCGCAATACGGAGCTGGGTATGAAAGGTGAATCCGTCTTGGTGAAAAAAGCCATGGCGCAACTGAAACAAGGCGTGACTGCATTAGGCTATCCTTGGGAGCCGTTATAGTCGATTGTCTTTGGTTTCACGCATGAACCAAACCGCTATTAAGCTCACCAATGCCATACTAGACACATAATATCCCACCCAAGGTAAGCCACCTTGCGTCGATAGCCAGTGCGACACAGCAGGGGCAAAAGAGGCGCCTACAATTCCACCAAGTTGATAGCTTAAACCCGCACCACTATAGCGCACTGACACTGCAAACTGCTCTGGCAAGAAAGCGCCCATTGGGGCAAAAGTGATGCCCATGATGCCTAATGCCAGTGATAAAAA
This sequence comes from uncultured Methylophilaceae bacterium, assembly GCA_964496895.1. Taxonomy (GTDB): domain Bacteria; phylum Pseudomonadota; class Gammaproteobacteria; order Burkholderiales; family Methylophilaceae; genus Methylotenera. The sequence goes on along the minus strand of CAZCBF010000020.1, from coordinate 413 downwards.
CACAAGGATGCTAATACTATTGCCCGCTTGTATCAAAGGGTTCATCAAAAAGCCTAAGATAATGGCTAGTACAGCACCTGTCATCAAAACAGGCCTTCTACCAAACCGATCAGACAAGCCTGCCGAGATTGGTGTTGCCACTGCCATAAACACGACTGCCACACATAAGAGGCGTAACAAATCAGCCTTGGCAAAGCCCAACGACTGCGTGCCATAGTTGAGGCAAAATACCGCTGCAGTGTAGAACAAATTGTAGCAAACCACCATGGCGAGCGCGCCTAATAGAATGGGTTTTCGCGCCGCGCTTAGCAGTGATTTAATCGGTAGCGCATGTGTTTTATCATTGGCTAACGCAGTGGCAAAGGCCGGTGTTTCAGTGAGCTTTAGACGCACATACAAGCCTACAACTACTA
>CAZCBF010000019.1:0-21194 GCA_964496895.1 uncultured Methylophilaceae bacterium | reverse complement strand
AATTGTGCCTACGTTAACGTGCGGCTTCGTTCTTTCAAACTTCTCTTTTGCCATTGTATCTATTCCTTATACAAAATTATACTAATAGTTAAGTTAGTTAAATGATACTGCGTTAAACACAATTTCAATCTTGACACATGGTGCCCATGGCGGGAATCGGACCCGCGACCTCTCCCTTACCAAGGGAGTGCTCTACCACTGAGCCACATGGGCGATTCGTTTCGTCCTGCAATCTCAGTTCCACTCAATGGAGCGGGCGACGAGGTTCGAACTCGCGACATCTTGCTTGGAAGGCAAGTGCTCTACCAGCTGAGCTACACCCGCGCTTAATCAAACTCAGCTACACATTAAACATCACCATTTTAACTTTGCTTGGTGGAGGGAGTAGGATTCGAACCTACGTACTCAGAGAGAACGGATTTACAGTCCGTCGCCTTTAACCACTCGGCCATCCCTCCAAACCTAACCCTTAATTATGAACAGCCGATATAAAACTGTCAATTATCAGGATTTACCTGTCAAAGATTTGGTGCCGGATATCGGATTCGAACTGATGACCTTCGCATTACAAGTGCGCTGCTCTACCAACTGAGCTAATCCGGCGTTTAATTTGAGTTGCGTATTATACTGATTTTTTAAAAAAAGGTAAGCTACTTTATGACTTTTAATGTGGGTTTTTTAGATTTTTTATCCGGATCAGGGTTTGCAACGGTTTTTTCTTCCTCCTGCGCCACCACTTCCAGCGGCGAGACGCTAGGCGCCTCTACAGGAGCCGTCTCAAAAAACATACCCTGATTATTTCCGCGCGGCATGATAGCCTTGACCGCGCCAACCGGTATATAGACATCATGAGCCTGACCTGAAAAACGCGCAGAGAATGAAATATGCTCGTTAGTGATAGTTAAACCCTGAGTGCTCCCATAACTGATATTTAACACGATTTCACCATCCCTCACATAGGCCATCGGCACATGAGTCTGATCGTTGACCACAACAAGCAAATCTGCCTTATAGTCATTATCTTCGCACCACTCATGAATAGCGCGAATAAGGTATGGCTTTTGTGTGGTTTCTTGCATGACTATAAACCTGCTATTTACGCATTGCTTTTTCAGCAGGCGTCATTGCATCAGCATATAGCGGACGAGAAAACAATCGCTCAGCATATTTCAACACGATAGAAGCCTGCTTGGGCAGCTCAATACCATAGTGCCCCAAACGCCATAGCAAAGGCGTAACCGCAACATCCAACATCGAATACTCTTCACCAAGCAAATAGTCTTGCTTCTCCAAGATTGGCGCCAGCTGAGATAAATTATCCCTAATCAATTGACGTGCCTTATTCGCCAAAGCTTCATCACCTGACTCAATGTCTTTAATGTGGTCAAAAAGATCTTTTTCAAAGTTATACAGCAGCAACCTTGCACGCGCACGCATGACAGGATCAGGCGGCATTAATTGTGGATGCGGAAAACGCTCGTCAATGTATTCATTAATAATATTCGCTTCAGACAATACCAAGTCACGCTCTACTAATACGGGTACTTGATTGTCTGGATTAATCACCGCCAGATCTTCTGGCTTATTACCCAAGTCTACATCAATGACCTCAAAGTCCATGCCTTTCTCAAATAATACGATACGGCAACGGTGGCTATAGGGATCTGTTGTCCCCGAATATAAAGTCATCATAATTTAGTGCACATCCTTCCAATAAGCTTTTTTCAAACGATAGGCAAATACAAATAAAATAACTAAAAAACCCAACACAAACCAGCCCATCGTTAAACGTTTAGCTTTATTAGGTTCTGACATAAATGCCATATAGTTAGTCAGATCAGCAACGAGCTGATCATACTCTTCAACAGACAAGCTGCCTGGTTTAGCCAACTCTAGTTGGTGTGTTTCGTGATTTAATATCTGCTCACCCTGCAATCCAGACAGAATATGCGGCATAGCAACCTTATCAAACACTGTGTTATTCCAGCCTGTTGGTCTTGATTCATCACGATAAAATCCACGCATATAGGAATAAATCCAATCGACACCACGCGCTCGCACTTCAACAGACAAGTCTGGCGGTGCTACACCTAACATTTTTTCAACATCCGCCGGCGACATGGCCCCCTTCATAGTGTCACCAATCTTTTTACCAGCAGACAGAAAATTTTCTTTGATTTTCTTTTCTGATAAACCAACCTTTAACAAGCTGTTATAACGCATGTAATTCGCACTATGGCAAGTCATGCAATAATTCACAAAATTTGTTGCGCCACGTTGAATAGACGCATGATCATTCAAATCAACAGGTGCTTTATCCAAATGCACTTCTGTCGAAGCAGTCACACTGCAAGCCACCATCAACAATGGCAGCAATACAAATCCCAATGCTTTTCGATTCATTTTTTTGATCACTTTCATTGTCGTTATCCTGTCACACGCTCTGGTACTGGCTTAGTTTTGTCTTTCGCCGTATACCAAGGCATTAATACAAAGAATGCGAAATAAACCACGGTAAAGATTCTTGCAACTATCGTAGCTTTATCCACTCCACCAACTAATGGCACACCTGCACTAAACTGTCCCCAAACGTTTGATGGCTCAGTACCCAGGTAACCCAAAATCAAAAAGCTGATCACAAAAGCAGCCAACCAACCTTTGTAGAGATTGCCACGATAACGGATCGACTTAACTGGACTCTTGTCTAACCAAGGCAAGAATGCAAATGCCGTTACTGACAAGCCCATCGCAGCCACTCCAGGGAACTGTGAGTTCATCACTGGCGGGATTGCTCGCAGGATTGAGTAGTAAGGCGTAAAGTACCAGACTGGTGCAATATGTGCCGGTGTTTTTAATGGATCAGCTGGTATAAAATTATTATGCTCAAGGAAGTAGCCCCCCATCTCTGGCGCGAAGAAAATAATCGCCGAGACTACCATCGAAAAGACCACCACGCCGACAATGTCTTTCACCGTGTAATAAGGATGGAATGGAATACCATCCAATGGAATGCCAGTTGCCTTATCCTTATTCTTTTTAATCTCGATACCATCAGGGTTATTGGAACCCACTTCGTGCAGCGAAATAATATGAGCCACAACCAAACCAACCAACACAAGCGGTATAGCAATCACATGAAAAGCAAAGAAGCGATTCAGCGTTGCATCAGAGACCACATAGTCACCTCTTAACCACTCTGCCAAATCAGGGCCAATAAACGGGATTGTAGAAAATAGATTTACAATCACTTGCGCACCCCAATAGGACATTTGCCCCCAAGGCAACAAGTAGCCAAAGAAGGCCTCACCCATTATGAGTAAAAAGATAACCACACCAAACAACCACACCAACTCGCGCGGATTGCGGTACGAACCATAAATCATGCCGCGGAACATATGCATATACAGCACGACAAAGAACATAGAAGCGCCAGTAGAGTGCATATAACGAATCAACCAACCCCACGGCACATCACGCATGATGTATTCAACCGAGCCAAATGCAGTAGCTGCATCAGGTTTATAATGCATCGTTAAAAAGATGCCAGTTAAAATTTGCACCACAAAAACTAATAAAGCTAGTGATCCAAAGAAATACCAAAAATTGAAATTTTTAGGGACGTAATATTCAGTTAAATGCGCTTTGATACTGCTGGTGAGCGGAAAACGAGCATCAACCCAACCCAAACCATCAGCCATCACTTTACCCAGACCTGTTTTTTGACTCGCCATCTTAAGCATCCCCCTCAGAGTCGGCACCAATAACCAAGGTGTTGTCATCCAAATACTTGTGCGGCGGCACAACAAGGTTGGTTGGCGCTGGCGAACCTTTAAACACGCGTCCTGCCAAATCAAACTTAGAGCCATGGCATGGACAGAAAAAACCACCATCCCATTTTTCACCCATATCACCATCAGACTTCAATTTAGCTGTCGGAGAACAACCCAGGTGCGTACAAATACCCACAATCACTGCGATATTTTCTTTAATTGAGCGACCCGAGTTATTGCAGTACTCAGGCTGCTGCGTCTCCACCTGGCAACTAGGATCACTTAAATCCGCTGCGTGATTCGCAAGATCCTTAACCATCTCTTCTGTACGATTAAGTATCCAGACTGGCTTACCTCGCCATTCTTCGGTCAAGATTTCACCAGGTTTAATTTTACTAATATCCACTTCAACTGGTGCGCCTGCTGCTTTTGCACGTTCACTAGGTGTCATACTGGCCACAAATGGCACAGCGACGACTGCCGCACCTGCCGCTCCAAGAGCAGAGGTTGCGATCAAAAATTTGCGCTTTTCTTGGTTAATTTCCTCTTGTGATTGAGCGACATCATTTGAAGATTCGTCTTCTGGCTTGGTCATGCTTCCTCCTTAATAACAACTACTTTGAAAATAGTTTCGAAGCTACGGTAGCGCTTGAAAACACTAAACTTCTCAGGAGATTTTTAGCATCAAACCTACGCACAAAACGCATGATACTCGCTTCGCTATTACTTATTAGGATGCAATTGTACAATTTATTGCTTACAAATTAAAGCTTTATTTCGTAAGTCACTGATATTAAAGAATTAAATTGGGTTATCCATATCGATGAAAGCATGATCGAGTCCAAAGTGTTCTGCTAAATATTCGCCTAGCGCCTTTACCCCGTATCGCTCAGTCGCATGATGTCCTGCCGCCATATAAATAGTCTCATTTTCGACAGCAATATGTGTGGTTTGCTCTGAGGCTTCGCCACTGATGTATGCATCCACACCCAGTCCAATGGCTTCTTCGAGATAACCCTGCGCGCCTCCCGTACACCATGCAACTGTTTCAATCATTTTATCTTGAGGACCTACGATCAAAGGCGGCCTATCTAGATTTTCAGTCACAAGTGCATTGAATGCCGAAAGGCTGAGTGGCCTGGGCAGCCGCCCATAGTTGATTAAATCAAACTTCCCAGTACGCCCCTCTGTTTGAATCCCTAGTTTCTTTCCAAGTTGGGCATTGTTGCCAAGTGCCTCATGCACATCCAATGGCAAGTGATAACCAACAAGATTGATATCATTTGCTAACAGCGCTTTAATTCTACGCTGTTTCATCCCTACGATACTTGGATTTTCATTTCCCCAAAAAAAGCCATGGTGCACAAGAAGCATATCTGCAGACTCTGCAATTGCCGCATCTATCAACGCCTGACTCGCAGTCACACCCGTCACTAACTTGCTAACTGTTGCTTTTCCTTCTACCTGCAATCCGTTGGGCGCATAATCTTTAAATTCCTGCGGCTTTAATAGATTGTCGCAATAGTCGATGATTGCTTTTCTTGATACTGTTTTTGCCATATTTCTACCCTTCAAATTATTCTTTGCACTCAGCCTCTATGCAACACATTTGCACAAGCGTTTTAGTATAATGTGTTCATCCTCTATTTTCACTATTACTCTGTTTTATGAAATTTTTCAAACACTTTTGGCTGAACTTTTGTCAGGCAGTTACCATACTTTTAGCGATCATTTATGTGATCAGGCTATATGTACCAGCTTTTCCCAATCAATTATTTCAATCGCAAAAAACTGAAGAAGTGGCAATTCATCAAGCTTCACCAGCGCCTGTAGTGACAACAGACATACAAAATAGTGCCGCCAGCTATCGCCTAGCGGCGCAAACTGCAATGCCTGCAGTTGTGAATATTTTCACAAGCAAAAAATCCAGAAGGCAGCACATCCCCTTGCTCGACGACCCCTTTTTTAGATTCTTTTTTGGTGACCAACTCAAACAGTTTGACCAAAAGCGCAAACCGCAAACCAGTTTAGGCTCGGGGGTGATTGTCAGTGATAACGGACTGATTCTGACTAATTATCATGTGGTCAAAGGTGCAGATCAAATTGAGGTTGCACTGAGCGATGGGAGAAAGTTAGTTGCCAGCCTCATTGGTTCCGACCCTGAATCCGATCTATCTGTATTAAAAATTGATGCTAGCAAACTACCTGTCATTACTTTTGCAGACATTCAGGGGGTTGCCATAGGTGATGCGGTACTCGCTATTGGCAACCCTTTTGGGGTAGGGCAAACAGTCACTCAAGGCATTGTGAGCGCAATGGGACGCGATAAACTAGGCATTAATACTTTTGAAAACTTCATTCAAACTGACGCCTCGATTAACCCTGGCAATTCTGGCGGCGCATTAGTCAATACACTAGGTCAGTTGATTGGCATTAACACTGCTATCTACTCAAAAAGTGGTGGCTCAATGGGAATAGGCTTTGCAATCCCTGCAACACTGGCGCAGCAAGTGCTTGAGCAAATTATTCAAAGCGGAAAAGTCACCCGAGGCTGGATGGGTATCGAAAAAACGCAAGACTTAACACCTGCATTAGTAGAGTCTTTTGGTCTTGAATCTTCTGAAGGCGTCATTATCACTCGACTCTATCTAAATAGTCCAGCTGCGTTAGCAGGCTTAAGACCTGGTGATATCATTCTGGAAATTAATGATCAAATCACGCTCAATGGCCACACTGTGACTGCACAGATCGCCTCACTTACACCAGATACCAATGCCAGCGTTACTGTGCTCAGACAAAATGAAAGATTAATGATCGATGTATTAGTCGGCACCAGACCGACCAAGCATTAAGGGCGCTCTGGTGGTGGCAGCATACTGGCTTCTTTAGGTGCTAAGATTCCCGCTACCCACAGCCCCAGTTCAAACAGTAGCCAAACTGGGATTGCCAACATAAATTGTGAAACAATGTCTGGTGGCGTAAATATAGCACCTACAATAAAGGCGCCTACAATGACATAGGCACGCGCTTCTTTCAGTGTTTCAATAGTCACCCAACCAAAACGCACTGAAAGCACCACGACAATGGGCACTTCAAACGCCAAGCCAAATGCAAAAAACAAGGTCAATACAAAATCTAGATACTCCCCAATGTCCGTCATTACCGCAACACCCTCTGGTGCGGTACCGATAATAAAACCAAACACCAAAGGAAACACTGCAAAAAAGGCAAAAGCCATACCCAGCAGAAACAATAAAGTGCCGCTTACAATAAGCGGCAACATTAGCTTTTTCTCTGTTGGGTATAGACCAGGCGCGATAAATGCCCAAGCTTGATAAAGTGAATGAGGCAACGCGACAACAAAAGCAGCCATCATAGCCACTTTGATCGGTACAAAAAACGGGGTGGTCACAGCGGTAGCAATCATTTGGCCACCATCAGGCAACTGACTAAGCATCGGCGCAGCCAAGAAGGCATAGATGTCTTTGGCAAAAGGAAAAAGCCCTAAAAACACAACTAAAAAACCAATCACCATGCGCAAAAGCCTGTCACGAAGCTCAACGAGATGCGAGATAAAATTGTCTTTGTCTATGAGTTGGTTCATATGCTTTTACTAAATCTGCAGCAATTAGGCATCAGCGCTGCGCACATTTGATTTTTTATTATTGCCTTGTCGTTTAGGCGAGGAGGCTTTTTTATGGGTAGACTTAGTGACGCGGCCACGCGAAGCTGTTTTTTTTGCTTTCTTTGTTACGTCGGGCTCTTGTGATGAAAGTGGATTATCATCAACTTTGATCGCATCACCTATTACAGACATCTCTTTATCAACATCTGACTGTATTTTATTGATACCTGAAGTGATTTCCTGCTTAAGTGATTGCAGCTCTTCAAACCGAGCATCTTCATTAACCTCGTCTTTGACTTGCGTCACAAAACGTTGCAAACGTCCCACTAGCTTGCCCGCAGTGCGCGCAACAGTAGGCAGCTTTTCTGGACCAATGACAATCAGCGCAACCACACCAATTACAATCATTTCAAAAAATGATAAGTCAAACATGCGCTTGGGCGTGTTTATTTTTCAACGGTTTGATCTATCGTAGCGCCACTTTTTTGCGATAGGTCGTTTTCGAGATTTTGGGCTTCTTCTTTACCTTCACCAACAGCCTCTTTAAAGTTTTTAACTGCACCGCCAACATCAGAACCCACATTGCGTAGTTTTTTAGTACCAAAGACTAAAACCACAACTAACAATACAATTAACCAATGCCAAATACTAAATGCACCCATGTTATTCCTCCAACTGTCTGAAAATGTCAGACTTAATATTTTTATGTTTTGGGCAAGTCAACATCACCACCAAACACATGATAATGCAAATGAAAGACTTCTTGCCCGCCTGATTTACCAGTATTAATCATCGTCCTAAACCCAGTCAAACCCTGCTCTGCAGCCAATTTAGGTGCAAGTAGCGTGAGTTTGCTTAAGATCGCTGCATCCTCTTCTGTGCACGCAGCTAGGCTTTCAATATGGCGTTTAGGGATAAGCAAAATATGTACCTTAGCAATGGGGTTGATGTCTTTAAAAGCCAAAACCTCATCATCCTCATACACTTTGGTACATGGAATCTCACCTGCGACAATTTTACAAAAGATACAATCCTGACTCATCGCTCTGCTTATTCTATGGTTTGTTTATGACAGTTATTGTTGGCGGTTAGCTTTTTCTTCTAAACCAGACAAGCCTTCTCTTCTTGCCAACTCTTCGATTATATCATCTGGCGAAAGACCTGCATGCGACAGCATGACTAGGGTATGAAACCATAAATCGGCTGTCTCATAGATAATCTGATCTCGCTCGCCATTTTTAGCCGCGATAATCGTCTCTCCAGCCTCTTCAGCTACTTTTTTGAGAATACTATCCATGCCTTTTGCATAGAGTTTGGCCACATAAGAACTTTGCGGATCTGCCCCTTTACGGCTTTCCAGCATTTCCGCCAATCGATCTAAGGTATCACTCATTGTCTTTTTTTCCATAAATCTCATCCGGATCTTTCAGTACGTCTTGATCTGTGACCCATTGATCTTGCTCGAGTCTGCGAAATAAACAGCTCTGTCTTCCAGTGTGGCAAGCAACCCCGCCAACCTGCTCTACTTTGAGCAAAATCACATCTTCGTCACAATCGATACGTATTTCATGCACGATTTGTGTATGGCCAGACTCTTCGCCTTTGTGCCATAGCTTTTGGCGTGATCGTGACCAATAAACCGCTGTATCAAGCGCTGCGGTTTTAGCAAGTGCCTCACGGTTCATCCATGCAAACATTAAGATTTCGTTGCTCTGATAATCTTGCGCAATCACAGGCACGAGGCCTTTTTCATCCCAGCGCACCTCATCTAACCACTGACTCATCTTATTGTAATCCCTGCGTTAGCCATATGCGCTTTGGCTTGTTGTACTGTATATTCACCATAGTGAAAGATACTTGCTGCCAGCACAGCATCTGCACCGCCATCAAGCACACCATCGACCAAATGCTGTAAATTTCCGACGCCTCCTGAAGCGATTAGCGGAATATCTACCGCATCACTGATGGCACGGTTGAGCGGATTGTTAAAACCGATTTTTGTGCCATCGCGATCCATACTCGTCACTAGCAACTCACCAGCGCCTAAAGCCTGCATTTTTTTTGCCCACTCAACCGCATTTAAACCAGTCGGTTTACGACCGCCATGGGTAAAGACTTCCCACTCAAAGGGTTGGTTATCGACTTTTTTAGCATCGATCGCCACCACAATACATTGTGAACCAAAACGACTCGCTGCATCTTCAACCACCTGCGGGTTGGTGACAGCTGTGGTATTAATGCTGACCTTATCTGCGCCGGCATTGAGTAAGCGCCTTACATCTTCTACTTTACGCACACCGCCACCGACAGTGAGCGGAATAAACACTTGTGTCGCCACATCTTCAATGATGTGAAGAATTAAATCTCGATTATCAGAGCTGGCGGTAATATCTAAAAAACAGAGCTCATCAGCACCTTGCTCATTGTAGCGTTTAGCAATTTCTACAGGGTCACCTGCATCACGCAATCCAACAAAGTTAACGCCCTTGACGACACGACCATCGGTCACATCCAGACAAGGAATAATACGCTTAGCTAAACTCATCCATTTAACTCATCTGCCAACTCTTGTGCGGCAGCAAAGTCCAATGTGCCTTCATAAATAGCGCGTCCTGATATCACACCCATGATCCCTTCATCTTCAACACCACAAAGATTGGTGACATCATCTAAGTTAGTCACACCACCTGAGGCAATAACAGGTATGGTCAATGATGAGGCCAATGCAACAGTCGCATCAATATTGACACCGTTCAGCATACCATCGCGCCCAATATCAGTGTAAATAATCGCACTCACACCATAGTCTTCGTATTTTTGGGCAAGGTCTATCACATCGTGACCAGTCAGTTTTGACCACCCTTCAACGGCTACTTTGCCCTCTTTGGCATCAAGACCAACAATAATTTGTCCTGGAAATGCATCACAGGCTTCATGTAAAAATCCTGGGCTTTTCACCGCGGCAGTGCCCAATATGACAGACTGCACGCCATCGTCCAAATAACGCTCGATGGTTTCTAGGTCACGAATACCGCCACCCAGTTGCACGGGAATTTCACTACCAACGGCCTCTATAATCGCCTTAATCGCAGGCTCATTGACTGGTTTGCCCGCAAAGGCACCATTGAGGTCAACAAGATGTAAGCGACGCGCGCCGGCGTCCAACCAATGCTGCGCCATGGCACCGGGATCTTCTGAAAATACAGTTGACTCTTCCATCAACCCTTGTTTTAGTCTGACACAGTGACCGTCTTTAAGATCAATTGCAGGAATAATAAGCATAATATTTTTAAGTTATGAATGAATAAATGATTCTGGTTGCCAACTTGCAAAATTACGTAGTAGCTGCAAACCAGCACTTGCACTTTTTTCTGGATGAAACTGACAGGCAAATACATTGTCTTTGGCAATGGCACCGGTAAATGTCTCAGGATATTGGGTCGTACCCGCAGACAATGCCCGATCTACAGGATCCACATAGTAGCTGTGCACATAATAAAAACGTGCATCGTCTTCTATGGCATGCCATAAAGGGTGATGCTGATGCGATGCAACCTTGTTGACAGTGTTCCAACCCATGTGCGGGACTTTTAGCTTTTGACCTTTTTCATCAAACATTTTCGTTTGATCAAAACGCCTAACATTGCCTTCAAACACATTTAAGCCTACGACATCACCTTCTTCTGAGTGTGTAAACAACATTTGCAAGCCAATACAAATACCTAGAAATGGCTTTGTTTTTGTGGCTTCGATGACCGCGGCTCTAAGGCCTCTTTCAGTGAGCTCTCGCACGCAATCTGGCATCGCACCTTGTCCTGGGAATACCACACGCGATGCTTTTGCAACAGCTTGAGGATCGCTAGTCACAACAACGACCTGATCTGGTGCTACGAACTCTAGTGCTTTAGATACAGACCTTAAATTTCCCATGCCGTAATCAACGACGGCAATATCAATCTTTTTCATAGGGTAACAATATCAGCTATTTACAAAGCACCTTTAGTCGAAGGCAGCATGCCCTGCATTCTATCATCTGCAGTAATGGCCATACGTAGTGCTCGGCCAAACGCTTTAAAAATCGTCTCGGCTTGATGGTGGGCGTTAACACCTTTGATATTATCAATATGTAGGGTGACTGCACCATGATTGACAAAGCCTTGAAAGAATTCGTAAATCAGTTGCGTATCAAGCGCACCAATCATTCCCGAGGTAAACTGACATTGTAATTCCAAACCTGGGCGGCCTGAAAGGTCCATCACAACACGTGATAACGCTTCATCCAATGGCACATAGGCATGACCGTAGCGATTGATACCTTTTTTGTCGCCAAGCGCTTCTTTTAAGGCCTGTCCAATCGTAATACCAATGTCTTCAACAGTATGGTGCCCATCGATATGTAAATCACCTTTCGCTTCCACCGTTAGGTCAATCAAGCCATGCCTAGCAATTTGATCGAGCATATGGTCCAAAAAACCAATGCCTGAATTAAGCTGTGACTTACCCGTACCATCTAAGTTAATCGCGACTGTGATTTGAGTTTCTAAAGTGTTTCTTGTGATGTTTGCTTGACGCATAGTGTTTATATCTCTGTTTAGCCTGACATTCTAACGCAAACTGTATCAACAAACAAAAGACATTAAAAAAGCCAGCAAAAAGCTGGCTTTTTTAAACGATTACTTCAGCCTAAGCTGATGCAATGTTGTTTAGTGCGCTTCTTCTGTCATTGGTACTTCAGCAGCTGGCTCAGCAGCCTCTTTAGAACCATTCATTAAAGAGAACAGAATTGCAATTGCAGCAATTGCTAGTACCCATGGTAACCACTTGTTACCACCAGTTGCAGCAGCGGCAGCATTAGTATGCGCTAGGCCAGTGATTTCAGTTGCAGCAGCAGCTGGATCATTAGCACCGTAAATAGCTGCACCAGCAACAACGATGTCAGCACCAGCATCAACCACTTGGCGAACTGTACCTGGCTTGATACCACCAGCAACAGATACTTTAGCGCCAGTGCTAAGACCAGTGACCAAACCTAAGTCTGTAAATGGTGTTTGACCAGCAGCTTGTTGATCTAAACCAGTATGCACACCAATAATATGTGCGCCTAATTTAGTCACTTCCAATGTACGCGCTTTTTTGTCGTCTACATTGATCAAGTCGATTTGTGCTTCTTTGCCGTATTTATTTGCAACTTCGATTACACCTTTAATAGTACCGATGTCCGCAGTACCTAATACAGTACAGATGTCAGCACCTGCTTTGTAGAAAGGCTCAGCTTCGTAGTAGCCAGCATCCATTGTTTTTAAATCAACTAGGATTTTGTTATTTGGGAATTTTTGACGAAGTGCTTCAAGTAATTTGATACCGTTATGCTTAATGCATGGTGTACCAATTTCCAAGATATCAACATGCGGTGCAACTTTAGTTGCAAGCGCAATCGTACCGTCAAAATCTAAAGAGTCTAATGCCATTTGGGTTTGTGCCACGTTTATGTCCTCCACCTTTTTTAATTCTTTAGTGATAAATAGTAAATTACACATAAATTGTAAAATTTATGTAAATAAATGCACGTAAGCGCAATAATACCCGTACTTTAGACTTCAATTCAATCTTTTTATGATAAAAAAGTTCAGTTTTTCTTGAATTTAAATTCTTTTTGTAGGAAATTCAATGCATTTAGAGACAATTTAACGTTAAACGCTTAAGCTTCATAAGCTGATAACATTTAGTGCTATTGAAATTAAATTATTTGGCGCAATATAGATAATAAGGTTTGCATCTGCTCTGGCGTCCCAATCGTCACACGCAAGTAGTTAGCAATGCTTAATGGTTTCTTGAAATGGCGAATGATAATGTTGTTTTCACGCAACGCACTAGCAAGCACTTCACCACTGTGTTTAGGATGCTGCATAAAGACAAAGTTGGCTGCTGAAGGTAACATCTCAAAGCCCATTTGTGTCGCCTCACCGATAAACTGCTTGCGTGTTTGCATGACCATTTGGCGTGTAGATTCAAAATACTCGCGGTCAGTAAAAGCAGCCATCGCACCCGCTTCAGCCAAGCGATCTATTGGGTAAGAATTAAAACTATCTTTAACCCTAACCAAGCCCTCAATCAAATCCGAATGGCCCATAGCATAACCCAAACGCAAACCTGCAAGAGAGCGCGATTTTGACACCGTTTGAGTGACTAATAAATTAGGGTATTGCTTAACTAATTGCACGGCAGACGCCGCGCCAAAGTCTACATAAGCCTCATCGACCACAACGACAGACTCTGTATTTTGCCGCAATAGTTTTTCTATTTGATCTAATGGCGTTGCCATACCCGTAGGCGCATTGGGGTTTGGAAATATAATGCCGCCATTGGCTTGCAAATAATCTTGCCACTGAATACTAAAATCATTCGCCAATGTAACTTGTTTATAGTCAATATCAAATAAACCGCAGTAAACAGGGTAAAAGCTATAAGTGATTTCTGGAAAAAGTATTGGCTCGTCATGCACAAACAATGCGTTAAAAACATGTGCCAACACCTCATCTGATCCATTACCAACAAATACTTGCTCTGCTGTTAGGTCATAATAGTCGGCAATGACTCCCCTCAGCTGAGAGGATGTTGGGTCTGGATAAAGCGCCAACTTACTGTCTGTCGCAGCTTGAATAGTGGAGACAACTTTTGGGCTAGGCGGATATGGATTTTCGTTAGTATTCAACTTAATCAGTTGCGTACTCTTCGGCTGCTCTCCCGGTATATACGGCGTGAGCGCATGAACCTTTTTGCTCCAAAATTTACTCATTGTCTTTTAATCGCATTTCTGCAGAACGTGCGTGTGACTGCAAACCTTCACCATGGGCAAGTGTTGAGGCAATTTTACCCAGTGTTTGCGCGCCCTGTTCAGACACCATAATCAAACTAGAACGCTTTTGAAAGTCATAAACACCTAGTGGCGAACTAAACCTAGCTGTGCGAGATGTCGGTAATACATGGTTTGGGCCGGCACAATAATCGCCTAGCGCTTCACAGGTGTGACGACCTATAAAGATCGCACCAGCATGTTTAATCTTTGCACTATACTCTAAGGCATCCTCAACGGATAACTCCAAATGCTCTGGCGCAATTTCGTTAGAAATCTTAGCCGCTTCGTCCAAGTCTTGGACATGAATGAGTGCACCGCGATTGGTTAATGAAGTCGCAATGATCTCTTGGCGTGGCATTTCTTCTATCAATCGATTAATCGATGTCTGCACCTGCGCAATATATTCACGATCTGGACATAACAAAATAGCTTGCGCTAACTCATCATGTTCCGCTTGACTGAACAAATCCATCGCGACCCAGTCAGGATTCGTTTTACCATCGCAAATCACTAAAATCTCAGATGGGCCTGCAATCATGTCAATGCCTACCACGCCAAACACTCTACGTTTGGCGGCTGCCACAAAGGCATTGCCTGGCCCGACTATTTTATCAACCTGCGGCACTGTTTCAGTACCATAGGCTAGCGCTCCGACGGCTTGCGCCCCACCAATGGTATAAACACAATCAACGCCTGCAATTGCCGCTGCGGCAAGCACTAATGGGTTTTTGAGACCATCTGGTGTCGGCACCACCATGACTAGCTCTTCTACGCCCGCCACTTTGGCAGGAATAGCATTCATCAATACAGATGAGGGATATGCGGCTTTACCACCCGGCACATATAAGCCGACGCGATCCATCGCCGTGACTTGCTGTCCCAGTAGCGTGCCATCGTCTTCTGAGTACTGCCATGAAGTCATTTTTTGCTTTTCATGGTATTGGCGTACGCGATCTGCTGCGGCTTGCAAGGCACCTCGCGATTGGCTATCTAAGCTGAGTAAGGCTTGTTCCAATTCACTTTTTGAGAGCGTCAAATCTGCCATGCTAGTGGCTTGCATACGATCAAAACGATTGGTGTACTCTAATACCGCAGTGTCGCCTTTGGTTTTAACGTCTTTTAGGATGTCTGCCACAATAGTGTCAACAGCATCATCTTGCGCTGCCTCAAAGGCTAACAAAGTTTTTAACTCTGTCTTAAAATCAGCATCTTGTGTTGATAGTGTTTTTATTGCAACCGACATTTATTCATTACCTTGTTCTAATACTGCACCTTCAAAAGCCTGCATAATCGGAGATAGTCTCTCTTGGTTTAATTTCAATGAGGCTTGATTAACAATCAAGCGTGAACTCACATCATTAATATGCTCGACCGCTTTCAGGTTATTGGCTCGCAATGTACCACCAGTACTGACTAAATCCACAATCGCATCAGCCAAACCAACCAGTGGCCCGAGCTCCATTGAACCATAAAGCTTAATCAAATCCACATGCATGCCTTTGGCAGCAAAATGTTCACGTGCAGTTTTCACATATTTGGTGACTACTTTTAGGCGCGCGCCACTGCGTACCGACGCTTCATAGTCAAAATCTTCACGCACCGCGACCATCATCTGGCATTTTGCAATGTTTAAATCCAAAGGCTGATAAATGCCTTCTGCACCATGTTCATCAAGCACATCTTTACCCGCTATCCCCAAATCCGCCGCGCCATATTGCACATAAGTGGGCACATCACTCGCGCGCACGATGAGCAAACGCACATCATCTCGATTGGTTGGCAGTATCAGTTTGCGTGAACTACCAGGTGCTTCAGAGGCAACAATGCCAGCCGCAGCCAGCAATGGTGTGGTTTCTTCAAAAATTCGCCCTTTTGACAGTGCAATCGTAATCATGTTGATTAACTCACTCTTTTGATGTTTGCGCCAAGCGCGTTAAATTTTTGCTCTAGATTGGCATAGCCGCGATCTAAATGATAAATCCGCTCTACTGTTGTTTCACCTTCAGCGACTAAGCCTGCCAAGACCAAGCTGGCCGACGCACGCAAGTCTGTAGCCATCACAATGGCACCATCTAATTTTGGCTGGCCTTCTACAATCGCTGTATGACCCTCTACGCTAATTTTACTGCCAAGACGTTGTAACTCTTGCACATGCATAAATCGGTTTTCAAAAATGGTTTCCGTAATTTTCGACACACCGTTTGCAATGGTGTTTAAGGCCATAAATTGTGCCTGCATATCAGTAGGAAAAGCAGGGTGGGGAGCAGTACGAATATTCACAGCACTTAAGGGCGCATCTGCTTCTACGGTAATCGTATCTTCCGTCGTCGTGACTGTTGCGCCCGCTTCTTTAAGCTTTTCAATGACCGCGTCGAGCAAATCCGCTCTAGCATTTTGCAAGGTCACTTTTCCACCCGTCATCGCAGCAGCCACCATATAAGTACCCGCTTCAATACGGTCACTCACAATCGCATGCTCGGCACCATGGAGCTTTTCAACGCCCTCTATCGTGATCACATCAGTACCTGCTCCGCTGATTTTTGCACCCATTTTATTTAGGCACTCGGCTAGGTCAACGACCTCTGGCTCTTTCGCGGCATTTTCTAATACAGTAGTGCCTTTGGCTAAAGTTGCTGCCATCATCAGGTTCTCAGTCCCGGTGACTGTCACCATATCCATATAATGTCGCACACCAACGAGTCTGCGCTCAGGTAGATGTAGAGTACTCGCCTGAATGTATCCCTGGGTGATATGAATTGCTGCACCCATGGCTTTTAAACCTTTAATATGCAAATCCACAGGACGCGAACCAATCGCACACCCCCCGGGTAACGAAACACGCGCGCTACCAAAGCGCGCCAATAAAGGCCCAAGCACTAAAATTGATGCCCGCATGGTTTTGACCATATCGTATGTCGCCTCAAACGAGGTGACATCAAAGGCATCTAAGCTCACCTTATCGCCCTCTTTAAGCACCTTAACCCCGAGCATGTCTAACAGCTTCATCGTGGTATCGATATCTTTCAGCGGGGCAACTTGAGAAAGCTCTAATGGTGTTTCTGATAGCAAGCTTGCACACAAGATCGGCAATGCTGCATTTTTTGCACCTGATATAGTGACCGATCCATTGAGCGGACGGCCACCTTGAATCACTAATTTATCCAACGCTTTTCCGTTCTATTTTTATTCTGCTGTGTCTTTAAGCAATGTTTGCAGCTCACCACTGTCATACATTGAACGCATAATATCTGAGCCGCCTACAAACTCACCTTTGACATATAGCTGAGGAATCGTTGGCCAGTTTGAGAAGGTTTTGACCCCTTCACGCACATCATTATCTGATAACACATCGACTGAGGTGTATTTAGTGTCACAGGCACTCAAAATTTGAGTGGCTAGATTTGAAAAGCCACACTGTGGAAATTTAGGATTGCCTTTCATAAATAGCACGACTGTGTCGCTATCGACTAGTTCTTGAATTTTTGCTTGTGTATCCATCTTAATTACTCCTGTTTTTAGGTACGATATGTACTATCGCTTGTTATGCTTGACTCGCTTGCCACTGGGCAGGTGTTAAGGTCTTCATTGATAGCGCATGAATCTCTTCTTTCATACGGTCACCTAAGGCGGCATAGACCAGCTGATGTTGCTTGACCATGTTTTTACCCTCAAAGGCTGCACTGACGATCAAGGCTTCAAAATGCTGACCATCATCGCCTAACACCTGAATATATTCACATGCCAGTTGGTCAGTAATATACGTTTCTAGTTGCTTTGCTGTTAACAATTGCTTTCCTTTTCTTTCGCTAAGCTCTTAATTTATAGCCTGATTTTAACATTTTTAGGGTTATGGCCGCTAAAACAATCAATGTGAGCGTTACGATGATTAAACTAAACCAAGGGTCGATATCACCTTTGCCAAAAAATCCATGCCGAAAACCATCGATCATGTAGAAGAATGGATTAAAGTGCGACACCTTTTGCCAGAAATCAGGCAGTGAATGAATAGAATAAAACACACCAGATAAAAATGACAACGGCATGATGACAAAGTTTTGAAAAACTGCCATTTGATCAAAACGTTCCGCCCAGATACCCGCGATCATACCAAAGGTTGCCAGTAAAGCACTGCCTAACAGCGCAAATGCAAACACTAAAAATGGTTGTTGCATCGGCAGGTCGACAAACCAGAAGGCCACCAGATAAATACACAAACCGACAAATAAACCTCGTGCGACTGCAGCGATTAAAAAAGCGCTATACATTTGCACTGGTGTCAGTGGTGTGAGTAATATAAACACAATATTGCCCATGATCTTGGACTGAATCAAACTAGATGAACTATTAGCAAACGCATTTTGCAAAATCGACATCATCATCAAACCAGGAATCAAAAACGCTGTGTAAGGTACATCGTTATACACTTGTACACGGTCTGATAAGACATGTGAAAAAATCAGCAAGTATAGTAGCGCCGTGATCACTGGCGCTGCTACCGTCTGAAATAAGACGCGCCAAAAGCGTAATAGTTCTTTTTTTAATAACGTCCACGTCCCGCGCCATGCAGGTGTCATCAAACGAGAGACTGCTTGCCCATTCATCAGCTTGACTTCCCTAACAGGGATAAAAACACATCTTCTAGGTCGGCCTCATTGACTTGCATGTCCTGAACAGTAATACCCGCCGTACGCAATGCTGAAAGGATAGACTCTATCTGTGTCATTTCTTGCAGATTAAAATGATAGATGCCTTCTGACTGATTATTTAGCAGATGTTTGACTGTCTGAGGTATGTCCACCTCACCCAATGTAAGGGTAAGTAACTTACCAGCAAACTGGTTAATCAAATTTTTAGTACTGTCTAAGGCGATTATCTCGCCTTTTTTCACCATAGCAATACGGTTACAAAGCGTTTCAGCCTCTTCTAGATAGTGAGTGGTTAAGATAATCGTATGGCCTTCGCGATTAAGCCGCCCCAGAAATTGCCACATGAGTTGTCGCAATTCAACATCGACCCCTGCTGTTGGCTCATCCAGCACGATCACGGATGGCTTATGAGCCAAGGCTTGTGCTATTAGTGCGCGACGCTTCATCCCGCCAGAAAGTTGACGCATATTCGTGTGCGCTTTATCGGTCAGCCCAAGGCCCTCTAAAACCTCATCCACCCAAGCATCATTCTCAGGCCCTTTACCAAAATAGCCCGCTTGAAAACGCAACATTTCACGCACATTAAAAAATGGATCAAAAACGAGCTCTTGCGGTACGATGCCCAACAACCTGCGCGCGGCTTGATAGTCTGAAACGACGTCATGCCCTAAGACTTGAATGCTGCCGCTAGTCGGCTTTATCAAGCCAGCTAACATATTAATCAGGGTAGATTTACCCGCACCATTCGGGCCGAGCAAGCCAAAAAACTCACCTTCTTCTATCGTTAAATCAACACCATTAACCGCATGCACATCGGCATACTGTTTGTGTACTTGATTAAATGTAACGGCAGGGGTCATGGCTCAATGTGTCAGTAAACATCGCAAACGATAGTAAACCTAGCATTATGCCATTGTTTAAGCGTGATTAAAAATACTGCGGGATATTTGTAGTTATAGCTTGATGACGTCTTCAACGCCATACAGTTGAATAAGCTTCTTTAGATTATCAGGGACGTTTACCATCACCAAGGAAACACTAGCCGCTTGCGCGCGACGTAACCATGCAAACATCAGCGCTACCGCGGACGAGTCAATCGCTTCTACTGCGGCAAAATCGATAATCCAATTCGACCGTGGTATGGCCAATGATTCACTATGCGCCAAAAGTGTTGCGGCATCATCATTGTGCAAATCACCTGATAAATGCCACAACTGCGCTTGAACATGAATCGTTGCCACTATTGACCAGTCGCTTTCTTGTTTTTAGCCGCCAGCTTTTCGATCAAACTATTTAAACCATTTTGACGAATTTCAGTGGCAAATTGGCTTCTATAATTTGTCACTAAGCTGATATTTTCGATCACAATATCAATCACTCTCCAGCTATCCTCATCATCTTGAAGTGTATAAGTCACGCCAATATCAGGCCCTTCTACTGGCGTAATCACAGCTGGCACTTTAGCTAAACGCTTGTCTTTAGAATATTTTGGATTTTTAAAATCGATTTTATCAATCTTGTATTTCACCAATGCCGATGAATATGTTCTGAGCAACAGAGCCCTAAACTCTTGCTGAAAGCTAGTCTTCTGCGCATCATCAGCTCTGCGCCAGTGCTTACCCAACACCAAACGGCAAACACGATCAAAGTTAAAATATGGCAGAATTTTTTCTTCTGCCAAGGCATATAGTTTTTCTGTGTTACCTGCCTGAATCTCTGGGTCAGTGCGCACAATATTCAAGACATCGTCAGCTGTTTGCTTCACCAGTTCTTCTGGTGCCTGTTTAGCTAAGGTGTTATTGAATAATAATGCTGGCATCAAACCCAACATCAAAATACATAAAAAGCGTTTTATCATTTATCTAATCTCCCCAATTCTGACTGTAGGATTACCTCAGTCAACCTTGTTTTATACTACTAAAACGATAGTGCATCGATTTCAGTTGACGAATCGGCACTTGCTTTTGGTTCATCATCTGATTCTGTCGCCTTACTAAATAAGAATTGACTAATCATTTTTTCCAATACAACCGCATCTTGTGTTTTTAAAATACTGTCACCTTCTTTGAGGTTTTCTTCGTCCCCGCCAGGTTCCAAACCGATATACTGCTCGCCCAAGAGACCTGCCGTATAGATGTTGGCAAAAGTATCGGTAGGAAACGGATAACGCTTATCCAAATCTAAAGTCACGATAGCCTCAAAGCGATCACTATCAAAGTGAATATCATTGACACGCCCAACTAACACACCAGCACTTTTAACCGGAGCACTGGGTTTTAAGCTGCCAATGTTTTCAA
>CAZCBF010000018.1:0-22248 GCA_964496895.1 uncultured Methylophilaceae bacterium | reverse complement strand
TATTAGTGCGCTTGGCACACAAACACTCACGGCCCAAGCCAGTGATGATAGCGGCGCAATCACAACGAGCCTTCCAGTAAATATAATGGTTACAGAAGAAGTGAATGCTAACTTACCACCCTCTGTGAGTCTTACATCACCAATAGATGGCACTGCAGCCACGGTTGGTACCACAGTCACACTGACTGCCACTGCATCAGATACGGATGGCACAATAGATCAAGTCGCGTTCTATCAAGGTAGCAGCTTGTTAGGGGTGGTGACAACAGCACCCTATACCCTCACTTGGACACCGACAAGTGCTGAGATTGGCGCGCAAAGTCTTTCAGCTATTGCGACTGATGATGCAGGTGATAGCACCACTGGTACCGCGATCACTGTGACGATAGAAGAGAGTACGACAAGTCAATCAGGCTTGGTCGGACACTGGCAATTTGAAAGTGGTAGTGGTACAACACTGCTCGACAATAGTGCCAATAGTCATGATCTAAATTACAACGGTGCTTGGACTACAGGGCAAGTGGGTAGCAGTGCAGGGCAATTCACCGGTAATGAAAATGGTGGCTTGGGTGCGCCATTATTGCAAACAGATCAAAGCTATAGTATTTCTGCTTGGGTCAAATTAGATAGCCTCAATGGCTGGCAAACCTTTGTTGGTCAAGATGCAGAGCAAGTCAGTGGCTTCTGGTTGCAATATAGTCAGCAACAAGGTGGTTACTTTTTCTTCTCGATCTATGAGCAAGATACACTTTCTAGTGGTTCTTTTAGAGTGAGATCGATTATCAAACCAACGGTCGGGACGTGGTATCACTTAGTGGCTGTGAGAGATAAAGCAAACGGTAAGATGCGCTTGTATATTAATGGTGTACTGGAAGGCGAAGCCAATGAGACGAGTAACTGGAACGCCACCGGTGAGTTTGTGATTGGTCGAGGCAAATGGGGTAGTCCAAATGACTATACCAATGGTGCGATTGATGAAGTCAACGTGTATGACTATCCGATCACTCAAAGTGAAGTCGATCTACTCTATCAAGCACCAACCCCCTAATCCAATTAGATTAATTAAGCGGTTTTTCTACCAGCCCAGTCGTTTTAGATTGGGCTTTTTCTTTTGTATGGCGCACTGATTCATCTAGGGAAATGTCAGTGTAATCGTAGCTTAATTGCATGATTGTTTGTTAGCACATTCTATTAAGATACAGAGTAGATTTTTGTTTTGTATTAGAAGGGAATCGCACCGGTCAAAGTGCCAGCAAATACAGATGTTTTATCAAACCAAACAATTAATAAAAAAGATGACAAAAGAAACCCTAGTGCTAGGTGATATTTTGCTGTTTTCTGCCGCAGTTTTTCAATAGAGGTATTGGGTGGAATTTCAAGTAAAGGCCGTAAAAAATAGCCAAATGCAATTGCTGACTGTGAGTGCAAATCACGCTGATGATGCGATGGCGCAAGTCACGCAAAAAGGCTATGTGCCCGTCTCTGCAAAACAAACGTCGAAAAAAATAACGCTCAATAAAAAAAGCGATTTTGAGTTGAGCCTGTTTAGTCAGGAATTATTAGCCTTATTAGACGCAGGCTTAAATCTGGTTGAGTCGATAGAGACTTTGGCGGTTAAAGATAAGGCTAACGGATCAAAGCTAGTGTTAGATCAGCTGCTAAATAGTTTGTATCAAGGTCAGACTTTCTCTACCGCTTTGCAAGAACAGCCTGAAGTATTTCCAACCTTGTATGTGGCTACTGTCAAAGCGAGTGAAAACACTGGCAATTTGCCTGAAGCACTCACACGCTATGTCGCCTTTGAAAGCCAAGTCGAAGTGTTAAAAAAGAAAATCATCAGTGCTTCCATTTATCCCGCATTACTCATTGGTGTCGGCGGCTTGGTGATTTTCTTTTTAATGGGTTTTGTGGTGCCAAAATTTAGTGGCATTTATGAAGGTACCTCAGGCGAGCTGCCATTCTTATCTAAGCTGATGTTGTCGTGGGGACAGTTTTTGGCAAAAAACGGCATGTTGGTTTTAGCTGCGGTTGTGGTCATGGTGTTCTTGTTGGTTTATGTGTTATCGCTTGATTCAGTGAGACAAGCATTGCTGAAGCTGCTCTGGAAAGTACCTGCGATTGGTAAGCGTTTGAAGCTCTATCAGTTATCACGTTTCTATCGTACTTTGGGGATGTTGCTCAAAGGAGGCACACCGATTATTGAAGCCTTGAGTTCTGTTGCGGGTTTGCTAGATCCGAGCTTACAGCAACGGATGAAGACCGCAGCCAATAGTATTAGCCAAGGTCAGCAAATCTCCAATGCAATGGCAGTGACTGGTTTGACTACTCCCGTGGCAGAAAGAATGTTATTAGTCGGCGAGCGTAGCGGCAATATTGGTGAAATGATGGACCGCATTGCTAGTTTTTACGATGAAGAGTTGGCACGCTGGATTGATTGGTTTACCAAGTTATTTGAACCCATTTTGATGTTGATGATTGGATTGGTTATCGGTGTGGTCGTGCTGTTGCTGTACATGCCTATTTTTGAATTGGCAGGCAATATCCAATGACGATGACTGATACATTAACGCTACCAGAAATCAAGGCGATTGATCACGCGCTTGTTCAATCAGCGCGTGCACAAGCGGCGAGTCAGCAGCGCAGCATGATCGAAGTATTGGAAGAGCTCTATGGTGAATCACCTAAGTTTTTCATCTCGGCATTAGGCGAAGCATTCCAATTTAAAACCATTAGCATGCGCGCGATGCATAAGCTCACGCCTGCTTTTGACGAAGTGCCTTTTTCTAAAATGCAGCAAAAGCAGTGTTTGGCCTTTATTGGTGAAGGTGATGCGTTGATATTGGTGATGGCAGACCCATTTAATGCTCAGCTGCAAGAGTGGGCTGTTGAGTATATCAAGCAGGATTTTGAGTGGCGTTTAACACACAGTACTGATGTAGCGGCTTATTTAGCCAAGCATGAAGAAAGCCTTTCTGCCATGGAAAGCTTTAGCGATGCTTCGCATGATGAAGAAAGTAGTGACAGCGATGAGAGCATAATTCACCTATCGCTTAAAACCATTAATAAAGACCCCAACCCTATCGTAAAACTGGTGAATTCTACGCTTTATGATGCTTTAAAAAGCGGCACTAGTGATATCCATTTAGAGTCGACTAATCAAGGGCTTGCGATCAAATATCGTATTGATGGTGTGATGGCTAATATCCGTAATGTAGCGGGGCTAGAGAATGCCGATCAGACGGTCTCGCGTATCAAAGTGATGTCGCAATTAGATATCTCTGAGCGTAGAGTCCCGCAAGATGGACGTTTTAAGGTGATTTCTCAGGGACGTGAGGTTGATTTCCGTGTCTCTATTATGCCGAGTATTTTTGGCGAAGATGCCGTGTTACGGGTCTTAGACCGTAAGTCAGTTTCGGAAGAAGCCAATGGCTTAACCCTGAAAGCGCTGGGTTTTAACCCGACGATTATTTCGCAGTTTCGCAATCTCGCCTCCGACCCTTACGGCATGGTCTTGGTCACTGGCCCGACCGGTAGTGGTAAGACCACTTCGCTGTATGCCGCGATTTCTGAAGTGAATACTGGGCACGACAAGATTATTACCATCGAAGACCCAGTCGAATATCAATTGCCAGGCGTGTTGCAAATCCCTGTGAATGAGAAAAAAGGCCTGACCTTTTCCAGAGGTTTGCGGTCGATTTTGCGTCATGACCCAGACAAAATCATGGTCGGTGAGATTCGTGATCCTGATACCGCACAAATTGCTGTGCAAGCGGCATTGACGGGGCATCTGGTGTTTACCACGGTGCATGCGAATAACGTCTTAGACGTGATTGGCCGCTTTATGCACATGGGCGTTGATCCTTATAACTTTGTCTCTTCGGTTAACGGCATTATGGCGCAGCGTTTAGTACGCGGTATTTGCCCACATTGTGCCGAGCCTAGTCAGCCAGATCAACGTACTTTGGAGCAGTCAGGGATTCCGCCTGCTTTGGCAAAAGTGATGCAGTTTAAAACCGCCAAGGGTTGTGGTCACTGTCGAGGGACTGGTTATCGCGGCCGTATTGCAGTGGCCGAGTTATTAATATTAAACGATGAGTTGAGAGAAATGATTATTGCCAGAGAGCCGATAAGACAATTAAAAGAAGCTGCCAAACGCAGTGGTATGCGCAGTATCCGTGAGTCAGCATTACAACTGGTCGCTTTGGGTAAAACATCATTAGAGGAGATTAACCGTGTTACGTTTGTTGGCTAATCATTGTTTGATCTCTCTGAGTAAGAGCACCATCGCTTTGGTCTATCGCGATGGCTTAACCAATAGTTTATTGGGTGAAACCTATCTTGCATGGCAATCAGAAGATAACTTTGATTGGCAAACATTGGTATTTAAATTAGAGCGTGAACTGGATAAATTAAATTTACCAGAAAAGACTAAACTCACTTTTACACTCTCGACAGATATGGTGCGATACCTCACCTTGCCGCCACAACCTGTCAGGATGAACCAAGCAGAAAAAGAAGTCTTTGCCGAAGCAGCCTTTAAAGAGATTTATGGTTTTGTGACATCAGACTGGTTGATTCGCTGCCATGATGCACCGCCAGATCAACCTATTTTATCTTCTGCTATTGATAAGAATCTATTAGACGCGTTAGAAAAGTTAGCCAATAAATATGCGTTTAAATTAGTCAGTGTGCAGCCGTATCTCATGACGGCAATGAATGCATTACAAGGTCAGCTTAAAAATGCGACGACTATTTTTGCTGTGGTTGAGCAAGGTCGTATTGTGTTTGCTAATTTGATTCAAGGTGTTGTCACCCAAGTGCGCACCTATCCGCGTGAGCCCAATTGGCAAAAAACACTTTCACGACTATTAGCGCGCGAGGCCTTAGTCAATGATAGTGAAGTGAGAGAGATCATGGTCTATGCGCCTGCGCAGGGTAATGCGGTGATTCCATTTGCCGAAGAGTGGATGATCAAACCACTCAATATCAAACAAACCAAAGTCAGTGATGAACCCCCTTATGCCATGTTGGAGGCTTTAGTATGAGTCAACGTTTAACGCTAGATTTTGTCGAGCAGCCTAATTGGAGTATTGGGCGTTTTTCATGGTGGAACTTATTGGTGTTGTTGCTCGCGCTATTATTTTCGCTCTTACTCTTTAATTGGTATCAGCAACTAACGACTGAATATGAGGCGGTGTCTTTATCGCAAACCACAGCGCCTGCACATCAAGCAGTGGATGAAAATATCAAGCCACTGAGTGAAACAGAATTAAAAGCCGTACGTCAGACGGTTGCCGATTTAAGCACACCGTGGGGGCAGCTATTGTCGGGTCTGGAATCAGTACGGATGAAAAAAGTCGCACTGTTGTTCTTAGAGCCCAGCAAGAAAAAAGGCCACATTACCCTCACAGCACAATCCAGTAACGTGGCAGCGATGTTGCAATATGTCGAAGCGGTGGCGACCTTACCCATGCTTGAAGAGGTGTATTTGCAGAACCATATGATTGATATGAGTGATCCTGAAAAATCCGTTAATTTTACGATAAAGGCCAACTGGCAGTCTGCTGAATGAATACTGCATCACTACTCTGGTGGGTTCAAACCACTGCTAAAAAGCTAGGCTTTTGGGGCCTACTAGGCTTGCTGCTGCTCGCGATTTGCGCATTTGTGTATTGGGTGAAAATTCCTGCACTGCAGTCAGATATTGATGCTGCAATCACTGCACAGGCCAATCTTGATCAGCAAAGACAAGACCAGCGACTCAAAAGCGCGCAAGACCCTGCGCAGCAAGAGGCAAAAGAGGCCGCCACATTCTATACTCGCTTTCCGCAATTGACAGCCGTGCCTGCATTATTAGGGCGCTTACATGCATTGGCAAAACAACATCATCTTCGTTTAGAGATCGGTGATTATCGCTATAAAAAAATAAAATCAGCCAGTGCTGAGCCGCTGACACAATACAAAATGACGTTTCCAATAGAGGGACGTTATACGGATATTCGTCAGTTTATCGACTATGCATTGTCTGAAAACCCAGAATTAGCACTGTTGGATTTGCAAGTAGTGCGTGAAGATCGCCATACGGCAACAGTGACAGCCAGGATTGTATTTGCAGCGTATGTCAAAGGAAAATCGACATGAGTGATCACGCGACAGATACACCTACAAGCAAATGGGTATGGGTAGTGCTGTTGATCACAGTGTTACTCACAGCCTGGACTGCGATGCAGGATGAGAACACCGATGAAATTGTTAGCACGGATAAAAGACCTTTAAAACGTCAGACCAAACGCAGTGAGATGAGCATCACAAATGAAAGCACTGGGCGCTGGGATCGATTAGACCGGACACCCAATCCTGCGCCAAAGGATTTGTTTGCCGCAGCGAACTGGGCAGGTAAACCGAAAAAAATGATGAAAGCGAAGAATATCCCCAAGCCAATATTACCTAAAGCACCACCGATACCGTTTAGCTATATGGGACGAATGGATCATGGACCGAGTGGCGATGTGATTTATTTGGCGGATCAAGAAAAGTCATATTCGGTCAAACTCGGTAGTAAAGTTGGGCCGTTTTGGCGATTAGATAAAGAAGAAAAAGACACATTGCATTTTACGTTTTTGCCCTTGGATTTACCTAAATCCTTGTCGAAAGGTCAAAATGATAACGCTGGGTTTAAGTAAGGAAATATCAGCATGAGAGACTATTTTTTAAAGCACCGAAGTTTGAGTATACCGTTGTGTATGGCCTATTGCTTGCTGCAGATTAGTGATGCAAACGCAGCATCAGAAGTAGTCACGCCAGCGCAGAAAATAGAGCAGCGCTTACAATCTGCTGAGCAAGTCATTGATACGACTGTGACCGATGCGGAAATACGCAAAGACTATTACTTAAATCGTGAGTATGCGATTAATCAGGTGCTCTTACAGCAAGCCAAAGAAGCTAGAGCAAAAGGTGATTATCAGACAGCTAAAGCGTTATACACGCGTATTTTGGGGATTGCGCCCAATAATCAATATGCCATTGCAGGCATTCAAGCGACCGCACGCGAATCCATGCAAGCGCAACGTTTGAAAAAAGCACAAACACTAATTAAACAAACAAAATATCAAGAAGCAAAAGTACTTGTGCATGATGTCTTAATAGAAAATCCGCAACACCCTTTGGCCAAAGAGCTCAATGAAACGATAGGGGGTAAACTTGGAGATAGCAATGCACAATTACCGCAATTAGGGCAGCAGTTTAAGAAACCAGTCAGTTTAGAATTTAGAAACGCGAATATTAAATTAGTCTTTGATGCCTTGTCGCGCGATACAGGCATCAACTTTATATTGGATAAAGATATTCGACCAGATACGCGCGCTAATGTGTTTGTGCAAAATGTCAGTATTGAAGAGGCGATTGATACCGTGATCGCCAGTAATGGCCTGGCTAAAAAAATCACTTCAGAAAATACGGTGATTATTTACCCACGTAATGCACTCAAAAACAAAGCCTACCAAGAATTGTTGATTCGTAATTTTTACTTAAATAATACCCAGGCGAAAGACGTTGCTGATTTACTAAAATCAATGATCAAGACTAAGAATGTTTATGTGTATGAACGTTTGAATATGCTGGTTGTGCGAGATCGCCCCGAAGTGATCAACTTGGCAGAAAAGTTGGTAAATTCTATGGACTTGGCTGACCCCGAAGTAATGTTGGAAATTGAAGTGTTGGAAGTCACTAGAGATCGATTACTGGATCTAGGGATCGATTATCCTAGCCGGTTGGCTGTTTTAAATGCAACTGCCACAGAGGCGCTAACATTAGAGTCACTAAAATCTGTGAACCAATCACGTATTGGCGTTTCCAGCATTGTAGGTAACCCTGCTGTGAATTTTAGAGGGGCAGATGAAGATGTGAATTTATTATCTAACCCACGTGTCAGAGTGAAAAATAATGAAAAAGCGCAAATCCAAGTGGGCGACAAGATTCCTATCATCACGAATGTGACCACGCAGTTTAGTAATCAACAAAATGTCGAGTATCAAGATGTTGGCTTAAAAGTAGAAGTAGAGCCGCACATTACATTGGACAACTTTGTTGACCTCAAAGTTGGGCTGGAAGTGAGTAATTTAGGTCGTGCAACCGCATTGAGTAATGGCGGGTTAGTGTATGAAATTGGTGCGCGCTCGGCGACAACTTCTTTACGACTTAAAGATGGAGAAACGCAAATATTGGCTGGGTTGATTCAAGATGAAGACCGTAGCAGTATTAATAAATTACCAGGTTTGGGTGATATTCCATTGCTGGGTCGCTTGTTCTCAAATCATAATGATAGTGATAACAAAACTGAAATTGTCTTAGCCATTACCCCCCGTGTATTGGGCAATATCCCATTGCCAAGCGCACAATTTACTGAGTACTGGTCTGGAACAGCTAACCACGTTACAGATAAAATTAAGAAGACACCAGCGGCAGCGGGCGGCCCCGCACCCAATACTGGTGGCAATAGTGCTTTGCGTCGATTAATGCAACAACGTCAACAGCGCAAAACCTTAGGGGGTAATACAAATAATACAACACCTTCTGCAAACTTTGGGGCTGCCGCACAGCCCAATGGGCGTGCTAATAGCCCGCAAACGACAAGTGATGACACTGTGCAAAAAGAAGAAAAGAAAAGTTTTATCCCTGATGTCCAATTTCTGAAATAAATAAGCTGGATACTCAAGCATGATTTTGAACAAATTGCAGGGGCAGAACCCATTAAAAGGGTTTACCCTTATTGAGCTGATTGTTACAGTGGCTATTGTCGGCATTCTGGCATCGGCAACCATGCCTTTGCTCAAAATGAGTGTGCAGCGCAGTAAAGAAACCGAGCTTAAACAAAACCTGCGCACCGTGCGTCAAGCGATTGATGCTTATAAACAAGCGGTCGATGAAGGTAAGATTAAAAAAAGTGCAGATCGTTTAGGCTATCCGCCTGATTTGCAAACCTTGGTCGATGGTGTACAAAATATTAAAAGTCCAAACAAACAAAAATTGTTTTTCTTGCGTAAAATACCACTTGATCCGATGATGTCTATTGAGGCCACTCCTGGTGTCACGCTTGATGCCAGCGAGATATGGGGTTTGAGAAGCTCTGACAGTCCGCCAGGTGCGCCAAGCGCTGGGCAGGATGTGTTTGATGTCTACTCTCTAAGTGAAGGCGTTGGTTTAAATGGGGTTCCGTATGCACAGTGGTAAATTTACATCTCAGCAAGGCAAAGGCTTTACGCTGATTGAGCTATTGGTCGTTTTGTCGATTATTGCTTTATTGCTCACGATTGCCACGCCACGCTACTTTAGTAGTATCGATCGCGCCAAAGAAACCACGCTCAAACAAGACCTCAATGTGGTGAGAGATGCGCTAGATAAATTTTATGCAGATAAAGGCGTCTACCCCGAAAGCCTCGAGACATTGGTGTTAGACAAATACATCAACAAAGTACCTTACGACCCGATTACCGAAAGTAACGAAACCTGGGAGATCATCCCGCCAGAGCCACCGCTAGAAGGCTTTGTCTATGACATTAAGAGCGGTTCACCTGAAATCGCTAAAGATGGTACCAATTACAACGAGTGGTAGCGTACTTAAATGCGACAGCTTGGATTTACGTTTATAGGGTTAATGATTGTGATGGCAGTGTCGGGTATTATTCTCGCCGCGGTTGGAACCGTCTGGAAGCATGATGTTAAGCGTGAGCGTGAGCAAGACCTCTTGTATTACGGCGATGTCTATCGTCGTGCGATTACAGCCTATTACGATACGACACCTAGTGGTATCAAGCAATTCCCGAAAAGCCTCAAAGATTTATTGATCGATAAACGCTTTCCAAAGCCGCGCCACCATATTCGCCAGTTATACGACAACCCAATTAGTCTGGATGGCAGCTGGCAATTGATTAGAGTGGGCGGGCGTATTCGTGGCGTCAGCACGGATTCCGTACTGACACCAATCAAAGTCAGTGGCTTTCCTGAAATTTATGAAGCATTTCTCAAGGCGCAAAGCTATGCCGACTGGCAGTTTGTTTATATTGAGCCCAAGCAGACAGGCGGTAATGGTGCGCAAAAGGGTGCTCAACCTACCGCAAGCAAGCCTTTTGGCAAACGTAATTAAATAGTCACAAAAGGCTTATAGCAAGCCGATCTCATCCAAAGCTTCTTGCAAGCTGTTATTGGCTTGTAATGCCGTAATGTCCAGAGCTAAAAAGGCCTCAATACGGCGACGCAAGACTGTGTAAGCATGTACAAAACTCGCCTCAACCTCTGCTTCAGTACCAGTCACACCATCAGGATCTTCCACACCCCAGTGGGTGCGTACTACATCGCCAATATAAGCTGGGCAGGTCTCGCCCGCAGCGTTACCACATACGGTCACGACAATGTCAGGCACCTCTGGTAAGTTATCCCATGATTTACTGTGATAGCCTTCGGTATTAATGCCTTCTTTTTTAAGCAATGCGATTGATCTTGGGTGAATCTGGCCTTTTGGCTTGCTGCCTGCACTCATGGCTGCCCAGCCTTCAGGCGCTAAATGGTTAAATGTGGCTTCTGCCAAAATAGAACGACACGAATTACCCGTGCATAAAAATAAAACTTTCATTAACAACAGCCTTCATTAGATTCTGGTTTTTTTGAAACAGGTGATAAAAATTGCAGTGACTTCGGCAGCGCTTTGGGGTTAGGTGCGCAACAGGCGCTTTCACCTTCTGCTGCTTCGCTATCAAGATTAAAAGTCGGGGCTTCTGCTAGTGTATGAAACGTTTCCCATGCAATGCCTGCTGGGTCTTGTACCCAATGTTTATTTGATTCGGCATAGCAGCAGGTTGTGCCTTCTTGCGAGACCATGCTGAGCTCAGCTGAGGCCATACGGGCTCTGAGTGCTTCTAACTCCTCTGCAGATTCTGTTTGAATACCAATATGGTCAATCCCGCTTGTTTGGCTGCGGGTGCTGATGGCAAAGTTAACTGCAGGGTCTTCTAGCTCCCATTTGGCGTAGTCCTCTTTTGTTGTGGAGGGTTGGCTATCAAATAAGGTGTTATAAAACTCAATGCTTTGTGCCAGATCAGTCACCGCCATATGTAAGTGCATGCGCTTCATGAAAATAGTATCCTTCAAAATTATGTCAATAATATGTGTGAGGGCGCATGTTGAAGTGATGTGTTAACAGCTGCTTTTGGGGCTGCTGCAACTCTTCTGATCAGCGCCAGCACAACAGTTTTCGGTCAAATAATTTAGCAAGCTATCCATTGAGTCATAATTAGCCGCATAGTAAATAAAACGACCTTTGGGGTTTGCCGTGATTAAGCCCGCATGTGTTAACTCTTTGAGATGAAAAGACAAAGTGCTAGTCGGGATCGATAATGCCTCAGCGATATTGCCTGCAGGTAAGCCTTCTTTGCCTGCTTGTACCAATAGTCTAAAAATATTTAACCGTGCTTCTTGTGCAATCGAAGCCAGTAATGTCACCGCAGTTTTTGCGTCCATAATGCTAATGTTTCCATAGTTATAGAAATATATCAATAGATCAACACGAGATTGTAGTGTAATTTTATGTTGTATGCTAAAAAAGTAATGGTCAAACGAAAAGCCACAGTCTTACAAATATCCCCAAAATAAAGTTTAAGCTATACTAGAGTCGCATATGAAAAATACAGCATCGTCTTTACCTTTTGAAATAGACTTATCTGCTTTTATTGAGGCGCATCAACTGCCCAAAAGCTACCAGCAAACCGCTGAAAAATGGTTTTTTGGGCTCGCTCAGTCAATCGCAGAGTCTGCATTACAACAAAACAAACCCATTGTTATCGGCCTGAACGGCACGCAAGGTTCTGGCAAAAGCACCTTGGCGGATTTATTGGTGACGTTGCTGGGGTCTGCTTTTTCGCTCAAGGCAGTTGCCTTATCGTTGGATGACTTTTATCTAACCAGAGCAGAAAGGCAATCACTTGCTGAGCGCGTTCATCCTTTGCTCGCGACCCGAGGTGTCCCAGGCACGCATGACACGGCGCTAGCCATGCAAGTGATCCAGTCACTCAAGTCTAAACAGCTGCCTGTTCACGTGCCTCGCTTTAATAAAGCGATTGATGACCGTGCAGAGGCTTTAGAGACGCTAACGCAGCCAGTCGATATCATTATCTTCGAAGGTTGGTGTGTGGGCACGGCTGCACAATCTGCAATGACCTTGCAAACGCCAGTGAATAGCTTAGAGGCAGAAGAAGATCAAGAGGCCATCTGGCGTACCTATGTCAACGACCAGCTCTCTGGTGCTTATCAAGATTTATTTGGTTTGGTCGATTCTTGGGTGATGTTACAAGCACCATCATTTGACTGTGTGTATCAGTGGCGCTTAGAGCAAGAAGATAAGCTACGCCAAAAAGCAGGTGATGGGCAACAGGTGATGAGTGCGGCACAAGTGGCAAGATTTATTCAATTTTACCAGCGCTTAACCGAACAAACATTGCAAACATTACCCTCAAAAGCACAGGCCTTGTTTACACTCAATCCCCAGCGCAAGATCACGCAATTGTCATTAAAGCCTTTTACTATAGAAAAGTTACAGTGGTTGATTTTTACAGACATGGATGGCACTTTATTAGACCATCATGATTATGCGTTTGACCCGGCTAAGCCAATGCTAGCAACGCTCGCAGCGCAGGGTATCCCTGTGATGCCGATTACCAGTAAAACTCAAGCCGAATTAGAAACCCTCAGGCTATCGCTCGATAATACGCACCCTTTTATTATTGAAAACGGGGCGGCAGTACTGATTCCAAAAGGGTATTTTGCCGAGCAACCAGAAGACACGGTGAGTCAAGGTGACTATTGGGTTAAACACTTTGTTGCTGAAAGAGCGCATTGGCAGGGGCTTATCCAGCAAGTGAGTGATGACTATCAAGGCCAATTTGTCACTTTTGAAGCCGCAGGGATAGAGGGCATTATAGAGATGACAGGCTTACCGCGGGCAGCAGCAGAGGAGTCGGCACAGCGTCAATTTGGCGAGCCCATGCAATGGCTGGGCGGTGAGGCCAGTAAGCAGGCCATGTTGAATGAGCTCAGAGCCTTGGGCGCGAACATTTTAGAAGGTGGGCGCTTTATACATGTTTCTGGTTTGAGTGATAAAGGCGTGGCATTGCATTGGTTGCATGAGGTGTTTAAGTTAAACCAGCCAGATAAAACCATGCTCACTGTGGCGCTTGGGGATAGCCAAAATGATGTGGCTATGCTTGAATCAGCAGATTATGCAGTGGTGGTTAAATCTCCCGTAAAAGCACCACCAGTGGTCAATCGTGCACAAAACTTGCTTATCACTCATGAGACTGGCCCAGCAGGCTGGGCAGAAGGTATTCAGCACTTTACCAATATTAGACCTGAATCATTAGGCCCAGAGAATTAAAATAAATAAGGAAAATGTATGGCAGATTTTTATCAAAATGGCATTGTGACGACACTACACAACCTCACTAAGCGTCATGTTTCAGACCTTGAAAACGATCTAGTTGAATTTAGTAAAGAGCGTCCGCTTGGACTGTTACTCCCCTCGCTGTATTCAGAGTTAGAAGGTGAGGCCATGCCCAATATTGTGCAACACCTCAAAACAGTGCCTTATTTGTCTGAGATTGTCATTGGCCTCGACCGTGCGAGTCAGGAGCAGTATCAGAAAGCTATCGAGTTTTTTGAGCCGCTCCCACAACACCATCGTATTTTATGGAATGATGGCCCGCGTTTGATGGCTTTAGATAGAGAGCTGGAGGAGCATGGTTTAGCGCCCAAAGAAATGGGTAAAGGACGGAATGTTTGGTATTGCATGGGTTATATTTTGGCCTCAAACAAAGCCAAGGCGATTGCTTTGCATGACTGTGATATTACGACTTACACCAGTGAATTATTGGCACGCCTCATTTATCCTGTGGCCAATCCATCTTATAACTATCGCTTTGCCAAAGGCTATTATGCACGTGTGGCAGGGGGCAAGCTGAATGGCCGTGTGAGCCGTTTGTTGGTTACACCGTTGATTCGTGCGCTGAAGTCTGTGGTGACTGATAATGATCACTACTTAGAGTATATGGATAGCTTTCGCTACCCACTTGCTGGTGAGTTCTCGTTTCAGCGTGATGTATTAGCAGATATTCGCATCCCAAGTGATTGGGGTTTGGAAATCGGCGTGTTATCAGAGATGCACCGTAATTTTGCCAATACGCGTTTATGTCAGGTCGATATTGCAGAGACGTATGATCACAAGCATCAGGAATTGTCACTGGATGATCAGCATAGAGGCTTATCCAAAATGTCGATTGATATCTCTAAAGCTTTGTTTAGAAAACTTGCGACACAGGGTTCAGTCTTAACGCCAGAATCGTTTAGAACACTTAAAGCCAGTTATTTTAGAATCGCACTCGACTTTGTCGAAGCTTATCGCAGTGATGCAGAGATGAACGGCCTAAGCTTTGATATTCATAAGGAAGAAGCATCGGTTGAGATGTTTGCCAAAAACATCATGGATGCCGGTGAGATGTACCTTAAAAATCCGATGGAAGTGCCATTTATTAATAGCTGGAACCGTGTGCAAAGTGCCATGCCAGATATTTTTGACCGCCTCTACGATGCAGTAGAAGCAGATTATAAAGATTTCTCAAGAAAGTAAGCTATGTCCCAAAAAAGTGCGTATCTACAGCACCTCTATGAGAGTGTGTTGTATCACTTGCAAACAATTTATCAGGATGATCTACCCGAAGGGCCACTCCCTGAAATAGCGGATGAGATTTTAGAGATCATGCGCTTGGATGATAGTGTCCAAGCGGTAGCCCCTTATTCTAATAATTGGGATCAAAACGATACCGTCTTAATCACCTACGGCGACACCTTAAAGCGTGAGGGTGAGGCCCCGCTTAAAACCCTCAATACGTTTTTGCAAACGCATATCAAAGATGTGATTAATGGTGTGCATATCTTGCCATTTTTCCCATATTGTTCGGATGATGGATTTGCGGTGCAAGACTATTATCAGGTCAATACCGAGTTAGGCAATTGGGATGATATTCAAGCCATCACCAAGTCTTATCGCGTTATGGCAGATTTGGTCATTAACCATGCCTCCAGCAGTAGCCGCTGGTTTTTCAACTTTGTTCAAGGCGAAGGTGAAGGGCATGATTATTTTTATACCACCGCCCCCAATACGCCTATCAGCCAAGTTGTGCGTCCCAGAACAAGTCCGTTACTCAGGCCGACAGAAACCACGCAAGGCTTGCAACATGTGTGGTGTACGTTTAGCCATACACAGGTTGACTTTGATTTTCGCAACCCTGAAGTACTCAAAGAATTTGTCAAGATCATTCGTTTTTATCTAGACAACGGCATCACTATTTTCCGCCTAGATGCGGTCGCTTTTTTGTGGAAGAAGCTAGGTACTAATTGCTTGAACCTGCCGCAAACACATGAAGTGGTGCGGCTGATTCGTAGCCTGATTGAGCATGCTAAATCCGATACGGTCTTAATTACCGAAACAAATATCCCTAATAGAGAAAATTTAAGCTACTTTGGCAATGCCAATGAGGCACATTGTATTTATAACTTTTCTCTACCGCCTTTATTGGTCAACTCCATGGTCACCGGCAATTGCTATTACCTCAAGCAATGGCTGATGAGCATGCCGCCAGCCCAAAACGGCACCACCTATTTTAACTTTATCGCCTCGCATGATGGTATCGGCCTTCGCCCCGCAGAAGGTTTATTAAGTGAGTCAGAAGTCAATGTGCTGATCAAAACCATGCAACAGTTTGGTGGTGAAGTCTCTTGGCGCGCGGGTGAAAATGGCCTTAAAAAGCCTTACGAAATCAATATTGCCCTCTTTGATGCCATGGCTGGCACCATGGAAGGCAAAGACGAATGGCAAATACCGCGCTTTATCTGTTCACACCTCATTATGTTGGCTTTGGAAGGGATTCCTGGCATCTATATCCATAGCTTGCTTGCCACCAATAATGATTATGAGAAACGTGAAGCCACCCAAGAAAACCGCGGCATCAATCGCCATCAGTGGGATTACACTGCACTAGAAAAACAGCTAGCAGACCCGAATAGCCAACACCGTTTAGTGATCGATAGTTTAAAAGCCTTGATCAATTTACGCAAGCAACAACCCGCTTTTCATCCTAATGCGACACAGTTTACCTTGCAATTAGGCGACCAGCTGTTTGGCTTTTGGCGCCAAAGTATAGACCGCAAACAAAGCATCTTTTGCATCAACAACATTACCAATCAGCCGCACACCATGCGCGTGTCAGAAATCAACCTTATCGTCACCGATCATTGGTATGACCTCATCAGCGGCCATGTATTTGATGATAGCGAGCAGACGTTTACGCTAGATCCTTATCAAACACTGTGGATTACCAACCACTAGTCTACAAGGTGTCTGCGTAGCAAAAGCGGATCGCATGAATCTAGGATGTTAGACCAAATCAATTTTGTCTAACATCCGTGGTGTCTGCTATATTATGAGGTATGAAAAAATTCATACTCGTTTTTGCCGCCGTAATCCTATTTCAACAATGGGGTACCATCCAATATTATCTCAATCCACCACCTGACTACGCCGCCGCACATGATGGCAAAGCGGTGCTCTATGCCACCGACTGGTGTGGCTACTGCAAAAAAACCAGAGCCTTGCTAGAAGAAAACAACATCGAATACGTTGAGTTCAATATTGAAAAATCTGCCGAAGCTGCAGAGCAACACAAGCGCCTAGGCGGGCGTGGTGTGCCCGTGTTATTGATCAATGGTGAAGTGATTCGTGGCTATAACCCTAGTGGGATATTGGAAGCTGCTGGGGTTTGAGTTTAGGCTAGCCCTGATTGATTTCCCTAGTAAATCTACATACGCTTAAGTATGCGTTATCTCATTGTTTTAATCTTTGCCACGCTTTCAACTCATTCCAATGCGGCGCGCTACACAACACTTAATTCAAGCTGTGATGGTTTAGCAAAACTACCCATTGGCAGCCTCCCGGGTACTTGCGTAGGTTTGCTTGCTGATAAGCGCAAAGGCGCTTCTTTTAGAAAACCAAGAAAAGTAGTCGAAATCCCCGGGGCGTATAAACTCTTAGTCACTGACACCGGTGGCTGGGGTAAAAGCCGAGGCAGTGTTTGGTTGCTAGACTTTTCTAAAGCCAAGTCATTCAAAGGTGAATTTGTTGCCAGTAAAATTCTCAATCACTTGATGCTGCCGCACGAGATTAAGATCGGTAAAGATGGCAAGGTATACATCGGTGAAGCGCATCAAATTACGCGCTTTGAATTGCAGAATAACCAAGCGGTAAAACGTGAAACAGTCATTCAATCCCTACCTTTTGGCGCAGGCGAATATCGTCACTTATTAACCAGCTTTATTTTCTTAAAAAATAATAACCTGTTGGTGAATGCGGGCTCTAAAACTGATCACTGTGTTGATCCAGTTCAACCGCACTGTGATGATATTAATGAAGTTGGCTTGCGGCGTTATCGATACGCAGCCGATACCGACACTTGGCAACAGCATTACAGCCTATTTGCCACAGGCTTAAGAAACTCAATGGCCTTAGTCAGTCATCAATCAGGCACCATATTACAGGCCGAAAACAGTACCGATATCAATGATGCAGATGAGCCATATGACGAAATCAATATTATTGAGCAGGGCGGTTTTTATGGCTGGCCCTATTGTTTAAATAAACACTATGATCAAAACAAAGTTGAAAATGGTTGCGCAAGAAAAAATTACATTGAGCCGCACTCATTAATGCCGCCGCATGTCGCCCCTTTAGATATGTTTTATTATCAATCGGATCTATTACCCATGCTCAAGAAAAAGTTGATTATGAGTTGGCATGGCTATCGCGTGGTTGGTAATCGCATCGTGGCTTACGATGTAGATGAAATAGGCAAGCTAAAATTAATTGCAAAACCATATTTCAATAGAGACCCCTTAGGCCAATCGAATACATTTAAACGTTATGCATTTACGCCAGAAGGCGGTTCAAAGGCTGATGCACAAGCAATCGAACTAGTCACTCACTGGAACAAAGTTGAGGGGTTAAGGCCAGAAGGCGCACCAGTCGGGCTTAGTCAATTAAGCGATGGGTCAATACTCATCGTCGATGATTTTAATAAAAGTATCTTACGACTGGCTAAAGGGAAAGCCTACATTGATCCAATAGAAAAGCCATAATAATATCCAACAACTAGGCAAGTAATTGTGGCCAGAAAAAATTAAATGCGCGGTTGCACAAAGCATAATTGGCAGTCTATAACCAAACAAATGCGAAAAAAATTGCATTTATAGTCTTATGCATATACGCCCCTAATGACTTAGGTCAAGAGTTTGAGGCCAACTCCTATTTTCATCCTGCTAGATTTTGTACTTGATATTTACATATTCAATAGGACATCAAGGAGACAGTTCCCTTTCACAGGTTTTAACGAACGTTTGCGCTTCTACCGCTATCAAGGTGAGCAATATTTCAAATGGCACCGTGATGGTAGCTATGCCAGCAGTCTGTATGAAGAAAGCCACCTCAACTTTATTATCTATTTAAACGATGATTTTGAAGAAGGCTATACCGAGTTTGAAAAAACTAAAATCTACCCGCAAGCAGGTACAGCTTTAGTCTTCCCACATATGTTGTTACACAATGCCGTATCTGCACGCAATGGCACCAAATACGTTTTACGTACTGACGTGATGTATAGCCTTAAATAAAAACTTGTGCCGATATCACCATGCGATTAGAACAAATGAATATCAAGGTATCTGACACCTTGTTTTTCTTTGGCGATAGCCATAGCCAAAAAGCTTCAAATTCATAAATTATTAAGAATTATTACATTTTGTCGTAAATAGCTTATCGACAATATTAATGCTTAGTAGCCCCCTTGAAAATGCATGTTAATAGCCTAGATTTTAAAAAAATTAATGCCTTGCAAAAGTTATTCATCACTTTTATTTTGGTGTTAGTCGTTGTCTCTTCGGTAACCTACATCAACAGTCGGTCAGTAGACCAGGTGACCACACATACAAATCACTTGATCAAGGCAATACCAGAGCTGAACAACATTAGTGATTTGCAAAATAACATTAGCATTGCTTCTAATCATTTATTTGAATACTACTCCACTACGGATAGCGCTAGCTTTATCAAAAACCAACGATATGTCGATGCCATCGATCTTAATATCGCTAATATTAATCAGATTGACAAGCAAACTGCTGTTGTTAAAACACTAAAGCAAGATCTAACTCAATTCACGCAAAATGCATTAAAACTTGATCACGAAATGACGAGTGTTAATAGGGATTGGGATCTCTTGAGAAAGCACTTGTACGCTGCTCAAGATGCTTCAAATTCGATGCAGAGTTTACTATTGACGCTTAATTCGGAAATCACCAATACCGTTGCGATGCATCGTAATGAAACACAACAAGACGTCAAAAAATTAAACCAAGTTCAGCTCGGCTTTAGTATCGCGGTCTTGATTGCAGCGCTATTTATTGTGTTGAATCTTTATTCAAGA
Source organism: uncultured Methylophilaceae bacterium (assembly GCA_964496895.1). GTDB lineage: Bacteria > Pseudomonadota > Gammaproteobacteria > Burkholderiales > Methylophilaceae > Methylotenera. Next base: position 2,677 of record CAZCBF010000018.1, on the reverse strand, counting down.
ATAAAAGATCAATCCAAGCTATTTAAAATGGCCTATTTTAATGAAGTGACACAGCTGCCAAATAGAAAATATTTCGAAAATAACTATCAAACCAATGAAGATGAACAATCTTTATCACAGCATAGTTATCTCTTTATAGGGTTAGACAGGTTCAATCTAGTCACTGGTTCTATGGGGCATGTCGTCGGCGATAAACTGATCGTCGCGGTTTCAGAATGGTTTAACACCATGCTCGCTGCTGTCACGAATGACTATGAGCTATATCATTGTTCTGGTACGACATGGTTGGTCGTCTTAAAAAATACAAACAATCTTAGTAACGCCTATAGTGTTGCTGATAGTTTGCTCAATTTATCAGTTACGCCAATGGAAATTAGTGGGCGTGAGCTCAGTGTAAACTGCAGCATTGGTTTGTGTATTGGTCAAGATAGCGGGGATACGATTGAAAGCCTCTTGCGCAACTTGGATGCGGCCTTTAGACAAGCTAAAAGTAAAGGTGGCAACGCCATTAGTCGGTATGTGCCTCAAATGAGTGATGATGCCCAGAAGTGGTTTGAGACAGAAAATGCACTCAGATATGCTGTGGAAAAGCGTGAGCTAGAGCTATTTTATCAGCCCAAAGTGAATGCAAGCAATGGCAAGCTCTGTAGCTCAGAAGCACTCTTGAGATGGCGCAGCAATGGCGAAATTGTTTCGCCAGTCGTCTTTATCCCCATTGCAGAGAGTAGCCGTTTAATCATTAAAATCGGTCAGTGGGTATTAGAAGCAGCCTGCAAACAATGGTGCACTTGGCAGGCCAAAGGCCACAATGTACCGCCAGTAGCCGTCAATGTTTCAGCCTTGCAGTTTCAAGAGCCTGACTTTGCTGAGCAAGTAAAAGCAGTGATTCGCCAAACGGGTATCCCACCGCATATGCTAGAGCTAGAAATTACTGAAGAAGCCGCAGCCATTGAGCCCAAGCGCGTTGTTGAAATAATGAACGACCTCAAAAAAGTCGGTGTATCGCTAGCCATTGATGACTTTGGTACGGGCTATTCGTCATTGTCACACCTTAAAACCTTCCCGGTAGATGTGCTCAAAATTGATCGCTCATTTGTCAAAGATCTAGCGTCAGAGGACTCAACTGAAGCCTCAATTGTGAAGTTAATCTTAAAACTAGCGCACGAACTCAACTTTAAAGTAGTGGCAGAAGGCGTAGAGACAGAGCTGCAATACCAGCAATTAAAACACTGGCAGTGCGATATATTGCAAGGCTACTTATTTAGCAAGCCGCTACCAGCAGACGACTATATCAAAATGGTTGAACAAGAATCACATGACCAAAACGAAGTGGTCAATGGTGCTTGATAGTGATGCTTAGTGAATTGTTAGCCTTGAGCAGCAGTATCTATTTTTTCTATTAAGCCAAACCAATATAAATCAAGGAGTCCATCCCCTTGATTATTAATTCTATTAAAACACTGGAAAGTTTGGCCCTAGTGCCGACATTACAATTAAGCTGAAGATGTCTAAAAAAATGGCTGGATAAAAAATTCTAGTTAGGTTTTGGTTGTGAGTCTTTTTGATATTTGTTACATTAATCAAATATGAAAATGATCACTCCTCAACACTTTAATATTCAGCATCTTCAACTAGCAAGCATTTCATTGTTAGCGCGCAGTGCTAAGAAGCTTCACCTATTTTTGTTTAATTCAAAAGTACCCGCAGGCTTTCCCTCACCAGCAGACGACCACGTAGAGAAGCGCTTAGACATTGGTGAATACATGATTGACCAAGCCGATGCCACTTTCTTTATCACTATTCAAGGTGAGTCAATGATAGAGGCTGGTCTGATGCCCAATGATAAAGCGGTTGTAGATCGATCTAAAACACCACAAACGGGCGATATAGTACTCGCCGTAGTTGACGGTGAATTTACCATTAAAACGCTCTCAAAACAGCCGAATGGTGCGCCTAGGTTGATGCCAGCCAATTCATCAGGCACTTATCACCCGATAGACCTCAAAGGCGATATGCAATTTGAAATATGGGGTGTTGTAACTGGCTCGTTTAGACGCTTCCGCTAAGCGTATTGATCAGTAATGCGTAGTATTGCTTTAGTTGATGTTAATAACTTCTATGTGTCTTGTGAACGCGTCTTTAACCCTAAGCTAGAAAACAAACCTGTTGTCGTCTTAAGCAATAATGATGGTTGTGCCGTAGCACGCAGTAATGAAGTCAAAGCGCTTGGGATTGGCATGGCAAAACCGTGGTTTCAATGTAAAGCGCTAGCAAAGCAACACGATATTACAGCCTATTCATCCAACTATGCACTGTATGCCGATATGAGTAATCGGGTGATGTCGATACTCGGGCAGTTTAGCCCTGACCAAGAGATCTATTCCATTGATGAATCCTTCTTAGACCTCACCACACAACAGCACAAAGACCTTGTCGCCTATGGGCAAGCCATAAAGCAGAAGATCAAGCAATGGACAGGCTTACCCGTTTGCGTGGGTATCGCTAGCACCAAGACTTTATCCAAGCTAGCCAACCACTGCGCCAAGAAGCGGCCGCAATACAATGGCGTGTGTAACTTTAACGACTATGACCAAACCACACTAGATCACATACTCGCCAGCATCACAGTAGATGAAGTGTGGGGAGTCGGTAGAAAGCTTGCTCCTAAGCTCAATAC
>CAZCBF010000017.1:0-22627 GCA_964496895.1 uncultured Methylophilaceae bacterium | reverse complement strand
GGCGTTATGTTGTGACAAAAGTACATATGCACGAATTTATAATCTAACTTACAACTGGAGGAAAAATGATTAATCCAAAAGCTTATTTTCCTGTGCTCGTTACCGACGAAATAGTGGAAGCCAAAGAGTTTTTTATTAACTTGTTCGGCTTTGAGGCAGTGTTTGATGAAGACTGGTATGTTCATCTCGTCCATAAAAACGGCGCTCAACTTGGTTTTCTCGTTCCTGATCATCCTTCTCAACCTGCTGCAGCCCAACAGGCTTTTCAGCCAGGAGGCTTAATCTACTCATTTGAAGTTGAAAATGTTGATGAGGCGTATGAAAAAATAAAAGATTCGGCCAAAGTTATTCTTGAAATTAAAACTGAGGAATGGGGACAAAGGCATTTTTTAGTTTCAGCTCCATCAGGTCTAATTATTGATGTTATCAAGAACGAAGACTCTTCCCTAGATGCAACATAACAAGCACATTAAAAATCGTCCACAAAAAGCGTGGGCTGGACTCGCTAACGCTCGCCTTTTATGTAGGCGTTACGTGTACTAGAACCATGAACCGAGTGTTTGGAAATTACGAAGTTAGCTTGAGAGATGAGCCAACATACGCTCGTAATTCGACTGACAATCAGAGAAGCTATATTCATGAATACTATCGTAATGATAAGTACCAACATGTCTCAGCTCATGGAATAAATGTTATAGAAAACGAGGCGTCTTTAGGTTCAGCTGTCCTTCTTGGCGTTGGTGGCGCAACAGGGATTAATGAGAACTCTTTAGTATTCGATGGTGATAGTCTCTATGTGGCATCGGGTGATGCTCTTTATTCGCTATCACTTCCCAGCCTTGAGCTGAACTGGTGTCAAAAAGTAGATTTCGCCACATGCTTTGGTGTTTTCTGGCTCAAGGATAGGAATTGTCTCCTTACTTGGGGTGAGCTTGAAATTGGTTGCTATTGCAAAGGTGGGGAAAAGCTATGGAGTACCTCTGGACCAGATATATTTACCGAGGGCATGGAAGTTCAGGGTGGTATTGCCAAGGTCACTGACTTTAATAGCGATGTGTACGAAATTAACTTAAGTAATGGTGCTATTTCCAATGCAAACACGTAACAAGTTTGTCAAAAGGACGCTCCTAGCGTCGCGCCTTTTACAAAAGCGTTAGGTCATGTAATGAATAAAATTGTATTAGGAGTGGATATCGAATCAAGGGGTCAGACTCCTTGATTACATTTAGAGTTCTCGCGCATTATTTATAACTTAGTAATTACCAGTTATTCGTATTTTGGTCATCTAATGCACTTAACAGAAACAAGTGCTGTTATAAAACTTTATCAGTACAACTAAGAGAGCGCATATACCAACAACGATACCGCCGCCTTGTAGAAGTGGAGTATAAGCTGGTGTAGCACTTAGCTTTAAAGTTTGAGCACTTATAACTGCACCATCTTCCCTTAGTTGAGTTATTAATTCACTATAATGATCATCATTACTTGGTTTATTCTCATCAGTCATTTTTACTACCCTTACTTTCTAGTTTAATAAGTACCAAATTTGCGGCTTACGCTTTACTCTTCAACTTATCATAATAATCAAAAGCTCAGCCAGCTTGATTCACAAAATCAAACCCCTGCCGCCTTCAAGGAAATCTAGTAGTCAGACTCCTTGATTTTTGTTTGATCACAATCGCGCTAACTACTGCACCGTGCAAAAACAAAAAAAACTAACGCTCAATCACGCTAGTAAAGCTTCTACTCAAAACTCAACTTCATTCACAATAAACGCACATGACTTGGCATGGTCGATAAACTTCTGTTCATCTTCGAGCAATAGTTTTCCAAGGTCTGCCATGGCTTCGCTGCCCATGGCTACCATCAACTCTTCTTCTGATTCAAACCAGACTTCGGCCACACCATCATAGGGTGCTTGCATACCACGTGAGGCTTGTAAGCCATCGTTTAGTGGGCTGTCGATCAGCTGTGATTGCACGTATTTTTTTGCGCGCATGACATGTGCGTTTTTCATAAAAAATGGGCCGTGGCTATTTTGCCAATAGTCCATAAACGCTTCGCGGCTCATGTCTGGGTTGCGTGTTAAACACATCATCATTTTGATCATCATTAATTCCTTTTCTTTTTTAAAAACCTGCCTTGATCACTTGGCGTACCCTCGCCTTAATCGACGCTGATTCATCCCGCATTGCCATTTCAAACAGTGCTTGTGCTTCTGCTTGATAGGCTGGGTATTGTTTTTTTGATCTCTAGAACGTTAGCTTAAACCACAAGGGTGATGCCTATGTGTCAACACCCTCAATAATCACAATATCTAACGCTGCCCCGCCTAACCTAAGTTGCCTTGCAGATTGATACGCCTTACTATGCCAGCAATCTAAAGCGGCTTGATACGATGGAAACTCAATCACTGAGTTTCTGGCACGCGTGTCGCCTTCTGCCAATGTGTACTCCCCTGCCCGTACTAAAAACTGCGCCTCATATTTGCTGAGCGCGGCAGGTGTTTTGGCGGCGTACTGTTTAAATTTATCCATGTCGGTAACATCTGCTCGGACAATCCAATAACCTTTTTTCATCACTTAGTCTTTCTTGACTTCAATAAACCATTTTGGTGTCATCGCATCAAAATCCGTTCGGATGTTTGAATTTCGTGACATTGCAGAATCAAACACTAGCGCCTCGTTGCCTTGGCGACTAAATACTACCCAATGCCAAAATGGCTTGCCATTGTCTACATGGTGTTTGATGGCTAATAAGGCCAAAGCTGGCAAGGCCTGCCAAGACTCAAAAGGTGTTTCATTGGTAGCCGTTTGCACACCATGCTTGCTGAGCATTTGTCGTACATATTGCGTATCTGACCATAGTGATTGGTCTTGTGCGTGTACACCCATTGCATTGGCAATGGTTTTCATTTGAGGGTAAGTTTTGCCTAAAATCACCGCACAAGCGGCAATCCCACAGCCAGTGGTTTCTTCTTGGGTAATAGGGCTTAACATGCAGAAATAGTGACACGCATTGGTTTAGTTTTCAAGGCATTGAGCGATGGCTGATACCAATAAAAAACCTCAGCACAAGCCATATGTGCTGAGGCCTTATTTAGAATGAATGAGATAACTATCTGTTTATTCAGCTTATTCGGCGCGAATCGCATATCCCATATACGAAACATCCATGTCTTTACTTTCTTCTAGCATCAATGTGTTACCCAAGGTTTGAAAGTCAATCAAGCCAAGCTTTTTTTGCAAAATAGCGCTAAGTCCACATATAGGATTTTTAGCTGGCGCTAATCCTGTCATTTGGTAACTGGCAAAATGATATTGCTTCAAGCAAGCAGCCAGTTCATGTGGCTTGATAAACTTATCCCAGACATGCACATTTTGTGGAATGAAACGCGTAGGCCACCAATCTTGCGCTACTTTGATAGCGGCGATATTACTCTTTAAGGTACGATTGATGGTGTCAAAAAAGAAGATGCCACCAGGTTTTAGTACGCGCGAAATTTGGGTAATAATGACATGTATATCGTCCACATGCTCTAGCACATCGCAGCAGCACACAATATCAAACTGCGCATCATCAAACGGCAAAGCTTCTCCTGTTGATTCGATATATTCAATATCCAAGCCTGACTTCTGCGCATGAGCCCGTGCGGCTACCAGTGATTGTTTTGATTGATCAACACCTGTAACCTGACAACCAATCTTAGCAAATTCTTCTGATAATAAACCACCGCCACAACCAACATCCAGTACCTGCAAATCTTGCGGATTGCGCTGTTGTTGGTTTACTAATACATTGTTGAAGTAGCGAAACCTTGGTGGGTTGATAGAAGTACGAAGCAACGCCATAAAGCCATCTTGCTCCCACCATGTATCAGAAATGTCATCATATATCTCGTTATCAATCATTGTCATTGCTCCCTATGCTGGTACTTGCTGTCCATCCCATGCAAAGCATAGTCCGCTATCCTCTACCGTCCGCTTATCAATAATACTTGCCAAATGCGCTACTGCCTTTGCAGGTGAAAATATTTTTTCTGGTGGGACATGCTTTTGAAAAGGTTGAGATAACGGACTATCGACTGTGCCAGGATGCAAGCCGATAATTATCGCCTGCTTATTGGTGCGCTTTGTTTCAATTGCGCCAGTTTTGATCAGCATGTTCAATGCAGCTTTGGAGGCGCGATAACTGTACCAGCCACCTAGCTCATTATCCGAAATACTCCCAACTCTGGCAGAAAGTGCGGCAAAAACACTGGTGCTTGTGCGATTGAGCTTGGGGATAAAGTGTTTTGCTATCAATGCTGGGGTAATGGTGTTAGCTGCAAAAACGGCTTGAAACTGTGCCTCTGATAACTGACGCAAGTTTTTTTCTGGTTTGATTGCTGGCACTGCACCCTCATCATGCAGTATGCCAGTAGCTACGATGACACAATCTAGCGGACTATCTTTAGCAACTACATTAGCGGCAGATTCTATCTGAGTTTCATCAGCGTAATCTAATATGTGATGTGTGACATTGACTTGTAGAAATGGATCTATGTCTTGCCGTGAGAATGCATGCACTTCGTTATCTGGCGATTGATTTGCATAATATTCGCAGAAGGCTCGACCTATTGACCCACCCGCGCCGATAATGACAAACTTACGCGGCATGTGCGTTGAGCGGGTTATTTTGCTGATTGAGTAATTGCAACAGATTGCCAGCCGCTGCATGACCACTTAAGAAAGCTGACTCCACGCGACCTTGAATAAACCAGTCACCGCACACTGCTATCTGCGCATCAGCATCGAGAATATAGCGCTCACCTGTCTGTTTATCCGCATTTGCATAGCGCCAGCGCCATAGTGCTTGGTGTTTGGCATGACTAAGTTCATAGCCAATCACCTCAGTAGTTTGCTCACGTATGTGTGCTAGCACTGATTTATCGTCATCATCAATGTGTGCATCTGCCCAAGGATTTGTAGACTGTACGAGCATGGTAAAGTTGGCATGCCTGCCTGGCTTGGCGTTATTAATCGAAATCCAACTGATATCTTCATCCACTATAATCGCCGCATCAAAAGGCAAAGCTAATTCTTGCTCAAAGCCCAACATCATCGCATAGCAGGACTGCATCTTTACGCTTTTGATTTGCTTAGTCATTTTTAATGCTGAAGGAATCAGTTGTGCAGCTTGAGGCCCAGGCAATGCCACAATAACCCAGTCAAACTTACCAAGCGCATTACCCGCATCATCGGTAGGATACCAGTGTCGCCCCATAAAATTGAGGTTGCTCACATGCGTGCGCAAACGAACATCCAAGCCTTCTTGTAAATAAAAACCAATGGCATTCATTTCTGGTACGCCCACATAATGCGGAAAGCGCGTATCCCAAGTGCGCTGCTGGGTTACTTGGCGATTTTTGATCTCTACAAACTTTGCATCCCAGTTTTTGACCACGCCAGCTTCGACCATCGGTTGTAAAAATTGCTGAAACGCTTTGGATCTTGCTTTGATATATTGCGCACCGTGATCAAACTGATACGGCTTGGAGTAGCCTGTAGCAATACGCCCGCCATAGGCTTTTGATTTTTCAAAAACCGTTACTTCAGCGTGTGGAGAGAGTGCTCTTGCTGCGGTCAGACCAGCAAGGCCTGCGCCTATGATTGCAATACTTGTCATAAGTATTTGTCACTGATAAAAATATCATAGACAGTAGCAGTCGCGAAACGTTTAATTTTAGTTATGTACAAATATTTCCACTACTTCCAACCTTATGCCTAAAAGAGACGTGGCCTCTAAACTTACGTCCCCCTCTCAGAAGAAGAGGTCAGGGTGGGAGTAACATTTCCATGCTTTGACACAAACCATCTATTTTTTTAACAGATCGCTATGCTAAAACCCATCAAATAGCACTAGTACACCCAAATGGCACCCTCAGCACATTTGAATGAATTATGTAGCGCATTTTACGCGATGATAATTTACAGGTATGCAGCATCTGGTAACATCAATAGAAGAATTAGTAGCATATGGAGATTTAAAAAATTCCGAGAACTTTCACCAAATGCTCTAATCAGATATTTATTATAGTGTTGCTTTACCTATGGAACTACAATGTTTTCACTTTTCAAAAAAGACCCCATCAAAAATTTGCAAAAACAATATCAAGCGAAACTCGAAGCAGGCATGAACGCGCAACGCAATGGTGATATGCGCTTGTTTGCCAAACTGACGAAAGAAGCTGAAGATATTGATAAAGAGATACAACGTTTACAAACTCAATAATGCTATATCGGCCAATCTGAAGCATCGCGACTGTTAGTTGGGATTATATTCTCGTCACCCTTCCAGTCTTTAACGTATGCGCCATCAGGGTCATAGGTTTGAGTTTGTTTAATCAGGTCAAAGCGGCGCTGCCCTCTGGGGTCAACACCGACACCTGCAAGGTATTGCCAGTTGCCCCAGTTTGCACCAACGTCATAGTCGATTAATTGTTGCTCAAAATATGCTGCACCATAGCGCCAGTCGATTTGGAGTTCATTGACTAAGCAACTGGCAGCAAGTTGGCGACCACGGTTGCTCAAAAAGCCTGTTGCTGCCAACTCACGCATGCAAGCATTTACAATAGGCCATTCGGTTGTACCGTTGACCCAACTGCGAAATCTGTCTGGATAAAAGCTAGTAAGCGGAGGACTTTTGCGACGACCTCGTTTGATAAATAACTGCTTATCCATACTCATTGCCAACCAGTAAAAGTATTCGCGCCATAGCAATTCAAAATAAATCCAGTAGGTTGATTCATTTGCTCCATAAACCTGCTCATATTCTTGAAGCGCGTGCATGACTTGTATCACCGACAAACTGCCTTGCGCCAACCACGGTGAAAATTTTGTCGATTGGTCAAAGCCCATTAAAGCGTTGCGAGTTTGTTTATAGCTTGATGCTGATTGACTTGCAAAGTAACTCTTGAGATGTGATAACGCTGTAGTTTCACCACCTGTGAATGCGCTTTGCTTGGCAACTGTTAATGGTGTGGTAGCTTTATGAACCTGCTTGTGTTTAATAGGTACTGCCCATTCAATAGTAGATGCTGACTTGCGTAATGGCGGTTGCAGTTTTTCAATCTGTTTTCTAAAAACAGTGAACTGATCGGGAATATCCTGTATCTCAAATCGCAAGTGCTGCTGCTGATAGAGGCTATAGGTGTCGCAACTGATAAACTTTATTGAATCAAATTTTTCTTGCAAGCTCTGCCAGTCTTGCCGTTCATTAAAGCCATGCAAATTGCTGCGATAGATTTGGTCAATATGATACTGGTCAATCAATGCTGGTAAGGCATTGCTACTAGTACGATCAATAATGAGCAAGTCATGTCCATATGACTGCAATTGCGCTTTCAGATCAGCGAGACCTTCATACAAAAACTGTCGACGCTGCTCACCAATATCGGCTAAACCTGGCATGCTGCCTGTGCGTAATACATCTCTGACAAAGAACACATGCAGCGCATGGGTGGACTCTGCATGTGCTTGAGCAAGCATAGGATTATCTTGAAGACGGCAATCTTGGGTAAACCAGACTATGGAACTTTTGGTATTCTGCGTCACCTCGGTCTGTTTCCCGTAATCCAAGGCTTGGATTTTTTGTTTTCTTTATGTTTATACTGCGTAGCAGAATGATCACGCCCAACAACAAAGCTTCGTAGGGCACGATGTTTGGTAGATCGTCCTGTCACACGCTTGCGCCAGAGTTTAAACGAATTACGCTTGAGTTCTCGCCGCATTAATGCAATCACATCATGCTCTGATAAACCAAATTGCATCTTGATCGCGTCAAACGTCGTATGGTCCTCCCACGCCATCTCAATAATACGGTGGATATCTTCTGTAGATAAATAATCTAGAGGGTGCTTTTTCATCTTTGAATGTACAAGTTTTGCAAAACACTATACAGACAACTGACTAGCAAGAAATATCCCGCGCAATCTATGATGTATCGCAGATAGGAAAATGCCTCACCTGATCAACGGTACAAGTTGCGCGTCAACCAAATAAGGCAATCGTGATGCAATAAAGCTTACTACTATTTATTGGATAGGCCAGTCGGCAGCATCTCGCGTTGGTTGGCACCATTGTATCTTTGCCATGCCAATTGCTGATGTAATCGCCATTAGGGTCGTATGCGCTTGTCTGCTTGTTGAGGTCAAGGTGGCGCGCGTGGTTGGAATCGTCCCCCACACCCGCTTGAAAACGCCATCGGCCCCAGTTTAGACCAACATCATAGTCAATCAACTGCTGCTCAAAGTAAGCCGCGCCATACCGCCAATCTAGTGAAAGCTCATTGATTAAACAACTCGCGACTAACTGACGACTACGATTACTAATGAGGCCAGTTTCTGCCAGCTCATGCATACAAGCATTCACGATCGGCCATTCGGTGGTACCGTGTGTCCAACTTTGAAAGCGGTCTGGGTAAAAGCTGGTCAATGGCGTATAGCTATGCGTGCCTTGGCGCAAAAACAGTTTATCTTCCGTAGCAATCGCTAGCCAAAAGTAATATTCACGCCACAACAATTCATGATAAATAGTGTTGGTGTATTGGGTTGGGCCGTGTGATTTTTCATAACCCTGCGCGGCTTGTAATACATCGGTGGCCGATAGACTGCCCTGCGACAACCACGGTGAGAAAATCGTTGAGGCATCACCACCGAGCAATTCATTGCGCTTAGTCTTATAGCTCGAGGATAAATCACTACTGAAATACTGCTGCAGATGATTTAAGGCAACGCTTTCACCACCAACATAATGCTGATTGTTTGGGCCTAGGTTTGGCAGGTTTACTAGATAATCATGCCTTTTATAGCTAATCGGCTTAGCCCACTGTACGGATGGCTCATAGTCACGCAGCGGTGTTTTGTCAGCTTCAATTTGCTTTTGAAACACAGTGAAATGCTCTGGTAACTGCTCAAAGCTAAAAGGCAAATCTTCTTCTGAATAGAGTGTGAACGTATCTTCTTCGATAAAATCAACTAAGTGATATTTTCGATCAAATGCGGCCCACTCTTTACGCTCATGCCACTCATGCGTCTTCGAGTGAAAAACAGCATTGATTTGATAAGCCTCAATCAGTGTTGGCAAGCCCTCATGGCTATGCTGATCAAGAATCAGTAAATCGTGACCAAGTGCTTGTAATTGTTGTTTTAAATCGGCTAGGCCTTGATGTAAAAATCGTCGTCGATGGTCGCCAATAGATTTTAGCCCTGGCATGATGCCTTCGCGCAATACATCACGCATAAAAAACACGTGTAATACTGCATCTGATGATGCGTGCGCTTGGCTTATCACTGCATTGTCATGCAAGCGTAAATCCTGCGTAAACCATACTAGTGAATGCTGATAGCGCTTGGTTACCTCGGTTGAGCGAGTAGACCGTTCAAATTCATTCATATCAAGCTCCCTGTTTCTTGCCTTATGACTAACTACGAACTTCTTACATCTAAACCTTCCTACCTGTTAACACAATATTAACACCTGATTAACATTTTTGAAACGTTAGTTTATGGGAGTTTTAAAGCCGTAATACGGGAATACTGACTAGTCTTGATATGAAAAATCTTTGATGAACTTGGCCGCTTTTGGAAAAGCCATCTACTCTTCTAAATGCTCATAATGCGCTAGCTCAAATCGAGGTGTGCATAGCGCTAAAAAAATGAGATCCTCTTGACCAATATTGGTAATTCGCTGACGTTGCATCGGCGGAATAATCACCACATCACCTGTGCTGACCTCTCTAGGTGCATCCTCTCCCACTTCTACCAAACCAATGCCAGCACTGATGCAATAACGCTCAGTGGTATTTTGTAGTCGGTGCCATGCGGTGGTCACCCCAGGCGTCACGCGTGCTTGCGCAATGGATAGGTCTGGGTCAGATTCGCTGTTAGAAAGCTCGGTAATGTAGCAGCCTTCAGACTCGAAAAGGTATTCTTCTGGTTGTTGGGTCATGATGTTTATCACCTAAATTGGGGTTAATTAAGCACTAGGGATAGGTTTTAAAAAAGTGTGCTATTTTTTTGCATGGTAAAACGCATGAATATTACGCGCAGACACCGCAATCTGTTGTTGCATTGCTTCAATTTCGTCAGGGTCCATCATGTCTAGCTGCTCCATACCCTCTTCTGTGGCAAACAGAAGAATGGACTCAAGCGCAGTGTCAACCAATGGCTCCTCTTCTACTTGCCATAAATTAGACCCTTTGGCATAACCGATGCACCATTCATCTACGATCATAATGTACTTGCCTTCATATTCACGCTCCATAAACATCGGCTCAAATTCGTCGGGTGCTTCGGCCAAAAATGCTGCAACGTTATCCTGATGGCGCGTGAGTAATGACACGATCAAATCCTGCTGATCGCTTGATTCCCACTCTGGTGTATTCGCTTCACCACCCCAGACTATTGGCAACCATTTGGAGGATGTTATCTTCTCTGGGCTGCTGACCACCGCAGCAAAAAAACCATCTAATTCGGATAGGTTTAAACAAGCCTCATCATTTTCAAGTGAGACCAGAAACGTATCGAGCAATTCGATTTCATCGTCTTGTAGAGGCTGAGATAAGTCGAGTTGCTTACCCATTAAGATGTCTGTTTCATCTGACTAATAAACTGCTGAGATTCAGTGATCGATGATTCCATTTCCTTGATCAAGGTATTGACTTTACCTTTGATGGATTTTACCTCGCCTTGCATGCTGCTAATGGCGTTAGCATTGAGATTGTGCTTTAGGTAAAGTGTGTTGTCTCTTAAGATATTTAACACAGGTGGGATAGTCTTGTAGGAATCTTGCATAGCTTTGTAAATCGCCGCATAGTTTGTTTTAGTCTTGGCTAAGTTGCTCGCACTGTTTTGACGCAAGTTGTCACTTGTGTATTGCCCCAATTCTTGTTCCCACTCGACAAATAGGTTTTGTGCCACGCGATCGACTGAGGCGATATGGTTCTTTAGATTTTCACTGCTTTTTTCACTGCGCTCGTAGGCCTCTGACACTTGCTGATATTTATCGGCTAAAGCTTGGTCGTCTACTTTGATTAATGTCGCGAGCTCTTCATAGGCAGACTTGAATTCTTGCTTGGTCTCTTCTTGCGCCTCGGCAGTGTCTTGAATACGATCGACTAAAATATCGCGCTTATGCACGCCGACTTTTTCCCATGCGGCATATTGGGCTTTTTCAATAGTGCTACTGCAGCCGACAAGCGAAAGCGTCATCGCGAGTAAAAAAATTCTAAACATGAGTAAACCTTCGTGAATCTATCATTGTGTATAAATGGTTTAATTAATCTAATGCAGCCAGAATCGTATTAAACGTTTCGCTCGGGCGCATGATCGCATGCATTTTGGTGTCATCAGGTACATAGTAGCCACCCATATCAACTGCGCTGCCCTGCACTGCCGTAAACTCCGCTGCAATGACGGCTTCTTTTTCAGTCATTGCAGTGGCAATGGGTGCAAATACCTTTTGTAAAGCAGCATCCGTTGATTGCTCTGCTAAGGCTTGCGCCCAATACATCGCCAGATAAAAATGGCTACCACGGTTATCCAGCTCGCCTGTTTTTTTGGTTGGTGCTTTGTTTTCCAGCAGTAGTTTCCCTGTCGCTGCATCTAGCGTTGCGGCTAATATTTTGGCTTTTGGATTATTTTGCGTTTCAGCCAAATGCTCTAATGATGCAGCGAGTGCCATTAGCTCGCCTAATGAATCCCATGTCAGATGATTTTCGGCAATCAGTTGATCGAGCAGTTTTGGTGCAGTACCGCCCGCACCAGTTTCAAACAATCCGCCGCCTTGCATGAGTGGTACTACTGATAACATTTTCGCAGAAGTGCCCACTTCAAGAATTGGGAATAAATCCGTGTTGTAGTCACGTAAGACATTGCCTGTGACGGAGATGGTATCTTTACCTGCACGCATTCTATCTAGTGATAGTTGCGTAGCCGCTTCTGGGTTGAGAATTTGAATGTCTAAACCATCGGTATCAAATTCTGGTAGGTATTGCTCTACCTTCTTAATCAGCTCTGCATCATGCGCGCGGTTTTTATCTAACCAAAACACAGCAGGTGTCGCTGACAACCTGGCACGCGAGACCGCGAGTTTTACCCAATCATAAATCGGCGCGTCTTTGGCTTGGCACATGCGGAAGATGTCACCCGCTTCTACATCAAATTCAAACACGGTGACATCATTGGTGTCTGTCACGACAATCTTGCCAGCTGATGCCGCTTGAAAAGTCTTATCATGTGAGCCGTATTCTTCGGCCTTTTTGGCCATCAGCCCTACATTAGGCACAGTACCCATCGTCACAGGGTCTAGCGCACCGTTTTGCTTACAATCATCGACTGCCGTTTTATACACACCCGCATAGCAACGATCTGGAATCATTGCGAGCGTGTCGCGTTGCTTGCCTGCTTTATCCCACATCTTGCCGCCTGCACGAATCATAGCCGGCATAGAGGCATCGATAATTACATCTGATGGCACATGCAGATTAGTAATGCCTTTGTCTGAATCAACCATCGCTAGATCAGGCTGCTTTTCGTAGATTGCTGCGATATCCGCTTCGACTTCCGCCCTCACAGCTGGCTCAACACCTTCTAGCCTGCTGTATAAATCACCAATGCCATTATTGAAGTTAACGCCTAATGTCTCAAACAACGTTGCGTGTTTTTCGACCAAGTCTTTAAAATACACTTTAACTGCAAATCCAAACATGATCGGGTCAGATACCTTCATCATCGTCGCTTTTAGATGCAAAGACAGCAATACACCCTCTTGTTTGGCTTGTTCAATGGCTTGTGCATAAAAGCGCTGCAAACTACTAGCACGTAGGCGTGTCGCATCCATTACTTCACCAGCTTCTACTGGGATGGATGATTTTAATACGGTCTCAGCACCATTTGCATCGATAAAAGTGACTTTATAGTCATTGGCGGCCAAGGCTGTGGTTGATTGTTCAGCGCCATAAAAATCATCATCACTCATGTGCAACACATCTGTTTTGGAATCTGCACGCCACTCACCCATAAAGTGTGGATTAGTCTTTGCATAGTTTTTAACCGCAGCAGGGGCGCGACGATCAGAATTACCTTCTCGCAACACGGGGTTAACCGCTGAGCCTAACACTTTGGCATAACGCGCTTTGATGGCTTCTTCGGTAGCATTTTTCGGATCACCAACATAATCGGGGATGTCATATCCCAGTGCTTGTATTTCTGCAATCGCTGCTTTGAGCTGCGGAATAGAGGCCGAGATATTCGGCAATTTGATCATATTGGTATCAGCGTGTTGGGTTAACGCACCGAGTTCTGCCAGATGATCGGGGATTTTTTGTTCATCGGTTAAGTTATCTGGGAAATTAGCAATGATTCTACCCGCCAAGGAGATGTCGCGGCTTTCAATTGTAATATCTGCTTGCTTAGTAAAGCTACGGATAATGGGCAATAAAGAATAAGTTGCGCAAGCAGGAGACTCGTCAACTTTGGTGTAAATAATTTTCGACATTCAAAATCCTTGGTAATCCATGATAGCGCCTAGTCCAACGCGCCGTAGAAACATATGCTTGCTTCCTATTATAGATTAAGTAGACGGTTCATTAAAAACTCATCAAGAAATTCTTATGTAAAGATTTGAATGCGCAATGGCATTGATTGCATTTGCACCTATGTGGCTCAATCGCCTAAAGGGCGCATCATGTCAGATCGCTAAAACATGCTCGCGCGAAGCTGCCCATTCAGACTTAAGCATCGAATACATCGCAATATCCACATAAGCATCATTGACCAATTCGGCGTTGCGAATAGTACCCTCGTAGCGAAAGCCGCAACGTGCCACCACTGCACTACTCTTTTTATTGTCAACCGCATGGGCAACTCTGACACTATTCATGTTTAGCTGATCAAACGCATAGCCAGTTAAAAACTTTACACAGGTCGTCACAATGCCACGGCCTTGATATGACCTGCCAAGCCAATAACCAATGGCTACTGAGTGATCATCGGCTGAAATATTGTTAAAACCACACATTCCAACAATATCACCCTCATAAATAATGGCGGTATTCATACTTTGGCAGGCGTTAAATTTTTGCTGAGAGGCTTCGATAAAGGTTGTAGCGTCTTCTGGCGTCAACACCTGATCAACCCACGGTAAACACTGCCTTAACAATTCACGATTTTCATTGACCAATGCAAAAAAAGCAGTCGCTGATGACTGCGTGAGCAAGCAGAGTTCGATTTTAGAATTAACGACGAGAGATGACTTCTTCATTACTCAACCCTCAAGTAATTGAATGTCAATCAAGTGAAATTTATATGAAGAGGTGCTCGGCTCGAGGGATAAGGGTTCAAAATGCTGATTCATATAACCTCCAAAAAAGCTACTGCAAGAATTGACCGAGAAGCCAAAGCTATTTTGAAAGGTCATGCATTTTTATTTGAAAACAACACAACAAACGTACAGCTTAATTAGGTATTACAGAACATATTGATGTGAGTAAATACCAGGCGACATGGTCAAGGTCGTCCTTTATCTTAGCACCACAGAATGTAAATTACCATTAAAAAACGAGTCTGTTTCTAATCGTATTCATCATTATGTTAAGAAAAATATTCAGTATTTTTCGGACATACTGAGTAAAGCAATAACACCAGAATGGCTATATGAGAAAGCGGCGTTAGTTGGTATAAGCCAAGTAGATAATGAGTGAATGATAACGGGCACTACTGCGCGAACCGCTGCCTGCTTCGTCCGCCTTAATTGTTTAAAATCACGCAGATTACTTTAATGATGACTAGACAACATCCTGAATCAAAATAGAAATTTTCTCAGTGGGTAGTGTTTCTTGTGAGAGTAAAGACACAATCGCATCAGGCGCGTATACATTCGCATCATAAACCACCACGATACTTTGATCACCCGCTTGTAAAAACTTGGTCTCGCCAAACTCGGTATAACGTGTTGCGCCAATACTGATAAGCGCGTGAGGTGGATAATCAGCATGCTTGAGATGCATCGCGATCGATTCCATTGGGCCTTCGTCCAATTGATGATTCATGCGATCTGCAATCCAATCAAACAGTTTTTCGTAAAAGTAGCTATAGCCTTTGACCGGGCTATCAACGCCGTAGGCATAATACTGCCCATCGCGCTTTAAAAAGCTGGCAATACGGTATTGATCCATCACACCGCCTTGTGCAATTTGATCAATCGCTATCAAGTCAGCAGCAATGCCTTTGGATTGTGCGCCCCAGTTTTTCTTTTCACTGATTTTGTTGGCATCTGGGCGGCGAATAGAGCAATCGTTGTAGGCGCCAAAACCAATAGGACGAACCTTGCTTACGGTGCTACCTTGGTAGTCAATAGCGCAATACACGGCCACCTCTGGCTCGATTTGAAGATTGCCGCCTGTTTTAGGCATGAGAATTGTGTCATTAGAAAATGGGAAGGCTGATAAAAATCCAGACTCGGCTGAAGGCACGTAGCATGGGAATAAAGCTTTGGGCTGTTGCGCTTCTGCTGAGGTGACGCTGGCAAAGTCTTTGGCTTCACCTGCTTGCTCTAAATGCCCAGCAAAATTACCTGCGATGCCTAGACCGATGATGTTTGTTAAATCCACGTGTACTCCTGTTGATTAAATGGGCTGCTTCATGGCGCTAAGCGCTCAATCAGCCATTCATGATTATGCTGTGTATAGCGAAAACGATCATGCAAACGATTATCTCGCCCCTGCCAAAATTCAATTTCTGTGGGCGCCAATACATAACCACCCCACCATTCTGGCATGGGGACCTCTTGATCAGCATATTGTGCTTCTAAAGCACGCATTTTCTGTTCTAGCATGCTACGTTCTGCAATGACATCAGACTGAGCCGAGGCGATTGCCCCTAGCTGACTACCGCGTGGTCGTGAATGAAAGTAAGCTTGAGACTGCTCAAAAGGTAACTTTTTGACTGTTCCATTAATGCGAATCTGACGCTCCAAATGCCCCCAGTAAAACAACAATGAAGCCTTGTCATTATCCAGGAGTTGCTTGCCTTTTTGCGATTGGTAGTTGGTGTAAAAATTAAACCCTTGATCACTAAAGCCTTTGAGCAAAACAATACGCGAGCTGACATAGCCAGAAGCATCTGCAGTGGACAAAGTCATCGCATTCACCTCAAACCAATCAGGCGACGGCACCGCTTTGGCGGAATCCAACCAATTGGTGAATTGCTCTATGGGCGAATCAGCTAAATCAGTGTGATCTAGTCCACTCATGGTATATCTTCTACGCATTTCATCTAGTGACATTTGCTTTTACCTGTCATTGTCTACTTTAGACATCATGATACCCGATGCCCTTATAAAATATTCCAATAGAATTCATCTGTACATTCATTCAAACTATAGGTGATGTTGGTGGCTTATACCAGTCACCCTTATTTTTTTACACGGACGACCTTTATAGTCTCATTTAATACGCATTCATTCACTTGCCCTTATAGTTTTCAACAAAAAAGAGACACTTTTTCTTACCTCACTGCCTAATATTATAAATAATAATCATTATCATTTGCATTACCAATAGTATTTAATTAAAATTTTAACGACTGATGCAGTTAATACTTAATAGGCAATATTGCTATTCAGTATTGTTTGCAACTAAGCGATTGCCTAGACCAAGCAATCGCTTAGTCAGTCACTCACAATAAAAATGTACCAATATTAAGTACAAGTATTTGCTGCAGTAGAAGTTTTAAGATGTGATTCCTTTGCAACCACTGGCGGTATTAAAGCGAGACAACTTTCCATTGAAGTGGGTCAATTAACTGATCTTTATATGACTAAAATGGAGGAAAAAATGCCTAATCAATTATTTAAAAAACGTTTATTGACACTGAGTATTGCAAGTGCAATGTGCGCAATAGGCGCAGTACAAGCTGCAGAGGATGCGGAGGAGCTTAGCACGCTAGAAGTAGAAAGCCGTGCGATTGATACCAACCCATACACTGAAAAAGATGCGCCTTATAAAGCCAACGAGTCGGGTGATAGCCGCCGTGTGAAAACACTGGATGAAACACCACAAACCATCACGGTAATTACACAAGAGGAAATCCGCGAATCTGGCAACACGGATTTGCGTAACATTCTTGCAGACCAGCCAGGTATCACCTTAGGCACTGGTGAAAACGGCAATGCCTTTGGAGATCGCTACATTATTCGTGGCCATGAAGCCCGCAGTGACGTGTATGTGGATGGTTTGCGCGACCCAGGCATGACCACGCGTGAGAGCTTTGCGGTGGATCAAATCGAAGTGACTAAAGGCCCTAGTGCAACGTTTGCGGGGCGTGGCTCAACAGGTGGTGCCGTGAATAGCGTGACTAAGCAAGCCAACACGGCCTATAACTTTACCAATGGTGATTTAACCTTAGGCGAGGATGATCTACGCCGCTTAACCCTAGACAGCAATATCGTAGTCACCGATGACTTAGCGGTGCGTTTAAATGCACTACACGCCTATCGCGAAGTACCCGACCGAGACCCTGCAGATCGCCGCCGCAATGGTATCGCATTATCTGCTAAAAAAATCTTAACTGAACAGACTAGCTTAACCGCAGACTTGTATTATTTAGACGCAAAAGACAAACCTGACTTGGGGACTTATATTGTCTCTGGTGGCCGACCAGTCAGCGACATCCCAACTTATGTTCAAAGTGGTGATTTCTTAGAATCTAAAGTGGTCACAGGCACTTTACGTTTGGAGCACGCCTTTAACGACAATATCCGTCTAAAAAACTCTTTGCGCTATGGCGAAACAGACAACGGGTATCTTGTGACTGGAGCGCGTGGCACTACAGCAACATTTGACGATGGTTCTGAAGGTTTTGTGCCAGCATTAAGCACGCATCAAGGATGGCAAGAAGTCGAATATTTCGTCAATCAGCTCAACTTATTCATCGATGCTAATCTCTTCAGCATGCAGAATCAATTTATTGTTGGTGTTGAGTACTCAGATTTAGAAGTAAAAAACGGGGTCTACAGCTACACAGCTAACGGCGCAACAAACTGTACGACTACAGGACGTCGTGGTACGAGCCCAAGTTACTGTATTACAGATGCCAATGGTAATGCGGTCAATAATATTTATGGTTTGATGGATCGCTCAATCACAAAAGGTGATGTTGATGCAGACTACTCAATCGAGACGGTGTCAGTTTATGCCATGGATACCATTGACGTTACCGATAATTTCATCTTATCTGGCGGTGTTCGCGTAGATCATTTTGACTACCAAAACGTTGTTACTGGTAGTGGTGAAACTACAGACTACTCGTATTCAGATGATTTATTTAATGGCCATATTGGCGCAGTTTACAAGTTTAATCATGGTTTAAATGCTTATGCAAACTTGGGCTCAGCCACTAACATTAACGGTGGAGAATCAGACTTGGGTAGTAATTGTGGCTATGGCGGCCTTTGTGCGGACAGCACAACTGCCAACAACCTCGATTCAGGTGATCCAGAGCGTACTCAAAATATTGAGGCTGGTGTGAAATGGAATCTTAACAATTACAAGCTTCTGTTAACCGCCGCTGTGTTTCAAATTACAAAAGACGATGTATTTGAGGGGGCACCACGCGGATCTGATTACTCAGATATTGGCTCGATTAATACGGGTAAAAATCGTGTCCGTGGCTTTGAACTAGGCTTAGTGGGCAACATCACGAGCAAACTTTCAACGCAATTGGGCTTCACCATAATGGACTCTGAGATTTTAAAATCGTCAGATGAAGACAACGTTGGCAAACAGTTGAGTAACTTTGCAGACAACAGTGCGCATGCGCAGCTAAGGTATCAAGCCACACCGAAATTTTCATTTGGTGCAGCAGCCACTTATTCTAGTGAGCTATATTCAGGCCAACCCGACTCAGCGGCTAGCGAAAACTACAAAGTACCTTCGTATACTTATTATGATGCGTTTGCAACATATGCCTTTGATAAGCGTTTGAAAGCAACACTATTCGTTGGCAACATTACAGATAAAGACTATTACTTAGCTTCTTATCGTAGTGGTGCTTTCACTTACATTGGAGATAGACGCAATGCAAAAGTGCAGCTGTCTTACCAATTCTAACCCTTTGTTAAACCTCTAAACTTGAGACGGTGGGAGCGGCTTCGCTGCTCCCATTAGTCTTACCATTTAGCAATCAGAAAACATGTCAATACAAACAACAATCTTACAAGCCAGCGATTATGAAGCCGCTGCCAAGCAAATACTTGACGCGCCAACACTGGCTTATATCGCAGGCGGATCGGGTGACGAAACCACACTTCAGGCCAATCAAACTGCCTTTAAACGCAGTCAACTTCAACAACGTGCATTTGCTGATTTTAGTCAGGCCAGCACGCAAATCAAGCTATTGAACACCCGCTTACGCCACCCTATTCTACTGGCCCCAGTCGCAGCACAGTCGCTAGTACACCCAGATGGCGAAATCGCCACTGCGCAAGCGGCTGAGGCATTAGAAGCCGGCATGATCATCAGCACCCGCACCTCAAAACCGTTAGATGCGATCAATCAAGTGATGCGGCAAAATAAGTGGTTTCAATTGTATTTTCAACCAGAACACAAAACAACAGCCTCATTGATTAAGCAAGCTGAGGAAAACGGCGCAGAAGCAATTGTCGTGACCTTAGACAGCCCCATCCAAAGTGTGAGCCTACGCGCGCAAAAAGCAGGGTTTACATTGCCAGCGCATGCACAACCTGCCCTACTAAAACACATCACTCCGCCACAACACATCCACTTAACCCCTGATGACAGCGTGATTTTTCAAGGTCTGATGCAGCAGGCACCCGCACTTAAAGACATTGAATGGCTCATCAACCAGACGCACCTGCCTGTGTTGGTAAAAGGGGTGATGGCCCTAGATGAAATCGATCAATTACGGGCGATAGGCATTCAGGGCTTGGTCGTGTCTAATCATGGTGGACGTGCATTAGATAGTGTGCCTGATAGCCTGCGTTTGTTAGCGGTAATGCGTGCGCATACGGGTAAAGATTTCCCGCTATTATTTGATGGTGGTGTGCGCAGCGGTTATGACGCATTTAAAGCGATAGCCACTGGTGCGAATGCCGTCTGTATTGGCCGCTTGCAGCTTTATGCGCTTGCGGTGAACGGTGCACAAGGTGTGGCGCATGTTTTAAAACTATTGCGCGATGAACTAGAACTCTGCATGGCCCTCACTGGGTGCACCCGCATTGCAGACATTAGTGAAAAGTGTTTATGGCGTCATGATTAAAATTTTTGAACAACTACTCCCACAAGCTGAGGTTGATCAATTTATCGACCACCTGACTCAAAGTGACCAATGGCAAGATGGTAACCATTCGGCTGGAAGCTTAGCGGGCGAAGTGAAAGATAATAAGCAGCTCTCAGAATATAGTGAGCTGGCGATAACGCTAGGCAATCATGTCTTAAAAAAACTAGGCCAACATCCTGACTTTATTTCATTTGCGCTGCCAGACAAAATTTATCCACCGAGGTTTAACCGCTATGGCAAAGCGCAGCATTATGGCTTTCATGTGGATAGTGCAGTGATGCAAATCCCTGAGAGTCAAGAAAGCATGCGTACCGACTTGTCTGCGACATTATTTTTGACCGACCCAGACCAGTATGAAGGTGGAGAATTACAGTTTCAACTGGGCACACAAATACAATCAATCAAGCTACCTGCAGGCAGCATGGTGGTCTACCCGTCCAACACACTGCATCAAGTCACGCCAGTGACCAAAGGCACACGTATCAGCAGCTTTTTTTGGATTCAAAGCATGGTAAAAGCCACTGAACAACGCCTATTGTTAAGTGAGCTCGATAATAGTATTCAAAACCTGACGCGACTCAATCAAGATAAAACTGAAATTAACAATTTATCCAAAATTTACCACAACCTGCTCCGACAATGGGCAGACACATAAGCGATTGATTTCCACACGCACTTAATCAGTGCGGATGGATTTTAATGCACCTGATTAACAAAAATTATTGTATTAAGATAATTCACATCAAGCAAAAAAAAAATAAGAATATATAAAAATCAGACACTTAGATCACACATCTCACATGGCATGGCTATTGCATATTAGGTAGCAGTTATTCCTAACTAACCTAATCAATATAACAAGGAGAATTACTATGTCCTACCTCGAACCTGGGGAATTTGCTACAAAAATGGTCGATTCTGGTGAACAGAAGATTTTTATGTCGACCAAAGATACATTCGTTCGTGCCTTTATGGCTGGTGCTATTCTAGCGCTTGCTGCTTTTTTTGCTATTACGGTAGCCGTTAAAACAGGCCAGCCTTTAGTTGGCGCGTTGCTGTTCCCTGTTGGCTTTATCATGCTGTACTTAATGAAGTTTGACTTATTAACAGGCGTGTTTACTTTAGTCCCTTTAGCACTGATTGATAAGCGCCCAGGCTGTACTATGGGCGGTTTGCTACGCAACTGGTTTTGGGTGTTTTTAGGCAACCTTGCTGGTGCTCTCAGTGTGGCATTCATGGCTTCATTTATTCTGACCTTTGGTTATCAAGGCGATGGTGGTGCATTAGCTGCTAAAGTTTCAAGTATTGGTGAAGGCAGAACATTAGGTTACTCTAAATGGGGTGCTGGCGGCTGGTTCACTATTTTCATCCGTGGTATGTTGTGTAACTGGATGGTATCAATGGGTGTTGTTGGTGCAATGATTTCTACATCAGCTTCAGCTAAAATCATGGCAATGTGGATGCCAATCATGCTGTTCTTTTTCATGGGCTTCGAACACAGTATCGTTAACATGTTCTTGTTCCCATTCTCAATGATTATGGGTGGCGGCTTTACAATTTCTGACTACCTAATATGGAATGAGATTCCTACAGCACTGGGTAACTTAGTGGGTGGCTTCTTATTTGTTGGCTTACCAATTTACTTAACCCATGTTAAGACTAGTGCACAACGTAAATAATCTTCTTTTGAAGCGATAATTTATTTGGATAGCCCCACCTTATGTGGGGCTTTTTTTAACTGATGACAAAAAAAACTCTATCTATCAGTATCGGTCAGCACAGCAGTGCTGGCGTTAAGGAAATCAATCAAGACTTTCATGGTGTTTATACGCCTGATAATGCGCAACTGATTACCAAAGGCATTACCATTGCCATTGCTGATGGCATTAGCACCAGTCAATTTAGCCACGTAGCCAGTGAAACAGCTGTGAAGAGCTTTTTGCAAGATTACTATTGCACACCTGACACTTGGTCGGTCAAAGAATCGGGCACACGTGTGCTCACAGCGATGAACTCTTGGCTATATGCGCAAATGCAAGGCCACCCTGATCGACTCAATCGCAATAAAGGTTATGTCTGTACCTTTAGTGGTTTGGTTTTAAAATCAAATACAGGCCATTTGTTTCACTCTGGTGATTCCCGTATTTATCGCATCATGGGCCACTCACTAGAACAACTTACTAAAGACCATATTCGACATGGCGAGTCAGGTGAGACTTATCTTGGCCGTGCGATGGGGTTTTATGATTTTATTGAGTTTGACTATCGCCCAATCAATCTCGCTGAAGG
>CAZCBF010000016.1:0-22648 GCA_964496895.1 uncultured Methylophilaceae bacterium | reverse complement strand
TTTTTTAGTCTCAGAGTGGTCGCTTTAAAAGCCGATGGCACCCCAGAAACTGATTTTTCTAAAGACAGTGATAAAGATGTCACACTAGCATTTATCGACCAAACCAATGCTAATACCCCTATTGCTTTCCGCGAGCTATATACGGAGAAATCAAGTGCAACGGTCACCTTCCCAGCGGGTAATACAACAGGCTATGTGCAAGTTGATAATTTAAATATTAGAAATGAGTCTTACCGAAATTTAAAATGCCAAATTACTGATAGTAACCAATCACCAACAGTCACAGCAGCCTCTACAGATAATTTTTCTGTACGACCAGTGAACATTACGAGGATTCAGAGTAACAATAGCGCCAATGCTGATCTCAATGGGGCGAGTGTTTCTGCCACACCAACAATTGCTACAGGCAGTAACTTCATTATTGCTGCGTCGCCAGGTACACTAGGTTATGACGGGACGCTTAAAATAGATGCAACAAAAGTCGCTGCACATAGTGGTGCAACGCAAACAGGGGTATTAACTGGCACTTTCGCTCAAGCAATCCCAACTTCATATGGTTGGTCTCAATACAGTGCATTCAACTATAGCGAGGTTGGCTACTTCCAGTTCTTAGTCAATGGCATCTACGATGACGATTATACCGAGGTGGATATTAATGAAGGTGACTGTACTGATGACTTTTCAGCGACTGCTGTTAACGGTAAATATGGGTGTAAATTTGGCAATGCTGCAAATAGTGATTTCTTCGGCCGTTTTGTGCCAGATCATTTCACCCTATCAGCTAACTCGAGCACGCCTCAGTGTAGTAGCAATTTTACTTATTTTGGCCAAGATGGCTTAGAAACAACATTCCTAATCGGCGCAGCCAATAGTGATAACGTTGTCACACAAAACTATACTGGTGGTTTTGCGAGGCTCACTTTAAGCAACTGGAACAATTACAATTTCAGCGCCAGCCCACTGCCTAGTGGCGCCTTATTGGCATCCAGTGCGACTGCGCCGACAGGCGCATGGGTGAATGGATTAGCCTCTATTAACGCTAAACACCAAATTAGTCGGCCAAACACTGAAACATCACCCACTAATATTACAATCAGTGCAAAACCCGTTGACGATGATTCAGTCACCATACCAAGCGCAACTGCCGTTTCTGTAGCGAGCCCGTTTAGGTTTGGCCGCTTATCAATCAGCAATGCTTATGGTTCTGAATTGCAAGACTTAACTATCCCAATAGCAGCACAATACTGGGATCAGTTTTCATATATCACCAATACCGAAGATAATTGCTCTACTATCAACACCAATGATCTAAGCCTTGGCCCGTATTACCAAAACTTAAGTACTGGTGAGACAACCGCATCTGGTGGTGGCTTAATGGTTAATGGCAACTCAAGTATTGTACTTTCTAGCCCTAGCAACGGAAACGATGGCTCAGTGATTATGAATTATGATCTAAGCAATCTGCCATGGTTTGGCACATCGCCATCTGCTAAGGCAACTTTCGGCATACATAAAAGCCCCGTCATCTATTTACGAGAAAACTACTAACACTCGCACGTTTGTAAACCATCATTAACGCATTATCTGTCCTAGTAATTTAACGCTTAAATCCAATGTTGATTTAGCAATTAGAACAATGCAAGCCACTGCATAATTAAGAGTATTGTTACAAATAGTAGGTGCCCCAATGCAGTGGTTCAAAAAAAAACAAACCGAAGCGATTACTGCAATTCGCTGTAGCGGCAATACCACGTATATCGCAAATGTCACACAAAGGCCAAATGCAAAGCCTTTGGTAACACTAGCCGCTAAAGAACATCTCAATCTAGAAAAAGAACGAGACATTAAACAACTGGTGAAAAGTTATCAGTTAAATACAAAACCAGTATCTTATTTGTTAGAGATATCTGATCACGAACATATACAGATTGAAAAGCCAAATGTTGATGATAGCGAGCTCAATGAAGCTGCGCGCTGGGCTTTGCAAGAGCTCGTTAATAGACCTGTAGAAGCCCTAACGGTTGATGTAATTAACATCCCAGTTGAAGGTGCTCAGGATACAGAACAAGAGTATGTTTATGTTTTTTATGCTGAAAACGAACGTATTGAAGCCATTAGTAATAACCTGATTGATGCCAATATCCAGCTTAAAACCATAGAAGCCAGAATTATGGCACAGCGTAACATCGCTAACTTACTGGCAAAACCAGATGAAGGTGAGGCGATTTTATCTTTTTCTAGCGCAGGCGCTTTAATCACTTTTAGCTATCAAGGCAATATCTGTAATGCGCGCTATATTGACATTCCGCTAGAGCAGTCTGATGCTTATTATGAAAAAATCTCGTTAGAAATTCAACGTTCACTCGATGGTTTTGAAGCTAGATTCAAAAATATTTTTATTAAGGCATTACTCGTTGCGCCATTCGACTTGCAAGATGAATTTTGCCTGCACTTAAGTGAGTCTGTTTATACCGAAGTTAAACCCTTTAATTTAAATGATTTGTTTGATTATGGTGAAGGTATCAAGCTTAATGACCTATCGAGTCAAGCATCATTCATGCCCGTACTAGGAGCCGCATTACGAAATGAGGCGGTAGCATGAGCCAACAAATTAACCTATTAAACACTGCTTTAATTAAGAAAAAGAATGTACTCACGACCGCTAATATAGCAGTAGCGTTTTCGTTTCTTATGGTGGTGTTAGTCACGTTCACACTCATAGAAGTTAACGAACTGAAAGGGACTAAACAAAAGCTGGTAAAAACCACTAAGGAATTATCAGAGGTTCAAGGCTTATTAGCCCAACTGCGTGGAGACACTTCAGAGCTAAAAGAAAAAGAACGTGTACTTAAACAAATTACATTTTTAGAAAATAAAGAAGCGATGCAAGAAGCCATTTTAGATGCTGCAAAGCATGATCAATCACACCAAGGTGAAAGCTATGCTGCTTTGTTAAAGGCGTTTGCCCGGCAAAGCATGGATGGCTTGTGGATTACTGCCTTAAACATCGACCAAGATGCCAAACACTTAAGCATTAGTGGTCGTACCACAAATCCTGACCTCGTACCGACTTATCTTAATAGGCTAAGAAATGAATCTGTCTTACATGGTAAGTCATTCACTGATTTAACAATGCAATATCATCAGGAAGCAAAAAACAAAGTTAATACAACACAGAAAGTGAGTAAAAAAGACTCAGGTACAAAGGCAATGGTTGAGCCAGGTTTTGATAAACCTAAAACCTATATTGAATTTACACTCAGATCAGTGCCTGACACAGACGAAACGCAGTCTCTGATGGATAACAATCCTAAGGTTGTTGGGGTCAAATAGTGCAACTTCAAGCATTTATACAACAGCAAACAGAACGCTTTGAAGCGCTGAACAGTCGTGAAAAGACACTGATCGCGTTAGCTATTCTCAGTATGCTTTATGGTATCTACACAGTTTTGATAGAACCAGTCATAAAACAGTCTAGTAAAACCAATACGCAGATACAAAACCATGTCGCAGAGAAACATAGTCTTGAACTGCAACTCAATGCGCTCACACAAAAAAAGCAGCATCGAACACAAACCCCAGAACAACTCAGAGTGGCTCAACTCGACAATAACATCTCTGCTTTAGCAGTAAAGATTGACCGATTAAAAGCCTCTCTTATCAGTCCTGAAAAAGTGCCTGACTTACTCAAAGACTTATTAGCAAAGAATCAAAACTTACAATTAGTCGAGCTATCTACTCTACCCCCTACGGGTTTGTTTAACGATGAAAATAACGAGAGCCACCACGAACATGCTTTGCCTGTGTTTAAACATGGTGTTGAGATGAAGGTCAAAGGCCACTATCTGGATCTGGTGCAATACGTTGAAAATATTGAAAATTTGCCTTGGCATATTTTATGGGAGAGTGCGAACGTTGCTGTAGAAGATAGCCCTAAGACGGCTTTCCCTTTGAGCGAACTCACATTAACGGTCTATAGCTTAAGTTTGGATAAAGAATGGCTAAGTATCTAGTAAATACAATGCACATGCACACATTGGTATTGCTATCTTACCTAGTGCTCAACATGCATTCAGCGCTTGCTGGTGAAGTATTACGTGACCCCACGCAGCTGCCACAAAACACAATGCCAATGCCGAACCAGACAAATATTCCAAGCACTTATGATGGGCCTGTATTGCAGTCCGTCATGCTGAGTGATTCGGTAAAAGCGGCAATCATTAATGGAAAACAAATCAGATTAGGACAAGCCTACAATCAAGCAACCTTAATTGCACTGACAGAAAACACAGCCACATTAAAAGCGGCAGACGGTATAGAGACAGTGCTAAAAATGCCACACATGATGATTAAAAAAAATGAAAAGCAAGACGCAATTGCTAATCGTTAAACTGGAAAATAGCCAGTAGGTAAAAATAAAAATGCCAAGTAAAAGAGAACACATGATGCTCAACACCATTAAAAATATAACAGTAATTTTTGCGCTCCTGCTGCTATCTAGTTGTGCGTCTACCCCAGCAAAAAAACAAACAGCGACGCTTGACGATAAAATGCAAGCGTCGATTGATGCGTCTATCGCTGCCAATAAAGAAAAATTCGACATTGCCAGTGTTAATGCAGCCTTACTACCGCCACTGAAAATTGATCTACCTGACTCTTCTAGAAAGCAACTAGAGCCGCGTTTTGACTTAGTGATTAATGATGCGCCTGCCAATCAAGTGTTGATGGGCATTGTCAATGGTACGCGCTACAGCATGCTAGTACACAAAGATGTGAGTAGCCAGATCTCATTAAATCTTAAAAATGTGACGGTTTTTGAAGCGCTCGATACCATTCGTGAGCTGTATGGTTATGAATATAAAGTAGATGGCACGCGTATTTTTATAGAGCCCCAAAGTATTCAAACACGTGTATTCCAGGTCAATTACATTATTGGTAAGCGTTCTGGGTCATCTGATACCAGCGTCACCTCTGGCTCAATGGCTGGAGGCAATAACCAAAACAATAACGGGGCCCAAAACAATAATGCGACCCAAAACAACAATGGTGCAAACGGTGGTGGTAATTCATCACAAAGTGTTAGCTCAAGGATTTCAACCCAATCAGAAACCAACTTCTGGGAAGAGCTCAAAGAGTCACTAACAAGCTTGGTTGGTTCTGAAACGGGTAGAAAAATAGTCATTAATGCACAATCTGGTTTGATTTTAGTACGTGCGATGCCTAATGAAATTCGCGATGTACAAGCCTTCCTAGAATTGATGCAGCTCAATATCGAAAGACAGGTCATTCTCGAAGCTAAAATCCTCAATGTTGAGCTCAATGATAGCTCTCAAACCGGTGTTAACTGGGCATTCTTTGGTAATGGTAGCAAATACTTTTCTACTGGAAGCTTCGCATCTCCAGGCGCAAATATCAGTGGTTTTGGCGGAGAAATTTCAAGCGGATCTACCAGCATTAATAACCCTGATAACTCTGCTACCATCGCTAACTTAGGTGGCTCAATGTTTGCACTTTCTTTGCAAGGCTCAAACTTTGCCACATTACTCAACTTCTTAGACTCTCAGGGTAATGTCAAAGTACTCTCTAGCCCAAGAATCGCCACCATTAACAACCAAAAAGCGGTGTTAAAAGTGGGTACGGATGACTTTTTTGTCACCAATGTGCAACCAGGTAACCAAGCAACAACAGGCAATACAACGATACCCACGGCACCGACTGTCACATTGCAACCGTTTTTCTCAGGGATCGCGCTAGATGTTACGCCTCAAATTGATAAAGATGACAATATCATTTTACATATTCATCCTTCGATTAGCACAGTCACAGAAGTAACCAAGGATATTGATACTGGTCAGGGTGGAACATTGCGCTTACCGTTGGCCTCAAACAGTGTCAGTGAAACTGATAGTATCGTCCGCACAAAAGATGGCAATGTGATTGCTATTGGCGGCTTGATGAACGAAACAATCACAAATAATAACGCTGGCGTACCAGGGCTTAAAAAGCTCAAGGGGATTGGTAAACTTTTCTCACAAGAAGATAAGTCATCTGTTAAATCAGAGCTAGTCGTTCTATTAAAAGCAACCGTCGTTAAAGGCAATCATAGCTGGAACGAAGACATGCTTTCGAGTAAAAATCGCTTTCGAAAATTGAGCAGCCACTAATGTGGGTAACAGTATAGTAAGGACTTAACCATGATCTATTTATCACATTTTGGCTTAGCTGAAGCACCATTTAACATCACGCCTGATACGACTTTTTACTTTGGTGCAAAAAACTATCAAGAGGGCTTTAACACCCTACTCTATGCTGTGCATGCGCATGAAGGCTTTATTAAAATAACCGGTGAAGTCGGTACTGGTAAAACTCTGCTGTGTCGTAAACTAATCAGCAGCCTCGATGATCATTACAAAGTAGCTTATGTACCCAACCCTTATCTGGAACCGCAATCATTATTACTTGTTGTTGCAGAAGAGTTAGGCATTACTATTCCGACTGAAATCACTCAGCACAATTTACTTAAAGCGATCACCTATGCCTTAATTAATTTTGCCCGTGGCGGTCACCGTGTGGTCATTTGCTTGGACGAAGCACAAGCAATGCCATTAGAGACTCTTGAGTCACTGAGACTACTGAGTAACCTAGAGACAGAAAAACGCAAACTGATCCAAGTCGTGATCTTTGGTCAACCAGAATTGGATCAAAAACTAAAACATGACTCTATTAGGCAGCTAAAACAACGCATCAGTTTTGAGCACAACTTAAGCCAGCTCAGTTACGATGAACTACAACACTATCTCGACCACCGCCTCAGAGTAGCTGGTCACAAAGGTGGCAGAATTTTTAGCTCTGCAGCAATGTATATGATGTATATCAAATCACAAGGTGTTGCACGATTAATCAATATACTCGCAAACAAAGCCTTGCTCAGTGCCTATGGCAAAGGCCATAAAACAGTGGGTGTGAGCGAAGTATTAGCAGCAGTTTCAGACACACAAAATACAAAAGCAAAAACATTCTCTACGGCGTTGTTAGACAATATCGCCAAAGTAGTAGAAAGTGAATAGAAACGGTTATCTATGAGTTTAATTAATAAAATGTTGAAAGATTTGGAAAAGCGTGGCGCTAAACCGCCCAAAGCGCTAGCCAATGACAATCAAGAGCCAGTAAACTTAACGGCAACGGAAGAAGCTTCTGCGGCAGCGCTACAAGCTGCCAATACTGATGCGAATCAGCACACCGTGGAAGCTGAAGCAGCCACAATAACAATAGAGAAAAAACCATCCAGAGTGGTGATTTACGGTTTAATATTATTAGCGGTCTATCTTGTGGCTTATATGCTGCTGACACAAAATAATGACAGACTGATCAAGCAAGCCGCAAGCCCTGTGCTGGCAACTACCTATCAGCCCAAAGCCGTCACGCCTCTTCATCAATCAACGCAGGCGAGTGTATACGATGAGCAAGTGGCGCACGAAATCAAAAGTGCCATCGAAGCAGAAATTCAAACAGCATCGACAGCGGATGAGAATGACGTTGAACTAGACAACCTCTTATCTGAAGCAAAAAAAGCGCGCAGAGAAGCCATCGCAAATGCCTTAACGAATCCCCAAAATGCAGTTAAGCAACTGGTACCTAAGCAAGCTGTCGTTACACAAAACAAGCCGAATAAAAAAGAGAGCCGCCAAGTCCTACCAACACGTAGCGTACCTACCAAAGTGGCAAAAGTCATGCCTAAACCACAACCAGCTAAAAAGCCTAGCTTACCAGTGGTAGTGACCAAGCCAGTTGTTAAGCCAAGCGTAAAAGTAGCCAAAGCCCCACAAAGCCAGGCTAAAAAACAGCCTATCGTAGACAAAACACTAGAAGAAAAGCTGGCAGAAGCCACAGTACTACCAATAGAAACTAAACCAGTACCAAAAGTGGTTACCGCTGTACGTAGAGTTGCTGCTAAACCAGTGGCTAAAGCAGTCACAAGTACTCGCACACCGCATCCTAATTCAGCACAAACTGCAGTGCCAAATACGGCTATTGTTAAAACAGTCAGACAAGGGCATAAAGCAACGGCCAAGTACTCAAAAGCATTGAAGTATGTACAGCAAGGTCGTGTCAGTGAAGCGCAAACACTACTAGCAGAAGCACTTGAGCTTGATCCAGAATATCAAGATGCACGCCAAACATTGGCAGCGTTACTACTGGATAACAAGCGTATTAAAGAGGCCAGAAATGTCTTAAAAGAAGGCCTGGTGGTCACACCGAATCACACAACCTTTAGAATTGCGGTGGCACGCTTAGAGGTAGAATTAGGCAACCCTGATCTGGCTGTAAATACGTTACTTGCGGGTAAAAAGTCTGCAATCAACCATGCCAGTTATCAAGCTTTTCTAGCAACATTACTACAGGGCCAAAATCGCCACGAAGAAGCTATCACGCACTTTCAAAATGCGTTAAATAGCGATGGCAGTTTATCCAATGTACTCATTGGCATGGGTGTTTCCTTACAAGCACTCGATCGCTTAGAAGATGCAAAAGTCGCCTTTGAAAAGGCACAATATAACACGCATCTACCTGGTGATTTAAAACACTTTCTAAACTACCGCTTGAAAGAAGTTGAGCAAAAGATATCTGCAAAATAACGCATTAACTGACGTTAGTACTCTGTGTATTTTTTATTGCTACCTTTGACTTTTTCCACAGGGTACTTTTGTCCATTTAAGACAATCTTAGCGTTAGCCGCATCGATCAAATCAATCTCTAATACCTCTGCAATCCGTAGTAAGTAGACAAAAGTATCCGCCAGCTCATGACTCACGGCTTCGCGCTTTTCAGGGCTAAGTTGGTGGCTTTCCTCTATCGTGTTCCACTGAAAATGTTCTACTAACTCTGCTGCTTCAACAATCATGGCCATCGCGAGGTTTTTAGGGGCATGAAACTGATCCCAATCACGCGCCTTTACAAATGTATTAATTGTCGCTCTTAGTTCCTCTAACGAGTCAGCCATACCTACTCCTTAATCTTTGCTTTTACGATTGCTACCCGCCACCATTTTAATCTCAAACAAGCGACAATCTAAAGAGCCATTAAATAATGGCGTACGCTTACTTGGGCTAAGGCGCATGCCTTTAGGTAAGCGCATATCATTGGTTAAAAAATACGTATTCCAGCCGGCAAACTCACGCTTAAGCACTTCACCCATTTTAGGGTAAAGCGCAGCTAAGACATCTTCTTCCTCTAGTCGCACACCATACGGAGGGTTTGCCACCATAAAGCCTTTTTCATGCGGTGCTTTGATTTCAGTAAAGTTTTGCTGTGTTAACTCAACCACACCACCCAAATCTGCGCCGTGTAAGTTTTTCTTACTCGCATTAATCGCTTTTGCATTGACATCACTACCGTATATATATTGAAAACTATTTGGTTTTACTTGTTTTAACGCTTTGTTTTTTATCTTCTTCCAAGTATCAGACTCAAAGTTTTTAAGTTTTTCAAAACCAAAATCGCGGTTTAAACCTGGTGCGATTCCTTGCGCTATCATGGCAGCTTCAATTAAAAAAGTACCACTACCACACATCGGATCTAACAATGGAATCTCTGGCTCCCACTGGATAAGCTGTAGAATACCAGCAGCCAAGTTTTCTCTTAATGGCGCTTCAACAGTGGCTTGACGATTACCACGTTGGAAAAGTGGCTGACCAGAAGTATCGACATAATATTGATATTGGCGTGCAGTGAGAAAAACATGAATACGTACAGCAGGATCTCGTGTGTCGATTGAAGGACGCTCATCCACTGCTTGGCGAAATTTATCAACCACGGCATCTTTTACCCGAAGGGTAATAAATTCAAGACTTTTTAGTGGACAACGCACCGCCGTTACTTTCACCATAAAGTCATGTCGCACCGCAAACCAATTCGGCCAATTTATCCGCATAGCCGCACGGTATAAATCATCTTCAGTCTGATACTCGCCCCGCCCCACCCGCATCAAGATGCGCGTGGCAATGCGAGAGTGCAAATTAGCCTCATAACATGTGGCTAAATTACCTGAAAAAGCGACCCCACCATCAGTTTTTTTTATATCGCGTCCGCCACACTGTTTTAACTCTTTGGCGAGAATAGACTCAAGCCCACGCGGGCAGGTTGCAAAAAAATGATTCATTAAAGCTCCAAAATATCAGCAACGCTAGTCGTCTGTTTTAAAAGTGAATTGCTGCTGCAAATGCGGATTGTGATCAAATAGAATATCAACAAAACCGGTGTAATCGACCTGCTCATATTCGGCTAATGCTTTAGCACGTGCCAATAAATTAGTCAGACTAAACGTGTACTCTGTACCCTTAAAGGCAAATACGACAATATTGCCTGGCTTGCCCGTCGGTAGTTTCAACACTTGCCCATCAAAGCTTGTGAGCATACGCTGAAAATAAATGGCAAAATTCTTATCACTACCCCATAAGTTGATTGCCATCATGCCTTGATCTTTTAAGACTATCGCGCAGTCATCAAAAAAACGCTGCGTACAAAAATCTGGCGGAATCCCAAAACCATCAAAGGCATCAATCATGATCACATCGGGTTGTACTTGGTTGGATTCTTGTGCTTGTAAGCGCAAAAATTCCAGTCCATCTCCATTCACCACATGTAATCTCTCATCATTATTAGGCAGATGAAAATGCTGTTGTGCAATGTCGATCACTTCCTGATTGATCTCTAGCACCGTTTGTTTTATCTCAGGGCAATGCTTCCAAAGGTATTTCACCAAACTGCCCCCACCAAGACCGATCATACAAAGCTGCTCGACTGAGGGTTTAAACAGCTTAAATCCCATCATGCCTTTTGAGTAGTTCAGGCATAGCGCGAAGGGGTCATCAACCTTCATCGAACTTTGGATGGTTTGTGTGTCGATGTACAAAGAACGCACACCGTCAATCTCAGCAATCTCTACCTGATGCTGAGCCATGACACGACGTAATACTTTTTTGCCTAATCCAAACATGTTCTACATTAGCGAAGTTATTAAAGACTAGGCATTTTAATCTAACTTAAGGCATTATGAATACAAAATGCAGTCTTATTCATCAACAACCACATCAAATTTGCAGTCAACGTTGATCAATAAGAGGTCAATGTGATAAATCTTGAGTGACACCTCCGTACCCGCTTTTAATTCAGGCAGACTAGGCACCTTAGTAATAAAATGCATGCCTTCGAGCCTGACCAGATTTTCACGCCAAACGGTTGCTTGAACCTGCTCAATACCTTCTTGAATCAAATACTGGCAGCACCAATAGCGTTCCATTCGCATTTGAAACTCACCATAGGCGTTGTAGGTCATCTCAAACTGTTTGGCAGTTTGCATCAATTCATCATTTTGCGCGCTATGGAAGGGTTTGGCATTGGTCAGCACGGCAATGAGTTGTCGTTGATTAATCATGTCAACTGCACGGCGCAATGGCGAAGTGCTCCAAGCATATTGCTTCACACCCAAGCCCTCGTGCGGCTCAGCGACAGTTGTCATAAAGACTTTTCCGCCATTCTTCACACGATACAGACCTGGGACACTATGTGTCGCCAACAAGCCGCCCCAATGCTGGTTTGCTTCTATCATCAGCTCTGCAACCAGCTTATCCATTGGTGCGCCGCGTTGGCGCCCTACAATTTTGACAATCCCATCGTTCACATAAAAGTTATAGTCGGTTTGCGGTAGTCGACTAGAGTCGTACTTGCCGCGCCCTTTTTCTAATGATTCTGCCAAGCGGAATAAAAACAAACAAGGTTGCCAATAAGCATGGCCACTATCAGCCTCTAGCGTCTCTGCATTAAAATAAGGCTCCAAATCATCATGGCGCAAATTATCTCCAATGGTAATTCGCTCTAGCTTAGTATCTCGACGAACGATTTCAAAATCATCATTGACGTCTAAATAAAGTGATAATGCCGGCCGTGTTTGACCTTCATCCAGACTAAACACCTTCACAACAGACTCAGGCATCATCGTAATCTTATGCCCTGGCATATACACTGTAGACATGCGCTTGAGCATCTCTGTATTAAGCGCACTATCAGGCAATACGCCTAAGGCAGGTGCGGCAATATGTATCCCGATGCGGGTTAAGCCATCTTCCAGCACTGCAAAAGAAAACGCATCGTCAATCTCTGTAGTTGTGCTGTCATCAATGCTAAACGCCTTAACATCGGCCAATGGTAAATGTTCAAAATCATTGACAAGCTCACCGTCAGGGAAGGCTTCGCCTTTAGGAAAAAACTCGCGCAAAAAAGCGCCTAAGTGATAGTCATGTGCAGAGGGAATCGCACCGACCTTTTCTAACAATTTTAAATGGCTCAAATGCGTTTGGTGTGCGGCTTCGTCCAAAGCCTTATACTCTGGGGCATTTTTATCCGGCGCATACAGCAGCATATCCAGCTGCTTTTGGATCCCTTCTGGTAATTCAAACGCGCTCAATGCAATGATATAAGTATCAATTTTTTCTTGGATCAGGCGTTTTTTCTCTAGTCCTGCCAAAGCGGCTTTGAGCACTTCTGCCGTCGCCGCTTTATATTTACCCTTACCTTTGCGATTAAAATAAATGGGCGCGCTATGCAAACGCATCGCTATCGCGGTGTTTTCCAGCACAGTGGGTTCATGACCAAAATAGTCCGCGGCAAACTCAGCAAAGGTAAACTCCCCCTCACCGCAGCACTCCCACATAAAATCGATATCAAAACTTTCAGCCATCGCTTTGGCTTGCTCGATGAGATCAGGAATAGCCTTCTCAAATCGCAACAACACATGATTAGCCTTGAGCTTACTCCGCTTACCGCTTAAAAACTCCACTTGCATGGAGCTAGCCGCCTCGCTCATTACTTTTGCGACCTTAAAAGCCCCGCCCTCTTCTGTTAAAACGTACATTCAAACT
The DNA here is from genome assembly GCA_964496895.1 of uncultured Methylophilaceae bacterium. GTDB lineage: Bacteria > Pseudomonadota > Gammaproteobacteria > Burkholderiales > Methylophilaceae > Methylotenera. Next base: position 9,731 of record CAZCBF010000016.1, on the reverse strand, counting down.
TTCTAATGCTTTGATCATCATTATGATACAGGACGTAGTTAAAAAATTAGATTAAAAATACAAACCCAATGCGTAAAAGCTTTAAAATAACCTTATGCAAACATTCCATTTTGACAATCGCTTGATCAAAGAACTGCCCGCTGATCCAATCACCGACAACTACACGCGTACAGTCAGCAATGCCATTTGGTCAAATGCTTCCCCAGCTCCAGCCAGCAAACCTACCCTACTCAGCTATAGCAAGCTCTTGGCTGATGAAATGGGCATTAGCGCGGCTAGCATGCAATCCAATGACATGTTAAACGCACTGGCAGGCAATGGATTATTAGAAGGCATGCAGCATTACGCCACGCGTTATGGCGGCCATCAGTTTGGGCACTGGGCGGGCCAGCTAGGCGATGGTCGCGCAATCTTTCTAGGTGAACTCATCAATGACAACAAGCGCTTTGTCATGCAACTCAAAGGGGCTGGTGAAACGCCCTACTCACGCCGCGCTGATGGCTTGGCGGTATTACGCTCCTCACTGCGAGAATATCTTTGCAGTGAAGCCATGCACCACCTAGGCGTGCCCACTACACGCGCACTGAGCCTTGTGACGAGTGGCAATCCAGTTATGCGCGATATGTTTTATGATGGCAATGCTGAATTTGAACCCGGCGCGATTGTCTGCCGTGTAGCGCCTTCATTTACGCGGCTGGGACATTTTCAAATTCTTGCCAGCCATGGCGAGCTAGACCTGCTCAAGCAGTTTATAGGCTTTACCTTGGATCGCGACTTTGCTGACTGGCTCTCCACACAAGCCCATGCGCTAGACCGCAATGACCCATCGCCGCAATTGATTGATCTCTGGTTTAAAGAAGTTTGCGAACGCACTGCTATACTCATTGCAGAATGGATGCGCGTTGGCTTTGTCCATGGCGTGATGAACACTGACAACCTATCGATTTTAGGCCTGACCATTGATTATGGCCCCTATGGCTGGGTCGATAACTTTGACCCCGGTTGGACACCCAACACCACCGATGCACAAGGCAAACGCTACTGCTACGGCCGCCAACCAGACATCGCCCGCTGGAATTTAGAACGCTTGGCCGAAGCCCTAGCGACCATCTTGCCAGATACATCAGGCTTAGATGACGCGATAGCACATTACGATACGGTGTATATGCAAACCCTGCTGGCAAATATGGTTGGAAAATTTGGCTTGGATACTTGGCACGACCAAGATGGTGAAATGATCAACAAAGTGTTTGAACTGATGACCCGCGCGGAGGTAGACATGACATTATTCTTCACCAAACTCGCAACGCTCGAGTGTCAGCAAAGTGATAGTAATACGTTGCTTAAACACATCCAAGACGCCTTCTACACAGAGCAAGGCTTTACCAATTATCAGACCGACTTTAAAACATGGCTAACGATTTATATATCACGTATGCAAAACAGTTCCGATAGTGCTGCAGCGCGCTTAAACAAAATGAATGCACACAACCCGAGATACGTACTGCGTAACTACATGGCACAGCAAGCGATTGATAAAGCCACAGAGGGCGATACGAGTGAACTAGAGACACTCATGACACTTTTACAAAATCCATATGACGAACAAACAGGCATGGAGCGTTACGAAGCTAAGCGGCCAGACTGGGCAAGGCACAAAGCCGGTTGCTCAATGCTATCTTGTAGCTCCTAATAACAATGAAATTTTTATACGTGATGGATCCCATGTGCGCCTGGTGCTATGGCTTCCAAGCTGAGTTAGATCAATTTTTAGCACAACATCCCGTGGAAGAAGTGGAGTGGATAATGGGTGGCTTAGCCCCAGACACCACACAGCCAATGGATGATAATTTAAGAGAAATGATCTCGTCTTATTGGTACCAGATAGAAAAGCGTACCCAAGTAAGCTTTAACCATGATTATTGGCAACGCAATACACCGTACCGCTCTACATACCCAGCTTGCCGCGCTGTGATTTCAGCAGAAAGCCTTAAAGAAAACAGCGCTGTGCAAATGGTCAAGGCCATTCAATCAGCTTATTATCTGCAAGCTAAAAACCCCTCATTGGAAGAAACTTTGATTGCCTGTGCGCGTGCTATTGGTTTGGATGAACATCAATTTTTGGCTGCGTTTAAATCAACGGAAACGGAAGGTCAGTTGCAACAGCACTTAAGTATTGCACGTCAATTACAGGTTCGTGGATTCCCCGCCCTCTTTTATATCGATGAGGCAAACCGTGCCCACGCGTTGACGCTGGGGTATTGCCAAGCCGCGGCGCTAACGCAGCGATTTCATCAGATCCACGCAATATAATTCGAGGCTAAGTACTGTAAAATACGCAACACATTGGCAAAGGACAACTATGATCACTATCGAAAAAGACTTAAAAGCTGAAGAAATTTTTATTCATGCAACACCAGAAGACCTTAGAGAGCTGGCTAAAAAACTGTGGGCAATCTCTGAAAAAGCCGATGCTAATGGCAACTACCAAGAACAGCTAACCACACAAGCAGGCGCAGATGTTGAGTTATGCAAGGCTCTTAAAGGAGAATCCGATCAATACAGTTTGATCGAAAAGCTAACCATCTGCAGCCATACCTAGTCATACCGTGCTGTGTAAACAATTTATGATGCCTTATCGTACATTTGCCCTATGTCTTTAAAGTCCTAGGTGCATATAATGTGAATTGAGCTTGATGTCTATCAATCACTAAATAGGAATGCAATATGCAAAAGGTCAATGACATTGAACGCAAGATCGTTACAGTAGCCATCATTGTCGTCATACTATTTGGCATTCAAGACTATTATGAAGACATGTCACAAGGTGCAACGCTAGCTGACCTAACGATCGATACGCTGATGAACCTATTTGTTTTGGTGATTCTCTACTATATCTGGCAAAAACGACCGCATTTTCTGCAAAAACATAACCAACACCTTGAATTGGTGCTAAAAAAATCCAACAAAGATGCCCATCGTTGGCAAGAAAAAGCTTCTCACTTTCTAGAAGGCTTAGGACAAAAAATTAATGAACAACTAACTGATTGGCGCTTATCTCATGCAGAAAAAGAAGTCGCACTACTTTTGATTAAAGGCTTAAGCCTGCGTGAAATTGCAAGCGTACGAGGTACTAGTGAAAAAACGGTACGTCAACAAGCCAGTCAAATCTATGCCAAAGCCAACCTTGAAAACCGTGCGGAGCTGGCAGCATTTTTTCTCGAAGATTTACTCTTGCCTCAATAAGCATCCGCGTATGCGTTTATTCACTATCGCTAGGCTCTTGTGCTGAGCGTGTATACTTGTATAGTAATACTAAACTCGCGCAGATCAACTAAACTGCTAGCATTTGCTTTAATAGGGTCTTTTATATTCTGCCTCTAGCCATTTAGGTCCAATTTTTGACATCGGAAATGCACACTTCATCACAATCTCAGCAGCGAGCATTGGGCATATGGTCGCTTTGCCGCCATCAATAATTTCACCTGCTGCAAAGCCTAGTAGCATTGGTCTCTGCCTAGCAGTTTCGCAAAACTGATTGATCTTTTGCTCTAATAACGGCCACAGCACTTTGACATAATTGATGGGCAAATCAGATGGCATATGTTCGATTGGTAGCTCAGGCACGCCGAAGTTCTTGCCGACACTTGCAACCGTTTCTTTAGCCATTTTATCCATATCTAATAGTGGCTTATCAGAAAGTGACTGCGCCATCCCACCGACAATTGACCATACTGAGTAAGGGTCTTCGATTAAAGCTTGATTAGGCAAATTGCCATAGTAATAAACACGCCCTGCTTTGTCTTCTATGGGTATGATTGCCCCCTTGGCGTTGGCTGAACCTGAAGATTGATACTCTATCATCGCCCAAGTATGGCAGCTATAGCCAGCCAGAGCACCAATCATACCTAGTGCGCATTCCACGCGTACACCTGTGTCATTCGTGATGAGGTGAGAAATCGTTTTGGCAATCTCTTCGCCACCAATTTTTAGGCCTATTAAGGGATCTTGTTTTTTTTGTTGTATGATTGCAGCCCGTGCAGATGCTTTCATACCTGGCTGCACAATTTGACGTAGTGCCTGAGTTGTCTGTGATTCACCTTGACTTTGAGACTTCTGATCTTTCTGAGCTTCTTGAGTGTTATCAGGGGTGTTTTTGGTTTGATAACTTTTAAAGTCGATGACTTTGTTAGTTTTTGTTTTGGCATCACCTTTGGTAGTTTCCGGTACGGCCTTGGTTGACTCACTCACATCATCAGCATCATCATTTGCATTACGTTGCCGAGAGGAAGGTATATTCTGGAGCGCATTAGGCAGATAGTCATCGCCTGCTGATGGCGCAGCTGGTGCTACTTGAGGTTTGAATTTAGTTTTTGTCAGCAATAAAACTGCTAGTAAGGTGACAAACAGGCCCGCCACTAATAGTGCAAGCTGCTGATCACTAAAACCAATAGCCATCAATACTGCCCCAATAAGACAAATGATATGTCCATACCAAGCCGCGTGAATATCTGCACTGCGTTCAATGATATTGCGTTGTTTTAAGATAAAAACAGTCATCTCTATTGTGAGATAACAAAACATGATCACGTAGAGACTCAAGATGACTAAGCGTGGTGTGTACTCAACAACGTCTACAAATCTAGATGTAAACGTCATTGAATAAAGCCCCAATAAGATAAAGATGAGGCTGATGGTTATTTTTTGCATTTTCCTAGCCTTTTAATTGTATATAACAGCTAGGAAATTAAATTTAGTTTATCAAAGAAACTGTTATGTTTATAGCTAAATGATGTAAAAAATATTTGTATATAAAAAAACGCTTCAAAAGAAGCGTTTTTGTGTGTTTCAGTCAATGACGGTTAACGAAAATTTAACCCTTATATCCAAACAAGCCTTTCTCTTTAATCGCCTTAGCAACTGTATCAGGGACTGACTCTTCCCAGCTTTCATCACCTTTGCGAATTTTATCGTGGACATCTTGCGAGAAAATATCGAGTACCTCTTCACGATAGCCTTCAATTTGCAAAATCCTTTGATTACCCACTAGGAAGTCAAATAGGTGTTTGTATTCACCTTCGATCTCTACATTCTCCAAGGTGGTCATACTGCCATCCGGATTTTTGGTTGGGTAGATATACATTTTGATGTCGTTTTTGAGTAAACGTCCAAAACCTTCTAACATGCCGCCTTGTAAGTTGGCATAGTTATCCTGGTTAAAGCGATCAAACAAGGTGGGAATACCCATCGTAATTCCAATATGGCGTTTGGTATAGCGCGAGATATATTGTGCGAGTTGATAGAACATTTTGAAGTCTGAAATCATCACAGTATGGCCTGTGGTCGCAAGCACTTCTACGCGTGAGATAAAGTCTTTCAGGTCTAATTTACCATCCCCGCGCAGGTTACTCATGTTCATTTCCATGATGGTGATGGTTTCACCTTTTTTGATGTCATCTTCGCCCTCAAACTGCTTGAGTGCACATTCAAGCATGTCCACATTCACATGCGTAATTGGACGGAAGCGGCCGCGTTCGATCAAGACTGGGCGCTTACGCAATATTGAAGAAGGCTGTAAGACTTCACCGTTAGCCGAGAACATGGCTGCATCAGTCAGGCCTAGCTCTACTAGGTGCAAGGTCATGATGCGGTTATCAACATTTCTAAACGCAATGCCCGAAAACTCAATCATATCGATTTCGATTCGGTCAGTGCTAAGGCCATCTAATAAAGATTTTAATAGCTCTTCTGGTTCATGGTAGAGGAAGCAAGCACCATAGACCAAGTTGGTGCCGACAATACCTAGTGCTTCCTGCTGTAGTTTTGCATCGTTATCCCACATACGCACGTGAATAATAATCTGGCTTTCTTCGTCTCTAGGATGGGCTTGAAATTTAATCCCCATCCAACCATGACATTCATTCGTGCCTAGATAGTTACGCGCAGAAACAGTATCGGCAAAGGCAAAGAAAGCGGTGTTGTCACCACGGGCTTCTTTTAGGTTTTTATGATTGAGACCTTGTTCAATATCGAGCATCGCTTGCAGGCGCTCACGCGAGACATAACGTTTGCAATCGCCATAAATCGTATCAGAAACCTGCATATCATAGGCACAGATACTTTTCGCTACGGTACCCGCGGCAGCACCCACTCGGAAGAACCAACGAACCACTTCCTGACCAGCGCCGATCTCTGCAAATGAGCCATAGCGCCTATCATCAAGGTTAACTTGTAAGGCTTTTTCTTGTGTATCTGTTTGACGTGATGCTTCCATTCATTACTCCGTTATATTTTTCCTGCTATCTTTTAAGATAAGATTTAAGTAAACATGCATAGGTCTGATTCAGTATTAAATAAACTGAATAACCGCTCTATGACAAATTACTTTAACAAGTGATTATTAAAGTCTGAATAATAATAGTTTACGCTTTCAAGATGCAACTATAATCTGTAAAGAAATTAACAAACAGGCATCAAACCTCATAATTACAAATAAATTAAAGCAATTTTCTTTCCAATATTACTTTTGTACAAAAAGTTGATTAAATTAAAGATAAGCGGTTATTTTTATTTCAAGCTTTCAAATTGAAGGGGCGTTGGATGCTTGTTTGCACCAAATCCATGTGGAGACACCAAAAAAGTGCTTCGCTAGGTTTTCAGAGACTGTTCAGTTAACGGAGCGATAGCCTAATTACCGCATAAGTCCGGTGGTCGATTCGTTACAGGTAGCCGAATAAAAAAAGCCGCATGCTTGATGCGGCTTAATCATGGATTACTTGTCAGGAGTTGCTAATTTATTTTAACTTTTCAAACACCAAGCTGCCGTTAGTACCACCAAAACCAAAGTTATTTTTCAATGCCACATCGATTTTCATGTCGCGCGCAGTGTTTGCACAGAAGTCCAAATCACACTCAGGATCTTGATTAAAAATATTGATGGTTGGTGGCGACACTTGATGATGAATTGCAAGCACACTCACAACAGATTCTAAACCGCCAGCCCCACCCAGTAAGTGACCTGTCATCGATTTAGTAGAGTTCACCACAATGTTTTTTGCATGGTCATCAAAGGTTGCTTTAATGGCGTTGCACTCATTGACATCACCCAATGGCGTAGAGGTACCGTGTGCATTCACATACTGCACCTGATCTGGGTTAACCCCAGCATTTTGTAAAGCATTACGCATAGACCTTCTTGGGCCATCCATATTTGGCGCAGTCATGTGAAAAGCATCTGCACTCATGCCGTAACCTGTTAGCTCAGCATAAATTTTAGCGCCACGTTTTTTAGCGTGCTCATATTCTTCCAGCACCATCACACCGGCACCCTCGCCAATGACAAAGCCGTCACGGTCTGTATCCCATGGGCGGCTCGCTGTGGCAGGGTCATCATTGCGCTTGGTTAAGGCTTTTGCTGCGGCAAAACCACCTACGCTCAAGCGCGTAATCGCAGCCTCTGCACCACCTGCTACCATCACATCAGCATCACCATATTCGATCATACGAAAAGAATCACCAATACAATGTGTACCTGTCGTACAAGCCGTCACAGTGGCAACATTAGGCCCTTTAAAGCCATACTTGATCGACAAGTTGCCTGAGATCATATTGATGATCGTGCCCGGAATAAAGAATGGCGAAATTTTACGTGGCCCAGATTTTTGGTAAAGGGCATCAGTATCTTCAATGTATTGCATGCCACCAATGCCAGAACCAATTGACACGCCAATACGCTCTGCGTTTTCTTCTGTTGCCTCAAGACCAGCATCTTGTACGGCTTCTATTCCTGCAGCCATACCAAACTGGATAAAGCGATCCATACGGCGCGCCTCTTTGCCCGAAATAAAGTCAGTAGGGTCAAAGTCTTTCACTTCACCAGCTACGGTTGAAGAAAATTCAGAAGCATCAAAATGGGTAATCTGAGCAATACCCGATTGACCTTTAATGAGGTTATCCCATGCCGTTTTAACGCCAATACCCACAGGTGTGACTAAGCCAATACCCGTTACTACTACTCTACGTTTTTGCATAATGTCTGTGATTAGATGGTTATGTGATCAATTGGTAGTTTACCAATAAAAATGCGGTGATAACGCCTTATCACCGCAGGATAGCTTTACACGATTAGAACCCGTGTAAAAATAAGGATTGATTTATTTCAAGTTCGTATTGATATAGTCAACCGCTAATTTAACTGTTGTGATCTTCTCTGCCTCTTCGTCAGGAATCTCACAGTCGAATTCTTCTTCTAGTGCCATGACTAACTCTACTGTGTCTAGTGAGTCAGCGCCTAGATCGTCAACGAATGATGATTCGCTTTTTACGTCATCTTCGTTAGAACCAAGTTGTTCTGCTACAATTTTTTTTACGCGTTGTTCGATGTCAGACATCTAAAATACCCCTCTTTAAAAATAAGCCTGAATTAAGCTAGCAGGCATTTTAACAAAAAAATAAAGAAACCCCAAAAAACTTCCATATTACCCAGCAAATATTGCAAACATTCCTTAAGCAAAACCGTATTGTTGCTCATAGGCAACGCTACAAGTTAGTGCAAAAAGACGAATGTGCGGGCTTTATGCAAGATTATTAGGTCATTAACATACCGCCATTCACATGGATAGTCTCGCCTGTGATATAGCTTGCATTATCAGAAACTAAAAACGCCACGGTAGCAGCAATTTCATCGACTTGTCCAAAGCGATTTAGTGGGATGCGCTCATGCATCTTTTTCACCACATCTTCAGGCAACTCAGCTGTCATATCGGTTTGAATAAAGCCTGGCGCAACACAGTTAACTGTAATACCACGGCTGCCTACTTCACTAGCAAAAGACTTGGTAAACCCTGTTACCCCAGCTTTAGCCGCTGCATAGTTCACTTGACCAGCGTTACCCATATGACCTACCACCGATGTGATATTCACGATACGGCCCTTGCGTGCCTTCATCATTGGCTTAAGCACTGCCTGGCTCATTCTAAAAATTGATGACAAATTAGTATTAATCACGGCATCCCAGTCATCTTGCTTCATACGCATCATTAATGTGTCACGCGTAATGCCTGCATTATTCACCAAAACATCCACACCACCGTGATCTGCAATGATCTGCTTCATTACCGCATCTATTGCAGCCTGATCAGTGACATTCAGCGCCATACCCACGCCTTTAAGACCGGCATCTGCCAACATGGCAGTAATCGCTGCTGCACCTTTATCAGATGTGGCAGTACCGATGACAAAAGCACCTTCACTGGCAAGTTTCTTGGCAATCGCCGAACCAATACCACGGCTTGCGCCCGTTACTAAAGCAGTTTTTTCTGAATGCATTGTGTTTCCTTAGTCTTTAATATTTTACTGATTCGCCAATGTTTCTATCGATTCTGGCGTTAATAATGCAGCACATGGCAAGCTTTTATCAATACGCTTAGTCAAGCCAGACAATACTTTGCCCGGCCCACATTCTGCGGCCTGTGTCGTACCACGATCAATCACAGACTTCACAGTCTCTACCCAGCGCACTGGACTATATAGTTGCTTCACCAGCGCAGCTTTAATTTCATCAGCGCCCTCATAAGCAGCAACATCCGCATTGTGTAACACTGGAATGCTTGGAGTGCTAACACTGACATCTTTTAGATAGTCAGCCAACGCTTCGGCCGCAGGTTGCATCAGTGCACAATGCGATGGCACGCTCACTGGTAAAGCAACTGCGCGTTTAGCACCTTTTTCTT
>CAZCBF010000015.1:0-23127 GCA_964496895.1 uncultured Methylophilaceae bacterium | reverse complement strand
ACGACCGTGAAGTCGAGGGATTTTAAGTCCCTTGTGTCTACCAATTTCACCACCCGGGCAAATGATATGCTGATCAACTCAGCGAGGCGTATTCTACATCTTTCTTAATCAAAATGCAGCTATTTTTTGTAATTATTTTGCAACAACTCATGGTCTAGTAATACCAGTAGTGTAATCACGATTCACATAAAAAAAGCATACCCAAAGGTATGCTTTTTAAGCTGATTAAAATCACATCGGCTGTTCGTCAATAATTTTCCATTGACCCGCTACTTTTTTAAAGCTCAGTGATTTATTAACACGCTTAGGCTTACCCTTAATCGCAATGCGTTTCATGTTACATACCTCACATGAAGTATCGGCAACCTTCTTAAGCTTGTAGCGCGTAGTGACACTTTTTAGCTTAAAGTCAGCCGCGGCATCATTGCCATTACAAGTGGCATTGATATCAGACACGGTCCAATCCGTTTTGCCTCTACGACGCATGTCTTTACGTTTCTTAGACTCCCATTTATCACGAGATAATCCAACTGGCGTATAACCATCATCATAAAAATAGAGATAGTTAGCTACATTTTTTTGCGTTGCCGCATAAGCCCAGTCTTTGACGATATTGGTGACTTTCTTAACACTACAAGGTGGCACTACAGGTTTTGCCGCCAATTTTTTCTTCGGCACTACTGGTAGTGATGCGGGTATTATTGGTTGTGAATCTTGAATCAGTGCTTCTTTATCAAACGTTAGCATCGTTGGGGCACCAGCCTTACAGATGATTTCCGCATCGATGTATTCATCTTTGGTTATTTCTGGCACATCATCTCTAGTCACACCCGTTTTCGTTAGCAATCCACCCTGACCCGCATAGACACGCGCATAAGCTGTCTGCAAGTCATATTCGGTATTTGCTAAACTTCGTTTCGCTTGAAAATACTCATTCTCAGTATCCAATAAATCAAGCAAGGTACGTTGACCAATGTCAAATTGTTTAATGTAAGCTTGCTTTGCACTCTCAATGGAGTTTTTATGCGCTAGGCGATAACTCAGCTGCTCAGTTAATTGCTTGATATCATTATAAGCAACCACAACAGTCTGCCTAGTATCGATACAAGCTTTATCGCGAAGGTCTCTATTACCATTTAATTGCTCAGCGGCTTGTTTGATCGCATTTTGATCTGAGAAGCCATTAAAGATGTTCCAGCTCATGCTCAATTGAACCGCATCTGCTGCTGCATCATTGAAGCGGCCATTACGACTATGGTCGATGTTTTTACGCGCTTCTAAATCAAAGCGTGGCATATTACGAGATTTACGTGTATCGATACCATCTTTGCTAGCTTCGATACCTTCGATGGTCGCAAGCAGCTCTGGATTGTTTGCATAGGCAACCTTCAATGTTTCTTGAACGCTACCTTCGACACCATTTTGATGAATCTTAGGTGACTCGAGCACAGCAGGTGGCAAATCACCGTAGATGCGTTGCATTTGCGCCGTCACATCATGCAAATTGGTTGTCTCTACTAATAAATTAGCTTCGGCAAGTGCCACACGGCCTGTAGCCTGATCCAAGTCAACCGCACGCGCGATACCGGCGTCTACACGCTCTTTAATTTTCTTATGGTATTGACGATGGATAACATAGTTGTCTTTGGCCATTTCTGCCAAAGAACGGAAACGTAAAATATCTAGGTATGTTGAAGTGAATTCTAGCGCCGTTTCTTGAATAACTTGTTGAAGCTCATAATAGGCTTGTTTTTTGTTATGGTCTAATCGACGCACTTCGCTGCGGGTCGCAAAGCCATCAAATAACATCTGGCTAATCACAAGCTCTGAATTAAACCTAGGGTTAGCAAAGCCAGTTCGGCTTTGGCGACTATAGTTACCACTCACGTCTTCTTGCTTACGATAGCGGCCGACAATGTCAGCTTTAGGGTAAAAACCACCATTGGCAACATCGCGCTCATAACCAGTCTCAAGTAAGCGATGATAGCGGGCTTGTACTTCTGGATTGGCCGAAACTGTCTTTTGCAGCATTTGTTTGTAGGTACCCATTGCATCTGCTGCATGCAAAGCGCTAGACATTGACAGCAAAAAAGCGCCAATCACAGCTAAAAATTTGAATTTAAAACGTCCCATCATCATTCCCAAGCCCCTAAAAATATCTTTTGGTTAGCCTTATTAGTTACTATTTATTGTTACTACACCTAGATAAATATCTGCAAAAACAATGTATTACTATGCAAAGGATAATATTAAATTGAACTTTAATCAACTAACCTTTACTTTTTTTACAATATTATTCGATTGTTAATATTGCATATCTTTATATTAAAATGCTAAAAGGGCTGTACTTCCACACAGCCCTCTTGGCCAAGCATTAATTAATCGACAATTAAGGTGCCATTTGCCACCAAATGTTTGAGCAACTCAGCTTGGTTACCACCTAAAATATCTGCAGTGGCGCCAGCTAGCACACTGGTATTAGCCACCTCAGAAACCAAGTCAACATTATCCAAAACAATCTGTTGATCTGCGCCTGCGCTGATATTACCCGTTGAGTTGATATTGATAGTGGTTGAGCCGCCAACCACTTCGATTTCAATGTATTCTTGTAAGTTACCAATATCAATGAGCGTTTCAAAATTGGCATCGCCTAATGTTGAAACTTCACCAACGAGTAAATCCCTAAGGTCAATCGCATCAGTGCGCTCTACAGCACTGGAGTTATTCACATTAGGAGATATTTTACCCTCACCAGTATAAACAAAGTCGGTAATGTGATCGACTGCAGGTGCAGTCGTAGCACCTTTATCAGAAAGACTCCATTCAAAGACATCTTTACCATCTCCACCTGTCAAGACATCATCGCCCGCACCACCATTAATTCGATCGTCACCAACCTGCCCATCGATAGTGTCATCTCCAGCACCAGTAAAAATACGATTGTCGAGTGCATTACCAGTAGTACTGAGGTCAGCATCACCTAATGCATTTAGGTTTTCAAAGTTATCCTCAATGTCATAAGTTCCTGGGTTGAAGGACGCATCAAGCTCTACGGTATCCGTACCTTCGCCATCCGCTTCAATGGTAATATCACCCGCATCATCGATTCGATATAAATCATCGCCAAGTCCACCAGTCAGAGTATCTGCACCAGTGCCGCCGTCGAGGATATCGTTACCATCACCGCCATCCAGATTGTCATTACCGGCACCACCATTCAATTCATCGGCCCCTGCCAAACCTTCTAAGCTATCATCGTTTACATTACCCGTGAGAATATCTCCAACCGCTGTACCACTCACTGGCCCTTCACCAGAAATATTTGAGCCAGTTTGTAATTGCCATACAGGATCCTCAGCAGTTCCAGCATTGATAATCGTTTGATTTGGTTCCAACATAATTGGAATAACTTCCGGATACATTGGCAAGTTTTGGTTTGAGAATGTACGGTATGCACCTTCTGGTTCGCTGGACAATTTAAATTCCATATGCAATGCAGCATTTTGGCCTTGTTCCCAGTAAATCAATTCAATCGAGGTTAAACCTGCTTGCTCATTCTCAATACTTAAGTTTTTAAATTCATGCTCAGTTGGACTTTGATTACCATCAAACTCAATCAGCGTTTCACCACCAAGTCTCAATCTAAAACCATCATCGGCAAATACCCTAAAGTCATAATTGCCGCGCTCTAAAAAGACAGACCCTGTCAGACGAATGATTGAATCCGTCGTATTACCAATACCACTAGTTGTACCTGCAGCAGCTGTTGGATTAGCAGACCCCTCCTCCACTACAGCACCAGCTGCATCACCTGCTAAAAATGTTGCGAGTCGGCTATCGCCGCTCAATGTCTCACCTGCCGCCTGAACCTGGTTCGTACCTAGATTATCATTCACAGTGACGTTAGTTTGATCATTACTAGCCCCCTCAGCCAGACCATATCGTACTGACGAAGCAAAGAAACGAGCATCAGCAACGCCTTCATTAGACTGGGTCGACGTACCAACGATAGTGCTGCCTTGTCTACCATTAATGATCACTTCAATATCTGCGATAGAATCCAGATTTTGCGTTGAAGTGTTTGCCAAATCATCATCCGCATGACTACGCACAGTATCATCTACAGAGGCATTAACATCGTTATAGCCATAATACTCGCCGTTTAAACCAAGTGCCTCGGGAAGCGCGTTGTCGAGAATCGTACCTGCAACGTTAGTTGGTATTGTAGGGTTACCATCAATGCCATTTTGCTCTGTTGATGCTGTAAACAGAATTCTTTCCGCATTTTCATCCAAGCCGTCAAAAATGGTAGGCACATTCACAACGAAACTGGTCGTTCCCGCTGGCACATCAATCACATAAGTTGTCACGCCATTGACTTGAGTCGGTGTCGCAGTCACCTCGACAAAGCCATCGCCAAAGTCTACTAAAATATCAGTAGAAGTATCTGTACCGAATTCAGCACCGCCAATTGGGTCAGTAAATGTTAGCGTCACCTCTGTGCCACCAAAAGGTACCGCGGCATTAAGATCAACCTCAAATTGCAGCGGATCATTCACATCACCTTCTGTGACAATTGAACCATTTATACCGCCAGGAATACTTGGATCAAAAACGCCTGTACCTGCTTGAACACCCGTCACAAAGATTGGCGTATCGTTATCAATAATAGTGCCTGCAGCATTGGCAGGTGTTTCAGGATTACCATCAACACCATTGAGCTCAGTAGAAGCCGTAAATAAAATCTGCTCAGCATCTTCTAGCAATGCATCATCAGTCGTTGGCACATTCACAATGAAATCTTGTGCGCCTTCTGGCACCTCAATCAAGTAAGTCGTTACGCCATCAGCCGATACAGGGGTCGCAGTTACAGGTACAAAACCTTCACCGAAGTCTACTAAAATATCAGTAGAAGTATCTGTACCAAAAATGCCGCCATCTTCAGGGTCAGTGAAGGTTAAGGTTACCTCTGCACCGCCAAACTGCACTTCTTCGTTCAAGCTCACCTGAAACAAAAGTGGGTCATTGACATCACCCTCATTCACGATAGAGCCATCAACGCCGCCAGGAATGCTTGGGTCGAACGTGCCTGTACCTGCTTGCACACCCGTCACAAAGATTGGCGTATCGTTATCAATAATAGTGCCTGTAGCATTTGCAGGTGTTTCAGGATTACCATCAACACCATTGAGCTCAGTAGAAGCCGTAAATAAAATCTGCTCAGCATCTTCTAGCAATGCATCATCAGTCGTTGGCACATTCACAACAAAACCTTGTGCGCCTTGTGGCACTTCAATCAAGTAAGTCGTTACGCCATTGACTTGAGTCGGTGTCGCAGTCACAACTACAAAGCCTTCACCATCTTGAAAGTCAATTAGAATGTCTGTCGAAGTATCTGTACCAAAAATGCCACCATCTTCAGGGTCAGTGAAGGTTAAGGTCACCTCTGCACCGCCAAATGGCACTTCTTCGTTCAAGCTCACCTGAAACAAAAGTGGATCATCAACATCGCCTTCATTCACGATAGAGCCATCAACACCGCCAGGAATACTTGGGTCAAACGTGCCTGTACCTGCTTGTACACCCGTGACAAAAATTGGCGTGTCATCGTCAATGATGGTGCCTGTCACATTGCCTGGTGTTTCTGGGTTGCCGTCAACACCATTCAGGTCTGTCGATGCGGTGAACAACACCTGCTCAGCCTCTTCGACAAGCTCATCATCTGTCGTTGGCACATTCACAACAAAACTTGTGACATTCTCTGGCACATTAATCACATAAGTCGATACACCATCTTCTTGGACCGGTACAACCTCTTGCAAAACAGGACCTTCACCAAAATCAACTAAAATCTGTGTGGTGGTATCGGTACCAAAAACCGCTCCATCTACCGGATCAGTAAAGACTAATGTAACAGGAGTTGTCCCAGTAGGCGTTGCGGCATTAAGTGTGACTTGGAATTGCAATGGATCAGTTTCATCACCTTCATTCACAATCGAGCCATCAATACCACCAGGAATGCTTGGGTCAAACTCACCAGTACCCGCTTGCACACCAGTAACAAAGATTGGGGTGTCATTATCTATGATCGTACCCGTGACTGCGGCAGGTTGATCGGCATCCGTATTGTTTGCGGTTGCGGCAGTAAAAGAGATTGTTTCAGAATCTTCTTGCGTTGTATCATCAACTGTTGGCAAGCTCACAACAAACGTTTGCACACCCGCAGGCACAGCAAAAGTATAATTTGTACCATTCTCACCGGCAGCGATTACTGGCTCAACATCAACAAAACCCCCACCAAAGTCAACAGTAATATCAGTCGCGGTATCAACACCAAATTCACCAGAGCCATTAGCAAAAGTAACCGTCACTGACTCCTGATCCAATGTGACTGCGTTTAAGCCCACCTCAAACAGCAATGGGTCATTCACATCACCCTCAATCACCTCATCACCAAGGCGTTCGCCTGGATTATCAGGATCTGCTATGCCTGAAGTCACAGTATCGACAACGATCAAAGTGTCATTATCTAAAATAATACCCGTGACTGCATCTGGTGTGTTAGTTGCATCATTGCTTTCTGTTGTAGCGGTAAACAACAAGTTCTCAGCATCTTCAATTAAAGCATCTTCAGTTGTCGGTACATTCACCACAAAACTTTGCACACCCACAGGCACGGTAATCGTATATGTGGTGGTATCACCATTTGTGACAGGTGTCGCCTCGACCGCCTCAAAGGCACCGCCCGCGAAGCTCACTAAAATCGCAGTAGAAGTATCAGTACCGAAAGTAGCAGTGCCATCATCAGTACCACCAATAAAGGTCAAGGTCACCTCTTCGCCAGCAGCATTCACAACTTCACGATTTAAATCGACTTGGAATAATAAAGGATCATTCACATCACCCTCTTCAACTTGATCACCGAGCTGTTCGCCGGGGTTAGCTGGGTCAGCAACACCTGATGTAATATTAGACACAATCACATCATCATCCAGAATCGTACCAGTTGCCGCAGGCGTATTCGCTGCATCATTTGCTGCTGTCGCAGCAGTGAGCGTAATTGTTTCTGCATCTTCGACCACAGCATCTTCTGTTGTCGGCAAGACCACCACAAAATCTTGTGTACCTGCAGGCACCGTAATGGTGTATGTGGTTACGCCACCATCGGAGGAAACTGGCGTAAAGTCAGTCAAGGCGCCATCTAGGCCAACAAAACCAACGCTGATCGTCGTACTGGTGTCTTGTCCCACCACGCCATTTTCACTATCAGTAAAGGTTAATGTCACCACAGTGTCTTCAGTGGTTTCAGCATTCAGCCCCACTTGGAATACCAATGGATCATCCGCATCGCCTTCAAACACTTGATCACCTAACAATTCTCCGGGATTATTAGGGTCCGCAAAACCTGAGGTGACCGTATCTACAATAATAGGCGCTGTGGCAGGCAATGGCGCAAACTGTTCGGCTAACAGTGGATTTAAAGCACCATCCGTAATTTCTTCATTCACGGCATTGTTAGCCGCATTATTTTGACCCAAAGCAAGCGGGTTCAGTAACAGGCTAATGCGGTCTAAGAAAACGGCACTATGACGACCATCTGAACCACCAGCACCACCAGCAGCAGTCGCTTCAAGTACTTCGTTAATGTCTTCACCATTTTCAATCGCTTCAATCACAGAATCAATCGTAGCCACATCAACCTCGCCACCGCTAAGATCAGGTGCAATGGCTTCGGTCAGTTCAGGTGTAAAGGTCAGCATCTGCCCTGCAGCAACGTCAATCACGCGGCCATTTTCTAGCTGAACCTTTACAGTCACACCCGCAGGCGTTTGTAAAGTATCGCCTGTTTGCACCTGTTCACCAGGAATCGCCGCGTGAGATTCACCTTTTGATGAAATAATATTCGCGACACCTTCCATTGAAATGATTTTGCCGATGACTGCCATGTGTAAGTCCTTATTTGCTTGATCTATTGGTATGGTGGTATTTAACCCTGTTTAATGATGTCTGCCTATTGTACTGATGGCCAATAAAAGGCATAAAAAGAGGGGTATTTACACTGCTTTACACAAAATTAGGCGATCTGAATAAAAAGCCATCCATTGTGAATTGCAGTCTCGAAATTAAGGTCTATATACTCGGCTAATTCCGCCTTATTGCACACCCTCTATGCTGCATAATTCTAATGTTCTATCCGTGAACATTTTTTGCCACATCACTATTACTACGGCTACGCAATTGAATTATTTAGCTTTTTTAATCACAGCGCTGCAATACAAAATGGAGAAAGCCTTCCGTTTGATACAGCAATGGCCATATCGACTGGGCTTACTTGCCTTGCTGATTACATCTGTAACGAGTCTAGCAGTTGATATGCAGTATTTTTCGCAAGTCATGCAACAGCGCTATGGTACACAAGCATTTCAACTAGCTGGACAACTCAACCAACTACTGGGTCAACTCAGGCAAACAAGTGAATCAGACAAGCTGGCGCAAATTAATCATTTTTTTAATCAACACATTGATTATGGCGATGACTTATTTATCTACAAGGCCAAAGATTACTGGGCTTCGCCAGGTGAAACCATCGGCATTGCCGCTGGGGACTGCGAAGATTTTGCCATTGCAAAATATGTCTTTCTTAAGATTCTTGGCATTTCAAACGAAAAGCTACGCCTGACCTATGTCAAAGCTTACTACAACGGTCGGCGTCAAGCGCATATGGTCTTGAGCTATTATCCTAGCCCAAGCTCAGAGCCGTATATTTTGGATAATATCAAACCACAAATTTTACCGGCCTCCAGTCGTTCAGATTTAAGCCCAATCTTTAGTTTTAATGATCAGGGCTTGTGGGCTGCCAATAGCCCACAAAATCGCGGCAGCGCATCTTCTCGCTTATCGCGCTGGCGCAACCTTTTAGTTAAATTACAACAAGAAGGGCTACAATAACCTTCATTCGAGCTTATGCAAAAGGAAGCAATATGTCACTGACGAAACAACTTTGGTTCGCGATCTTGATTACGGTGTTGATGGCAACCCTAGGGAGCTTTGGATTCAGCGTGTTCAATAGCAAACAAGCTTTAGAGCACCAAATGCAAACGAAAAATATTGATAATGCCAATGCACTAGCGCTGTCGATCTCGCAAATGGACAAAGATCCCACAACCATTGAGCTGCTGATGGCAGCACAGTTTGATTCTGGGCATTATCATTTTATCAAGCTTGAAGACCCTAATGATCAAATGATCAATGAAGTGCGTAATGAAGAGACAACGTCGCAAGCACCTAAGTGGTTTCAAAAGTTCATTTCGATCAATGTGGCGCCTGGCATTGCTGACATTCAAGATGGATGGAAACAATTTGGCACGATCACTTTAGCGTCAGATGTACATTTTGCTTACGATGAACTATGGCAATCAACACAATATATTTTGTATTGGGCATTGGGTTTAACGCTACTCATTTCCCTACTTGGCTCACGCGCTTTAAAAAGCATTCTTTCTCCATTGGACGATGTAGTCAATCAAGCTGAAGCCATTGGTGAGCACCGCTTTATCAGCATTCAAGAGCCTGAAACATTGGAATTTAAAACGGTGGTGAAAGCAATGAACCGCCTCTCCAACCGAATCAAACAAACCGTGTTTGAAGAATCTGCAAGACTAGAAGCGCTCCGTTTTGAGATCGACTTTGACCCTGTGACTAGCTTGATGAATCATGATTTCTTTGTCAAAAAATCCAATGCAAGCATTACGCATGAAGAGTATTTTGACCAAGGGACTTTAGTGGTGGCTAAGTTAACCAACCTACCTACAATGGATGAGCATCTAGGCCGCGATGTGACCAATCAACTACTTAAAAAAATTGGTAAAGCCTTACAAAACGAGTGTATCGACAATGCTGCAAAATTTGCTGCTCGCATTAACGGGACAGACTTCGCAGTATTTTCCAGTGAAGCAAAAGACCCGCAAATCCTTGGCAATAAAGTCAGACATTTACTCAACCGCTTGGTCAATGCAGAAGCGCTCATGCTCAAACCACACTTTATAACAGGTGCGATCAAGGTTAACAAGAAAGACAAAACCAATGAGCTCATTTCAATGGTACAAAACCACATTGCCAAAAATCGAGATAAGCCAGAAGACATCCTATACTTTGTTGATCAAGAAGATAAAGATCAGTTTAAGCAACAAAGCAAAATCGCATGGTTACCTTTATTAATCGGAGCGATAGACAACAAACGCGTCAAACTTGAGCATTACCCCGTAATCAATGGCAAAGGCAAACTCATTCATTGGGAAAGTCCGGTGCGCTTACAGTTGCGCAAAAATGCACCTTGGTATTGTGCGGGCGAATTTATCAACTGGGCCAATAAGCTAGAACTCTTACCCAGGATTGATACACTCGTTGTTGAAGCGGCCATTGAAGCCGTCAAAGGCGGCAAAGAAGCCATCGGCATTAATCTATCGGCTAAATCCATGCTGGATACAGAGTTCCAACAAAAAGTAATCCCGCTGATCCAAGCAAATAAAGCACTGGCAGGTAAGTTGTATTTTGAAATCCCTGAAAATGGCGTCTTTAGTGATTTGGCTGCATTTAAAACCTTTGCCAAAGCACTCAAACAAAGTGGGGCAAAAGTAGGTATCGAGCATTTTGGCACCAAACTCTCGCGCTTGGGAGACTTACATGAGATCGGCCTAGATTACATCAAAGTAGATGTCTCGATTATTCAAGACATTGATCAGAATGAAGCGAACAAAACACTGCTACGCGGCATCTGTATGATTGCCCATTCTATTGGTATTCTCGCGATTGCTGAGGGCGTGCGATCAGACAAAGAAATTTCAGCACTGAAGCAAATTGGTGTAGATGGTATGACTGGCCCTGGTGTCGAATTATGATCTGCTGGATAGCTGAAACAAATCAACTAAAGCCGGTTACGCCATCAACACCATAGTTGATAGGCTTTTTAAGCTGAGGGGATAAAAAAAACGCTGAATTAGTATTCAGCGTTTTTTGTGCTAATAAATTAAAAGTCTATTTTTTTTCATTTAGCATAAGTGCCAATTGCAGCCTGTCTTTTGCGCCTAAGCGCTCAAAAATACTAGCGACATGCGCTTTAATCGTACGCTCGGTAATCTCTAATTCCCTCGCAATTTCCTTATTGGTCAACCCTTTAGCCACTTGTTGCGCGACTTGTTGCTCTCTACGCGTGAGTTTAGCTAACAACGTGTCCACATTGATCCGGCTACTACCCACTTGTGCTTGGGTAGTCACAATCAACTGCTGCAACACTGACTCACCTAACCATAGGCCACCTTCGGCAACCACGTGAAACACCCTAGTCAATACTGACTGATCCGCATAAGCATGGCAAACGCCCATAGCACCTGCCTGAATCAAGGCTACGGTCTGTTTGTCGTCTGGTTGGTTGGTCAGCACGATAATTTTAGCACCAGCCTGTTCTGCACGAATGGCTTGAATGGCTTGCAAGGTTTCAGCAAAACTATCTGCCGATTGATTAGGCTGGTGTAACCAAAGAATAGGATTGTCAGTGCCATCGGAAAAGTGTACGACGTCCTGATCGAAGACTGGCAATACAGTCAAATCTGGAAAAGCTGTCAACCAGCTTTCGATGGGCTCAGCCAATGATGTAATAAAATAACTATGCATTGAATAATCCCATTCGGGCATTACTGCTGTTGAATTGGCCATCTGCTTTCTCACCTAACAATTAACATTATCAAAGTGATGCCTATCATCATAGCATGAGTATGATAAGCAAAATGTAAGTAACCTTTAGCGCTCGGTAAAGGCATAGGCCTTTGCGCGTAACACTGGTTTTAACAAGTATGAAAGGATTGTTTTCTTACCTGTCATGACATCCACCTGCGCGGACATACCTGGAATGATAGACAAGCCCTCACCCAAACTATTTTTCAACGTACGTACACGCACCAAATAATAAGCATTACCATCGTCATCAACCGTAGAATCCGCAGCAATATTTTCCACTAGGCCATCTAATGCGCCATAAATCGTATAGTCGTAAGCAGTCAATTTCACTACTGCAGGCTGATCTGGGTGCAAGAAGGCAATATCCTTGAGTTGGATCTTAGTCTCAATCACCAAAGCATCATCCGACGGCACAATCTCCATCACCTCTTTACCTGGCTGAATCACCCCACCAACAGTGTTGAAATGCAGCTTACTCACCGTACCATTAACTGGCGATTTCAAGGTCGCTTGCTTGACTTTGTCTTTTAGGGCCACTTGTGTTTCGGTTAAGCTGTTAAGCTTGGCCGTCACCTCATTTAATTCCGTGCGCACCTTACTTTTGAATGTTTGTTCGGTTTCAATCACTTTGCGTTTTGCTTCTGCAATTGCTGACCGTATACGTGCGCTTTTAGCAGTGGCCTGATCAATATCACCTTGTGCGCGATTGACTTCTCGTTCAAGCTTCAAAATATCAATTTCTGAAACAGCACCACTGGCGAGCAATGGTTTGGTAGAAGCTAACTCTTGCGCAGCAGAGTCATACATTTTTTCGGCACTTTCTTTACTGAATTGCACTTCCAGCAATTCTTTTTCACGTTGTGTCACTTGTTGCCTAGAAATACTCACCGATGATTGCAGCTCTGCACGGCTAGCATTAAACAAAGCATATTCTTGCGCATAGATATTTGGCGCATCATTCTTCACTTCTTTTGGTGGGTTGTAGCCCGTACCGCGTGCCAAGGCTTTCAACCTTACTTGCTTACCCAGCAAAGCCAGAAACTGCACTTTATTTTCGCGTACCGATGAAATCGCGCGCGTTTCGTCAATACGAATCAGCGGATCACCTTCGGTCACCTGTTGACCTTCATTCACTAGGATTTTAGACACGATACCGCCATCCAATGACTGCACCACTTGTACTTGTTTAGAGGGAATTACTCGGCCTTCGCCGCGTGTAAGCTCATCCACTTCGGCAAAATTAGCCCATACGATGAGTACAATCAACACCAAAAACATGGTGTACATAATTGATCTTGCTCTATTTGGCGATTGTTCTAGGATCACTTCTTCTGCCTCCTGATTCCATGTTCTTTCTTCAACTGTTTCATCACTGATTGATCGATTTAACAAAAGGCGAATGGGCTTAAACAGCCACGAAAGCGCGCCACCAGCAGCAAAAAATTTGCTAATGCCTTGGTATAGTTTTTCACTCATGCTTACAACGCCTTACCAATCTTGCCGTTGCGCAAGGCATCGGTAACTTGATCTTTAGGTCCATCAGCCACAACACGACCACTGTCAATCACAATAATGCGATCAACCAGATCAAAAAGCGCGGAACGATGCGAAATCAACACCACCGTTTTACCGATGGCGCTCTGCATCAAACGTTTTTTCACTTCTTCTTCACCAGAATGATCCATGGCACTAGTCGGCTCATCTAGGAGTAATACAGAAGGCTTCTTAATTAAAGCACGTGCGATACCAACGCCTTGGCGCTGACCGCCTGAAAGCGTTGCACCTCGCTCACCCACCAACATATCAAAACCTTTTGGATGGCTATTCACATAGCGGTCAATACCACCTGCATGTGCAGCTTCCAATACTGTTTTATCATCGGCATGTGGCGCAGCGATGGTTAAGTTTTCGCGTAAAGTACCAAAGAATAAATCAGTGTCTTGCTGCACATAGCCGACGACTCGGCGCAGCTCAGCGGGATCAATCTGCCTAGAATCAATGCCATCAATCAAAATCGCACCTTCAGTCGGTTGATAAAGGCCTAAGATCAATTTATTAATCGTTGATTTACCAGAGCCCATACGGCCTAATAAAGCCACATGCTCGCCTGCCTTAATCTTAAACGTCACTTTTGTCAGTGCATCTTGATCGGCTTCAGGATAGCGGAAGCTCACTTCTCTAAACTCAATATCACCTCTAAACGAGTTACGTGATAAGAAAGCATCATCCTCTGGACGCTCAACATTTTTTTCCATAATTTCATTGAGCGAAGTTAAGGAGGTTGAAGCCGTATGATATTGCGTTAATAAGCCTGCAGTTTGTGCAATAGGCGCCAAAGCACGCGCTGATAACATCGTGCAGGCAATCAGACCACCCATGGTCAACTCACCTTCTGAAACCAGATACACACCGACGATAATCACCGCCACATTAACCAGCTGTAATACGGTTGCAGAGCCATTGGTAATCGAAGCAGATAACAGCTTTAATTTACTCGACACTTCGGTTAAGAAATTAGCACTTTGTTCCCATTTTTGCTGCATGCGCCCTTCAATACCGAGACCTTTAACCGTTTCCAAGGTGGTTAAGCTTTCGATCAAGGTTGAGTTACGCATCGCACCTGCACGGTACATGGTCTCGGAAATCTCATGCATTTTAGATTGCACAGTGAAAGAGTAAATCAAGATAACCAGACCACCAACCAAAGGTGGTAAGGTCATCCAAGGGTTAACCCAAGCAATCACCGCAATAAAGATGGCGGCAAATGGAATATCAATCAACGTGGTAATCGTTGCAGAAGTAATAAAGTCGCGAATCGTCTCAAACGAACGTAAGTTGGCAGCAAAAGAACCAACCGAGTTCGGACGCTCTTCCATCCGAATACCCAACACTTTTTCCATGATACGGGCACTGAGCTTTACATCTATCTTGGCACTAGCCCAATCGATAAAAAAGGCGCGCATCGATTTTAAAATCAAGTCACCAATAATGATTAATGCAATACCAGCAGCAAAGACCCACAGCGTTTCAATCGCTTTATTCGGTAATACCCGGTCATACACATTCATGGTAAAGAGCGGCATCGACAAGGCAAAAATATTCACCAATAAAGCGGCCATCATCACATCACGATAAATGTGTTTGTTTTCTGAAATAGCGCCCCAGAACCAATGACGCTCTTTAACCTGCCCCACCTCTGGGGCACGCTGGTCAAACTTGAATTTTGCTTTGGCCACAATCATATAACCAGAGCTACGCTCAACTAACTCATCGAGCGGCATTTCTACTTCAGCATCGTTCAGCTCAGGAAAGATCACCCAAACTTTATTGTTATCATGGTCTACACGGGTAACCACACGCGCTTTTTCATCTTTGAGCAAGATAATCGCAGGTAAAAACTCGCCACGAACCGTATGCAAGGATTTGCGCATGACATTCGCGGCCAGATTGACTCGCTCAGCAGCACGTTTGAGTAATTTGGGCGTTAATTTACCATTGCGCATTGGCAACCCAGCAATCAATGCATCTTTAGAGGTCGCAATCCCCTCACTTCGGCAAATGATTACCAGACTATCTAATAACGAATCTACTACTTTTTTTTGCGCCATGCTTAGCTAATTCCCTTCGCGGCTAGTCTTATTATGTCTATGACATTTCTGCCCATCTTAAAATGGTCCAGACTGATCAATGCTTATGATACAAAGTTTTGTAAAGAAGCAATCAAGCAATTTAGTCTGCATAAGCCTCGCATATTGTTTGAATGAAACG
The DNA here is from genome assembly GCA_964496895.1 of uncultured Methylophilaceae bacterium. Classification (GTDB taxonomy): domain Bacteria; phylum Pseudomonadota; class Gammaproteobacteria; order Burkholderiales; family Methylophilaceae; genus Methylotenera. Next base: position 7,626 of record CAZCBF010000015.1, on the reverse strand, counting down.
ACTCTTGTCTGGTTTTGAAGATCGTTGAAGAAGCAATTAAAAATCTGCGCCTACAAAACCTAAAAAAGCTTTCATGATAATCACTTATCAGATTTACTACAATTAAAGTCTTAACTATGGCAATGCAATAGTGATGGCGTGAAGGGAGTTGTCAGCCCACAAGGGCGCTCTATGTGTGTATTACTAATACGGCACCCCGAGTGCTTAGGGCTTGATACGCTTTTTGATTTTGCGCAACAATCGATAAGCTGGCGTCTTTTCATAAAAGTAACGGCTTGCGAATTGATAAAGCATTCGTATCGGATAGGATTTAGTATTCTGATAATAGCCCCCGCGCCAATGGCTATCATTAAAGGCCTCAACCGCTTTTTTCGGGTTTTTAAAGACCTCTTTTATTGAATTATTGGCCTCAATAAAAGGTTTTTCTTCACCCTGAAGCATATTCGCTTCATAAGGCAGCGCGCCAAAAATCTCCGCCTCGTATTGTCTTGGCTGCTCGATAAAGTTCAAGAATGCATTTTTCACCAACGCCTTATCAGGCATGTATTGCCCCTCTGGATCAAAAGCTAATTGCTCTTGCACAAATTTGAGTGAGCCTTGCTGCATTTGGGCAATTGCTGGCGCAAGATTATTCGCACCGTTTTCGCTGATATACACAGGCACTAACGCACCATCTACCTCTTTAAAGCGCTTAAAGCTTTCTGAAGGGGCGCTCAACAAGACTTCAGCCACCTTGGCTAGCTCTATAAACAACTCTGTATTTTGCTCAGTCGTGTCAAACTGAAATAAGAAACCATGTCCAATCGAATCGCCAGTGAGCTTTTCTTTTGCCATTCTATGCAAGGCTAAATAAAAGCCATGCAGTGAGGATTTAAACCCATTGTCTTGCAAAAACCTAAACAGCATTTTTTGCCCATTGCCAAACCAGCCAGAGTCAACAACCGCGACAGGTTTGTTTTGCATCATGCCAATCGAATGCATGTATTTCACATAGAGTTTTTTCTCTTCATCTGCATTGGCTAGGATACGTTCTTTGCAAAGATTGAGTAACTTAATCAAACGTGCGTAATCATGCGGATTGTTTTTGGCATTAATCACTTCACCTGTGCCACTAAAGCCAGCCAAGCTAAGCTCTTCATCACTTGCACTAATCTCAATAGAAGCCAAGTAATCAGATAATTTCTGCGTGGTTTCGGAGATAAGAAATTTGGTAAAGCCTTCTTCAAGGTTGCTGTCGATGTATGGAAACAACAAAGACCGTCTTGAGGCGAGCAGATAGTGACTATTAATCGGCAGCTCGCGCTTCTCTTTGATGAGATCAAACACTTGCTGCAAGTACCAACCTTCTCGCGCAATAAAATAAATATTCTCTATAGACTGTTGACGCGCATGCGTCGCAAACCAATCCGTGAAATAGTAAACCAGTGGACCCAGAACTTCATAACCAATATCAAACGGCGTGTGATCGGTTTTGGCGATCAAATGGTTTTTGATCGCTCCTTTAAATAGGCTGTTGGCAATATTACGCTCGACATCTTTTGGGCTATAGCGGTGATCTTCTAACAGGTCTGCAGCATAAGGTACTTTAATACCAGTGATACCGTTGCGTTGTGCCATCTCGCGGTCTGACCAGTCATTATCCCCAAAATGTACGACTTTACTTGGGCTCAAATTCAGTGTCTTAAGAATATGTTGAAACAAACTGCCAGAAGACTTATTGGCGCTTAGCTCACAAGAAACAAATAACTGATCATAGCTATCATAACCCGCATTTTTCAACACGGCAGCCATGTGCGACTGAGGTAAATAAATATCGCTGGCAAAGATAACCTTCTTACCTTGTTTAATCGCATTTTCATAAACGCGATACATCATGGGGTTTTGGATGGTTAGTGCTAGTTCAGTTTCTAGCTCAACTTGCTTGAGCATATCCACATGATCGGTGTATTCGGGATAATAATGGACTAATGACGCATAGATTTCATCGAGTGTAATTTCATTGCCATAATCTTCAGCGCGTACGGTCTCAATGAGTTTGCGCTCAATCACTTCACGGCGATTCGCATAAGCCTGAAAAGCACGCGCTTTGTGTGAGAGTAAGAGTTTCTCTTGCACCATTAAGAAAACATCACGTGGCTCGTATGTTTTTCTTAATACAGCAGTATCATAGATATCAAATGAGACGACATCATATGGCGTTAAATCAGTAGTAACGACTGTATTAATCGCCTGTTGGATGTTTGATGATATCGAAGCGCTTTTATTATTGCCCAGCATTAAACTTTTTCCTCAAGGGAAGGTGGAATGGCTCAACAATAGCAAACTCGTTACGTTTAAGATTGTAAAAACAAATTGAGTTTTTTATCTTAAATTACATTTGCTCAATGAGAGATTGTTGAGAATCCACCTAGTGTAAAACAAACACACTACTGTAAAAAACAAAAACGACTATAAGATGGACTGAAGGTCTGGAGGCGCGAGCCGGAATCGAACCGGCGATAGAGGAGTTGCAGTCCACGGCATTACCACTTTGCTATCGCGCCTTTGTCTGAAATAACAACAAGCAACACATTGTAAACTAAAACGGCGAAAGCATTGCGCGATCGCCGTAAGTTTTTGATATTGTTATTATTATCTAGAATTCTTGGAGCGGGAAACCGGGTTCGAACCGGCGACCTATACCTTGGCAAGGTATCGCTCTACCAGCTGAGCTATTCCCGCATTGAAGTCAGGTCGTCATTCTAATGTTTTTAAGCTTAGTGTCAAGAAAAATGTGTCACATTTGTCATATTTATTTGGCACTTAATTTTGGTTTGGAGGCGTTTAAATAATAAGCCATTGATACTAAAGTTAATATCACCGCAATACCAATTAAAATCTGACCAAAGAGCTGCGTGTCAATTGTCATAGAATTAATTTGAAAAGAATCCCAATATAATAAAAATACAATCGCAACCATCTGCGCTACGGTTTTCACCTTGCCGATCATCGCCACAGAAACACTGTTACTGTGCCCTTCTCCTGCCATCCATTCGCGCAATGCACTAATCGTGATTTCACGCCCAATGATGATGAGTGCGGTTAATGCACCCACGCGTTCGAGCTCTACCAGCACAATCAAGGCCGCTGCAACCATTAATTTATCAGCCACAGGGTCTAAGAAAGCACCGAAAGAAGAGGTTTGGTTGAGCTTGCGTGCTAAAAAGCCATCTAACCAATCAGTGACTGCCGCAATGATAAAAATAATCGTCGCAGTCAAATTGACCCAATCGGTTGGCACAGAAAAAAAGTGACTACCATCTGTAGGTAAGTAAAACACGCCCACAAATACTGGGATCAGTAAGATCCGCATCCAAGTCAACATTGTGGGGATATTCCATTGCATGTGTTTTATCTTTCTATTGATGTCTCTATATAGTACTAGTGCAGGGTGGCATAAATTTTTTCAGCGATCATACGACTAATGCCCTCTACCGAAGCAATGTCATCAATACTAGCACTTTTTACCCCGTCCAAACCACCAAAACGTGTCAGTAACGCTTTACGGCGCTTAGCGCCCACGCCTTCGATCTCTTCTAAACTAGAGCTAACTCGCGCTTTGCCGCGCTTAGCACGGTGGCCAGTAATCGCAAAACGATGCGACTCATCACGAATGTGTTGCAGTAGGTGCAATCCACGGTTATCTTTTTCTAGATTGAGCAGCTCGCCAGTGTCAGAAAAAATCATCGTCTCAAGCCCAGGCTTACGCGCTTCACCTTTTGCAATGCCGACCATCAAAATATCAAGCCCGACCTCCTCCATCACCTCGATTGCCACGCCTAGCTGACCCTTACCGCCATCAATAAAGATCAAGTCAGGCCGAACCCCTTCACCTGCGGCTACTTTCTTATAACGCCGTGTGAGCACATCGCGCATGGCAGCATAATCATCTCCTGGGGTGATCCCATTAATGTTATAGCGCCGATATTCACTGTTTTGCATATCCCCACGATCAAACACCACGCAGCTAGCTACCGTTGCCTCACCCATGGTATGACTGATATCAAAACATTCAATCCGCTCAACACTGTCTTCTAGCTTGAGCGCTTCGCGCAAGGCCAGCAATCTAGCCTGTTGGTTGGCTGAGCTGGCGGCCCTTTGCTCCAATGCAAGCTGTGCGTTTTTTTCTGCCATTTCCAGCCATACGCGTTTGTTGCCAATGGGCTTGGTGTTGATCTTTACTTTACGCGTGGCGCGCTCAGTTAACACATTCTCAATGACTTCTGTTTCGATAGGCTCGCCCACCACGATCAACGGCGGTGTATTCACACCGATATAATGGTGCGCAAGAAACGCATTGAGACTGGTCACCAAAGTCTCACCATCAGTATTTTTGGGGAAATAACTTCTATCCCCCAAATGTCGCCCACCACGGATCATCACCAAGTTTAAACAATGCTGGCCCTCTAATTCACTACAGGCAATCACATCCGCATCAGAAACATTAAAGTCACTCACAAACTGCTTGGTTTGAACCTGTCTCAGCGCTTGCATACGGTCACGATAAACTGCCGCAGTTTCATACGATTGTGACTCCGCGGCCACATGCATCTTCTCGCCTAAATCATCGAGGACTTCATTTGTCTTACCTTGTAAAAACTTCACCGCCTGTGAAACATCTGCGCGATAGTCTTCTTCATTGATTTCATCCACGCAAGGCGCAGTGCAGCGCTCAATTTGATATTGCAGGCAAGGCCTACTACGGTTGTTAAACACTGTATTTTCACAGGTACGTAGCTTGAATACTTTTTGCAGCAGCTGAATACTCTCTCGGACCGCAACAGCATTGGGGAAAGGACCAAAGTACTGGCTGCCTTTTTTTTGCTTACCGCGATGAAAAGCCAAACGCGGGTAAGTGTGACCAGACAATGTCACATAAGGGTAGGTCTTATCATCTCTAAATAAAACGTTATAGCGCGGCTGCAAGCTCTTGATCAAGTTGTCTTCCAGCAACAAGGCTTCTGCTTCAGAACGCGTCACTGTCGTTTCTATCGCAGCAATCTGAGACACCATCATGCGCGTACGCGGGCTAGGTAGATTTTTATTAAAATACGACGAAACGCGCTTTTTTAAATCTTTGGCTTTACCAACATAAATCACCGTTTGTTCCGCATTAATCATGCGGTAAACACCGGGGAGACTCGGTAAATTTTTCAACACAGCTTTGTGGTCAAACATGCGCGTATTTTAGCACTGTAAGACCCGATCACCGAGCAAGTGCATCAATCTCATGACACAAAAAAGCCACCAATCATTTTTGGTGGCTTTTTAAGTCGCGCAATCAAATTACCTTGATCGATACCAGCGGCAGCGGAAAAGCTGCGCAATCATGATGCGTAAAACCGTAAAAATTGTAATGGCTAAAAGTATCATCCCAACAAAGGTCAATACATTTAACCCAATTGCCAAAATACCTTTAACATGCGCTGACTCCCAAGAAATCAAGCTCGAATACAAAAAGCTAAACGTCATTGGCACCGCTAAAAACACCATCGCGCCAACGATAGCCCCGACCCAGATACCAAGCTTTCGCTTGCGAATCACATTTAAAAGTCTAATCAATCTATCCATCTCGAACCTCCAATACAATCAGTTGAATGTAAGGTGTATCGAAACTGCAAAGTTATTAATGCTTTTAAAAACAGTTCTTTACTACCTAATACTTTAATGAGTGTTAACTATAGGTCATAAGTGTATCAACACTATGTGCAGGAACTTTCAAGTTGTTTCTTTATAAGAGAAAGATGTATCCAACTGTAATAAGTGCAGACAAAGTGCTTTATTTCATACATTTGAAATAAAGCAATGAGGGCGGTGCAGGCCTATGAAGCTTAGTGATAGAAATTTAATCATCAATAGCCGATGAAAAACTACAAGACTGTTACTTACTTATACAAGGATACTTGAGAATACGATATTTTTTTGGTAGGCAGTATCAGATTCGAACTGATGACCTCTTGGATGTCGACCAAGCGCTCTAACCAACTGAGCTAACCGCCTAAAGATAAGAAGCGTGATTCTAGCTGATTGTGATTAAAGCTGCAAATATTAGTTCGCTTGCGTAGGCTTATATAATTGCTTATCTAAATGATGATACAGCCGCATACTGGCATAGCCATCTGCTGGTAAGCGGTAAGCAAGTTGATATCGTCTAATGGAGGCTTGTGTTTTAAGACCTGGATAGCCATCAATCGGACCAGGATCAAAGCCTGACTTTTTAAGTAAGAGTTGTAAACGTAGCATTTCGCGTCTGGTTAAGGTTTGCGCGTTTGTCGCACCCAAAGCTGTCACTACCGTATTATCTTTCAATTGCTGCGCTAGTAGGCTCACACACAAAGCATAGTTGATCGAGCGATTCCAATTCAAAATCGTATCAAAATTATCAAACACCATAAAAGCAGGGCCTTGCCAACCTTGAGGTAGCAAAATTGCCGCTTTTGCATTGATATCCCTCACCACATTATGCAATGATTGAGACTGCACATGACTAACATGAAAGCGATTACGTACCCTTTGCCCTTTAAGCCTGGTTTGATAGGCACGGTGTGTTTGCGCAAAAAGCGCATCTTCCATATGAGATTGAATCGCGACGACCCCTAGCGCTTGCCATTGCGCAACGGTTTTTCGTTGTTCTAATTGCGCTTGTTGATAAGCAAAACCCTGGGGTAATTCTACTTGTATGGCACTTGGCATGTTGGGTTGCCAACCGATACTGGATAGATAATTAGCCGCTGAATGCATGGCATCAGGGATAGAGCCTTTGATATCGATCTTTGGGTTATGATCACCATTAATCGCATACTGCTTAAAGGTACTGGGCATAAATTGCAGATGCCCAAAAGCACCAGCCCACGAGCCATTGAGGTATGAAAATGACAAGCCATGCTTTTCAACAATCCACATGGCATCGAATAATTGCGCTTTAAAGAAAGTCTCTCTACGCCCATCATAGGCCAAGGTCGCCAGCGCCGACATGGTGTCGATATTGCCTTTGTAACCACCATAATTAGTCTCTAAACCCCATAGTGCGGCCAAATAGGCTGCTGGTATCTGATACTGACTTTCGAGTTGTTGGAATAGCGTGTGATTGCGGTTTAATTGCTTACGCCCATTCTGCACCCGCGTGGGGGTTAAGTGGTTGAGATAGTAACGGTGAAACGTGTTCACAAACTCGGGTTGTTTTTTGTCTTGCTTAACTACTTTAGGCAGTTTTTTGATATGACTGATGCTGGCATTCACAGTACTGGGGGACAATCCTTTAGCCAGTGCTTCTTTTTTCACTTGTTGCAACCATTGTGAAAAAGTCGGCTTAGCAAACACCGTATGACTAAAAGCGATCAATACCAGCGTCAGCGCAATACTGACCAGGGGTTTAAGGCCAGGCTTAAAGTTGTTGGAACAATGCTGCATACCCCTCCTTAAAATCAGGATAATTTAAACGAAATCCTGTTTGTAACATGGCCTGATTACTCAAACGTTTACCACCAACCAATGGTGCTTGATGCGCGGGCACTGCAACATCCTCCTGCTGAGCAATCCATGTCAGCACAGTATATTGTCTAGTGGGTAGGTTGTCCGTCACGATAT
>CAZCBF010000014.1:0-23135 GCA_964496895.1 uncultured Methylophilaceae bacterium | reverse complement strand
ACCAAAGGCCGCTGGAACACCATGGTAGCCGCGCTACAGCAATTTAAAGATGATTACGACCGTAACCAACCCTTATGGAAAATATTGCCAGCATTCGTCAAAGAGCACCCTAATTACGAGCGCATTGGCTTGCAAGACCTGTGTACCCAAATTCATGAAGTCTACAAGGCCAACAATATTGCGCGCCTGACCACAGAAATGTATGTCTCTGACATGGTGCCAGCGATGAAGCCCACAGATGCCTTTGCAAAAATGGCGCACCGTGCCATTGAGCGTGTACCGATTGACGCCTTAAATGGTCGTATCACCGCAGTCTTACTCACACCCTACCCGCCAGGAATTCCTTTATTAATTCCCGGTGAACAGTTTAATGATGTGATTATCAATTATCTGAAATTTGCCCGTGACTTCAACGAGCAATTCCCAGGCTTTGAGACAGATGTACATGGGCTAGTCAAAACGGATATCGACGGCAAGACCTTATACTATGTCGATTGTGTGCACCAAGCTGATTAATCAGCGTTACGCTGATAGTGAATATTACTGTATTCCAAACCCTTTTCAGAGACCAACTTCTCACTAGAGACTTCGCCCCAAGTACTTAGATCAAAGGCAGGCAAGAAAGCATCGCCTGAAAAATCTGCATGTATCTGTGTCAGATAGATCTGATCTGCAAGCGACAAGCCCACTTTATAAAGCTCAGCACCGCCGATTAAAAAAGGCTGCTCATCGCCATCACACAAGGCAATAGCGGCCTCCAGCGAGTGAGCAATCAATGCACCTTCCACCTGATAATCTGGATTTCTTGTGACAATAACAGTGGTACGGCCAGGTAATAGGCGGCCGATTGATTCATACGTTTTACGGCCCATAATAATATGGTGACCCATGGTTAAGGCTTTAAAGCGTTTCAAATCTTCTGGCAGATGCCAAGGCAAGCTATTATTGATACCAATCACACGCTGATTGGCCATGGCGACGATCATTGATAAATTCTGCATAGCGCTATTATAGCGCGTTGTGACATGCACTACTCTGCTGTACGGTCACTTAAGGTTGACCCACCACACAATGGTTTTTATGAACCATATTTGCTGGTATAAACCAATATCACTAAAACACAAACACGCTTTAGTATTGATTTATTATTTATTTACAAAGACTTAGGGAATAATAACTAGATGGCACACTATTCGCTCTTTATATATACGAGAGGCACTATCGCTAGGACTTTTTAGTATTTGTCAATTTAAGGGTTTGTGAATATTAAACTGGATAGGCTTCTCGCTTGATTTTATTCTCATTGTAAAAATCAACGAAGGCGCTTTTTATAAGCGCCTTCTTCTTTTCTACCTACACTTCAAACACTCACTGCGATTCTTCTATCGATTTTAAGAACCAGTTAAAACTACCCAAGTCACCCTCAGCATTACACTTCTTATGAGTACTCTCTTCACATTTAGATGGAGGCATCACTTTGTCTGGCTGGAGCTTCAACTGATCACAAGCGGTTAACACAAACATACAGGTCAAAAAGATCAATATTTTGAAATCAAGATTCAGTTGCATCAGCACTCCTTTTAGTTAATCAAACTAAAAAACACACTCAATACCGGCCCTCAGGCCCCTAACGCTAATGCGTTAAACCGCCACCGTTGCTTTAATCGTTGGGTCTGGGTCGTAACCTGTTAAGGTAAAGTCTTCATATTTAAAGCCAAAAATATCTTTCACCGCTGAGTTGATCTGCATGGTGGGTAAGGCTTTTGGCGTACGTGATAATTGCTCATGCACTTGGTCGCGATGGTTGGCATAGATATGCGCATCCCCTAGCGTATGCACAAAATCACCTAGTTCTAAATCACACACTTGTGCAACCATCATGGTTAATAAAGCATAGGAAGCGATATTAAACGGCACGCCTAAAAAGATATCAGCACTGCGTTGATAAAGCTGGCAGGATAATTTTCCATCTGCCACATAAAACTGAAAGAAGGCATGGCAAGGCGGCAGTTTCATTTGATCAACATCGGCAACATTCCAAGCAGAAACAATCAAACGACGTGAATTCGGGTTGTTTTTAATATCATCAACCACTTTGGCAATTTGGTCGATCGACTCACCATTTGGTTTTGGCCAGTTGCGCCATTGATAGCCATACACTGGGCCTAGGTTGCCATTTTCATCTGCCCATTCATCCCAAATACGCACACCATTTTCTTTGAGATAGGCGATATTGGTACTGCCTTGTAAAAACCAAAGCAGCTCATGAATGATCGATTTTAAGTGGACTTTTTTGGTGGTTAATAACGGAAAGCCTTTTGCCAAATCAAAACGCATTTGATAACCAAAAACAGACTGCGTACCCGTGCCAGTACGGTCACCTTTATGCGTGCCGCAGTCTAATACATGGTTAAGTAAGTCGTGATAGACCTGCATTTAAGCACTCACTTTATCGACAATATATTGCTTAATGGCATCAGTATCCGCCTGCATCACATCAAAGCGTTGCGGCAAGGCTTCGATGCCCGCTAATGCGGCTGGACGTGGTGGTTTCTCGCCTAAGGCTTCGACTATCGCATCTTCAAATTTGGCTGGCAATGCAGTCTCTAGCACCACCATTGGTACTCCTGCGGTGCGTTGTTCCAGTGCGACTTTTACACCATCAGCGGTGTGTGTATCGATCGTCACGCCATAGTCAGCTTGTGTAGCCTTAATGGTCGCCATACGGTTCGCATGGTTGCTACTACCTGACACAAAGCCATAATCAGCCACTTGGTCAAACAAGCCGCCTTCATTGAGATCAAAGCTACCACCTTGGTCTACTTTACCCCAAAGTTCGCGCATTTTGGCACTATCGCGCCCAACCAAGTCAAACACAAATCGTTCAAAATTAGAGGCCTTGCTAATGTCCATTGATGGACTAGAGGTGTGATATGTATTAGCAGAACCACGCGGACGATAAACGCCTGTTTTAAAGAATTCATCTAAGACGTCATTTTCATTGGTCGCCACGACCAACTTACGAATCGGCAAGCCCATCATACGGGCAATATGACCAGCACACACATTACCAAAATTGCCCGATGGCACGGCAAAGTCTACCTGCTGATCGTTAGACTCGGTAACCGCAAAGTAACCTTTGAAGTAGTAAACCACTTGCGCAATAATTCGACCCCAGTTAATCGAGTTAACCGCGCCAATTTTGTATTTGGCTTTAAATTCAGCATCATTAGAGACGTCTTTCACCATGTCTTGCGCATCATCGAACACGCCTTCTACCGCGATATTAAAGATATTCTCATCTTGCAGGCTGAACATCTGTGCGGTTTGGAAACGGCTCATTTTTTTGTGTGGCGACAGCATAAAGACGCTAACGCCTTTTTTACCTCGCATGGCATACTCTGCTGCAGAACCCGTATCCCCTGATGTGGCACCGAGAATATTCAGCTGCTTGCCAGTTTTATTGAGCACATATTCAAATAAGTTACCCAACAACTGCATGGCCATGTCTTTAAAAGCCAATGTCGGGCCATTGGACAAGCTCAACAAATACAAATCATCTTCTAGCTTTACGGTTGGCGTAATTTCCGCTGCATCTTGACCTTCACGCGTGTAGGCATAAACCTCTTCGCGATAGGTTTTGTCGATAATGGCCTTGAGGTCATCTTTGGGAATGTCATCGACCAAACGCTGCATGATTGCAAAAGCCAAGTCTTGATAGCGCATACCACGCATAGCGCTTAAGTCTTCGTCAGTGAATGACGGATAACTTTCTGGCAGGTATAAACCACCATCTGGCGCTAGTCCACCTAATAAAATTTCACTAAAACTAAGTGCAGGGGATTGCCCGCGAGTACTGGTATATTTCATGTATTGTCTTTACTTTTCTGCTTAAGCGCTTAATGGCTCCATACGGATTTTAACCACCGTGCCAGCGACGGCCTCGAGTGCCTCAATCGCTGCAATCACTTGATCAATCGTACTTTCAACGGTTTCATGCGTCAAAATCACAATGTCTGCTTCTGTTTCTGGGTGCTCTTTTTGATGCATTTGGTCAATCGAGACTTGATATTCGGCAAGTACTTTCGTCACTTCAGCCATCACGCCAGCCTGATCCTTCGCGCAAATACGCAGATAATAAGCACTGTTAACCTCACTGATTGGCATCACTGTGATATCGGTTAACGTCTCATCCCCAAAGCCTAGCGATGGCACACGCGTTTCGGGTGCTGAGGCCACTTGTCTGGCAACATCAATAATGTCAGCAACCACAGCACTGGCTGTTGGCGCAGCACCTGCACCAGCACCGTAGTAAAGGGTTGGGCCGACTGCATTACCTTTGACCACTACTGCATTCATGGCACCATCCACATTCGCCACCAAACGCGTTTCGGGGATCAAGGTTGGATGCACACGCAATTCAACTAGCTCACCCACACGTTTGGCAATGCCTAGTAATTTAATGCGATAGCCAAGCTCTTGCGCATATTGCACATCTTTCTGCGTTAACTGGGTTATGCCCTCAGTATAAGCATCATCAAACTTCATCGGCATACCAAATGCAATGGCCGCCATAATCGCTAATTTATGTGCTGCATCAATGCCTTCTACGTCAAACGTAGGGTCTGCTTCGGCATAGCCTAAGCGCTGCGCCTCACCCAGCACATCATCAAAGGCCAAGCCTTTGTTGAGCATCTCAGTAAGAATAAAATTAGTCGTACCATTAATAATGCCTGCCACCCATTCAATCTGGTTCGCAGACAACCCTTCACGCAACGCTTTAATGATGGGTATACCACCAGCCACCGCTGCCTCATAGGCCACCATCACGCCTTTTTCTTTTGCTGCGGCAAAGACTTCATTGCCATGCAATGCAATCAAGGCTTTATTAGCTGTGACGACATGTTTACCATTTGCGATTGCCTGCATCACGAGGTCTTTGGCCACTGTCGTGCCGCCGATCAGCTCAACCACCACATCGATTTCAGGGTTGTTAACCAGCTCAAAAGCATCACCTGTAATCGCGACACTGTCACCGACAACTTGTTTAGCTTTATCAGTATTGCGGTTAGCCACTTGTATCACATCGATGGCTTTGCCTGTGCGCTTACCAATGGCATCGGCATTGTCTTTTAATACATTGTAAGTACCGCCACCGACAGTACCCATGCCTAACAAGCCTATTTTTAAACTGTTCATTATTTAATACTTCCCTACGATTATTTTTTAATTATGCTGTTTATTTTTTCGCAAACTTATTTCGATAGCGCGACAAGTATGCATCCAAACGTTCAATCGCCGTTTTCAATTGATCCACACCTGGCAAAAAGACCAACCTAAAATGATCAGGCTCATGCCAATTAAAACCACTGCCCTGCACAACCAGCACTTTTTCTTCTAACAAAAAGTCCAGTACAAACTGCTCATCATCTTCTATCGGATAAATGGCAGGGTCTAGTTTTGGAAACAAATACATCGCGGCAGAAGGCTTATGGCAAGTCACACCCGGAATGCTCGTCACCATGTCATAAGCCAAGTCACGCTGTTTGAGCAAGCGGCCATCAGCTGACACTAGATCAAAAATACTTTGATAACCACCGAGGGCGGTTTGAATACCCAACTGACCAGGCACATTTGAGCACAGACGCATTGAGGCCAACATGCCTAAGCCTTCAATATAGTCAGTGGCGAGCTTTTTAGTGCCTGAAACCATCAACCAACCGGCACGATAACCGCAAGCACGATAATTTTTAGAGAGTCCATTAAAGGTCACAAACAAGACATCATCTGCCAAAGAGGCTACCGAGGTATGCTTAGCGCCATCGTAAAGTACTTTGTCATAAATCTCATCGGCAAAGATCACCAAATTGTGATGGCGTGCGATTTCGATAATGCCTTCTAAGATCTCATCGGGATAAAGCGCACCCGTTGGGTTGTTAGGGTTGATCAACACAATACCGCGCGTATTGGCTGTGATTTTAGACTCGATGTCTTTTAAATCTGGTAACCAGCCCGATTGTTCATCGCAAATATAATGTCGTGGTGTACCACCAGCCAATGTGACAGCCGCTGTCCATAATGGATAGTCAGGGGCTGGCACCAACATCTGGTCGCCATTATTGAGTAAGCCGAGCATTGCCATCACGATCAACTCAGACACACCATTTCCGATAATGATGTCATCGATCGTTACATTGGCGATATTTTTTTCTTGCGCGTAGTGCATGATGGCCTTACGCGCAGAGAACAAACCTTTAGAGTCGGTATAACCCGACGCTTGATCCATATTGTGCAGCACATCCTGCAAGATCTCTTCTGGCACTTCAAAGCCAAATGGCTGAGGATTACCGATATTGAGCTTGATAATGCGCTGTCCGTCTTCTTCCATCTCGCGGGCACGCTCAAGCACAGGCCCACGAATATCGTAGCAAACATTGTCTAACTTGAAAGATTTACGTAAAGTATCCACTGACTGGCTTCTATATCACATTGTATATATTACAGATAACCTGTAATGATACCCTGAGGGGCTATATTCGATCAATCAAAGTGAAGAAGAAAGATGAAATTACATTTAACCCAAGCTGAGGGTAACAATCTCATCACAGGTTTTGATACTGGTAAAGTCTCTGTCAACGCGCAAGACTACAACGCCAGCCTCATCGTACAAGCAAAACACTTACAAACCGATTGGCCTATTAGCCACTTCGACCAATTGACTGAAAATGCGTTTGAACAGCTCGCCGAATCAAAGCCAGAAGTCGTGATTTTAGGCACGGGTAGCAAGCACCGTTTTGCACACCCAAAACTGAGCAAGATTCTCAGCGAACAAAATATTCCTGTTGAATGCATGACCACAGATGCCGCATGCAGAACCTATAACATCTTAATGAGTGAAGGCCGCGATGTACTAGCAGCACTCATTATCGAAACCGATTAAACCTTAGGAGCCAATATGTTTCCCATCCGCGATGACAACCCGCAAATCTACACACCCTACGCCACTTACGGCCTCATCGCGCTCAATATATTCGCTTGGCTCACGCTACAAGGCTATGGATTACCCGAGCAGTTGCAGTTCTCGGTGTGTGAATATGGCCTAATCCCTGCCGATATCTTCGGCCATGCATCAAGCAACAGCCCTATCGCCTGCCCTAACCCCTCATTAGGCTGGCCGGGCATCTTTACTGCCATGTTTATGCATGGTGGCTGGATGCACATTATCGGCAATATGTGGTTCTTATGGGTGTTTGGCGACAATGTCGAAGACGCTATGGGCTCAGTCAATTTTTTGATCTTCTACCTACTCACAGGTGTTGCCGCTGCTGCTGCACAAATCTATGCCGACCCTAACTCAGCCATCCCAATGGTCGGTGCCTCTGGCGCCATTGGCGGTGTGATGGGTGCGTACATTATGCTCTACCCTAAGGTTAAAGTGCATATGCTAATCTTCTTAGCACGCTTTAAAATCCCTGCGGTCGCGATGCTAGGTTACTGGATTGTGGTACAACTCATCGGTGGGTTTAATTCTATTGGCAGCCAAGAAGGCGGCGTGGCTTTTTGGGCACATATTGGTGGGTTTGTTGCTGGGGCGTTACTAGTGCATTTATTTAAAGATCAAGCACTATTAGATGAGCACCCGCATCACGGGTGGTAACAATATAAAAGCTGCCCTGAGGTCGATGATGTTATTGCTCAGGGCTGAGTGTAATTTGCAATCCTTGCTGCGTCATGTCCAATGCCTTGGGCATATATTGCGTACCATTCACATTGAGTTCTGCAGGGTCAACCTTATACAGCACAAACCCATTCAGCAGCTCACTACTGATCACATTGGCAAAAGCATTTAACATATCCTCTTGTTTGCCATCCATCTCACCAAAGCCGATTTTTTCAATTTTAGGTGATTGCAGCACCACTGCTTGACGCGCAGGGTCATACTCCAAGCCGCCAGACAATTCCGCCAAGCCTTTAACATGCTCACCTTTCATGAATAGACTGGTCAAGTCGCTATCTAGACTGACCCGCATGCGATTTTGTGTCTCATCAAAAGCGACTTTAGGATTTGAAAGTTGAATATTAAAAATCTTCAGCAAGGAAATCGGCGCACTTAAGCGCTCACTGATTTTTTCTTCTACCATTTGTTGAGAAATCAACACACGCTGATCACCACCTGTGATCGTCGCGCAAGCACTCAAAATTAAGATAGATAAAAATACAACACAACGCTTAAGCTGATTAGACAACATCATGAATAGTTCTGAATTACAGACCTTTGTTCGATAAGATTAAGCTAGCATTCGTCCCGCCAAAACCAAAGCTATTGGATAAAGCGGTGCTCACTTTTACGCCCTCTTGCGTTTCGGTCACGATATTCATGCCTTCTGCCGCAGGGTCTAAATTCTCTACATTAGCAGAGGCGGCAATGAAATCATTCTCCATCATCAGCAAGGTATAAATCGCTTCATTAACACCTGCGGCACCCAGTGCGTGACCAGAAAGTGATTTAGTCGAAGCAATCGCCACACCTGAGTCGCCAAAGACTTCTTTAATCGCCTCTAGCTCTTTGGTATCGCCCACTGGTGTACTAGTGCCGTGTGTGTTGATATAGTCAATAGAATCAACCGCTTTACCATCATGCCCTTGCATGGCTAGCTCCATACAGCGCACTGCACCTTCACCGCTTGGCGCCACCATGTCATAACCATCTGAGGTTGCGCCATAGCCAACGACTTCGGCATAGATCTTGGCACCACGCGCTTTGGCGTGTTCGTATTCTTCAAGCACAACAATACCGCCACCGCCAGAAATAACAAAACCATCGCGGTCTGCATCATAAGTACGGCTAGCACTTTCAGGTGCATCGTTATATTTGCTGCTGAGCGCGCCCATCGCATCAAATAGATAGCTCATGGTCCAGTGCTCTTCTTCACCACCACCAGCAAAAATAACATCTTGTTTGCCAAGCTGAATTTGCTCTACACCAGCACCAATACAATGCGCACTGGTTGAGCAAGCTGAGCTAATACTATAATTGATGCCTTTAATTTTAGCGCCAGTTGCCAGCACAGCGGCAATACCGCTACTCATGGTTTTGGTCACCATATAAGGACCCACACGACGGATGCCTCTTTCAGCTAGCGTGTTAGTGCCTTGCAACATAGACTCTGTAGAAGTACCACCAGCACCTATGATCAAACCCGTACGCGGATTAGACACTAAAGACTCATCAAGCTTAGCGTCAGCAATCGCTTCTTGCATAGCAATCCAACTATAGGCATGGCCTTTTGCCATAAAGCGCATTAGCTTGCGATCAATCATCGCCGCAAGGTCAAGCCCTTTAACAGAACCAGCTACATGTGAACGCAAGCCGTTTTCTGCATATTCTGGCTGATGTGTAATGCCAGACTTGCCAGTTTTCAGGCTTTCTAAAACCTCTTCTTTATTATTGCCAAGGCTTGATACGATACCAAAGCCTGTGATGACGACACGACGCATGCTGTCTCCTAAACCGTTTTATTAAAAGTTATCAGTACGGGTAAATAATCCAACACGTAAATCTTTGGCTACATAGATCTCTCGACCATCGATATCCATCGTAGCATCGGCAATGCCCATAACAAGCTTGCGCATAATCACACGTTTCAGGTCTATGGTATAAGTAGCTTTTTTACCTGCTGGTAATACTTGGCCTGAGAATTTAACTTCTCCTGCACCCAGTGCACGACCACGACCAGGACCGCCTTTCCAACCAAGGAAAAAACCTACCAATTGCCACATAGCATCCAAACCCAGACAACCCGGCATCACTGGATCACCCGTAAAATGACAGTCAAAAAACCATAAATCAGGTTTTATGTCTAATTCGGCGATAATCTGGCCTTGACCATAAGCACCACCTTCATCGGTAATATTAACGATACGATCAAACATCAGCATCGGTGGCAACGGTAACTGTGCATTACCCTCACCAAACATTTCACCTCTGCCACATGCGAGTAATTCTTCTTTGGTATAACTGTTTTGTTTTGACATACAAACTTCTTTTAATAATGGAGAGAGAGCCTTAAGATATAGATATTTTAGGCCATAAACTAAAAGCCCTCACTGTAAAGGATTATGACAAAAGACTCAATTACTTAGTCACGATTTTTACTTTATTTATCGTCTAAATTCTGCTGACTCAAGATTTTATTGATTAGAATCAAAAACTATACAAACCTGTATACACTCGGGAAATTTTCCTATATAGTTTGTAACAAGTACTAACATTTTATTAATATATTACTTTCAAGACAGGAAGCACCAAATGAGCGATCGTCAACTAGCCGACTGGCGCGAACAAGCGCTGACATTAGAAAAAGAAGTCAACAAGGTCGTCATTGGCCAACAGCGAGCCATTCGTCAGATCACCACCGCGATTTTTGCACGCGGACACGTATTACTAGAAGGCGATGTCGGTGTCGGCAAAACAACACTGCTACGTGCCTTTACCCGTGGTATTGGTGGGGGTTACCAGCGTATAGAAGGTACCATCGACTTAATGCCAAATGACTTGGTCTACCACACCTACCTTGGTGAGGATGGCAAGCCACATGTCAGTCCTGGCCCACTGTTGCTCTCAGGTGAAGATTTATCGGTATTTTTCTTTAACGAAATTAACCGCGCTCGCCCACAAGTGCACTCACTATTACTACGTGTGATGGCAGAGCGCACCTTGACAGCGTTTAATAAAGAACACTATTTTCCACACATGCTCGTATTTGCTGACCGCAATCAGGTTGAGCGTGAAGAAACCTTTGATATTCCATCTGCTGCGCGCGATCGCTTTATGATGGAAATACCAATTATGGTGCCTGCTGAGCAATCAGATATGGAAGCACTTGTGTTTGATACGCGCTTTCATAATGTCGATGCATTGATTGATCAAGTGCCCGCAGACATCTTGCAATTTGACCAATTAAATAGCTTTGCCAGCACCTTGCAAAACACCATTACCGCCAGTGCAAAACTTAAAGAGTATGCCCTTAATCTATGGCGTGCGACTAAAACGCCCACAGACTTCGGTGTCAATGTATCCGGTGTGGACATGAAACGCCTTGTCGTCTCAGGTGCCAGCCCACGCGGTATGGGCATGTTGCTGCGCGCGGCGCGTGTCAATGCATGGCTCAATGAACGCGACGCTGTGTTGCCAGACGACATTCATGCCGTGTTTCACGAGACCATCGCGCATCGCGTGGTGTTTAGCCCTGTATACGAAATGCGCCGTAGTGAAATTTCTAGAGAAATGCTCTCTGGCATTATGAATACAATCGCGACACCATAAAAAAAAACGCTATGCAGCTTTCTGACATTAAAGAATTTACGTATCACATTGGCTGGCGCTCAACCGCTACTCGACCTGGTCGCCATCGCAGTAATCAGCAGGGCATGGGCATGGAATTCCGCGGCCATACAACACTGCTGGCCTACCCTGACCCACGTCGTATTGATGTGCGTCAAACCATCAAAGACCCAATGGAACAAGTCTATGTGCGTATCTTTAATCAAAAAAGTGCGATACCCATTTTTGCTTTATGTGATTTGTCTGGCTCAATGCAATATGGCAAGCAACAAAGCAAGCTCAATATCGCTGCAGATGTGATTCAATCGATCGCACAATCGGCCTCGCACAATGGTGACCCTGTGGGCTTGATTGGATTTGATGATGAGGTCAAAGAAGAGTGGCTTTGCACCCTTTCTGCAAGACCACACTGGATGATCGAAACCGCTGAAAAACTACGCAGTTATCAACCAGACCAGGCAAGGCAAAGTGCCTTGAGCGAATTGGTACAGTTGCTGCCAACCACGCGCAGTTTGATCTTTTTAATCTCAGATTTTCATATGCCTTTAGACACACTAGAAGCCTCATTAGATCTCATGATGATGCACCATATTGTGCCTGTGGTTTTATGGGATAGTACCGAATATACCGACCTACCCGACTTTGGCATTACGAGCATCACAGACCCAGAGACAGGCGAAAAGCGCACACTGTTTTTGCGCAAAAGCTATAAAGATCGCATTTTAGAAACCTTTGCCAATCGTAAAAAAGCAATCGAAGACATGTTTTTGCGCTATGACATGCAGCCTTTTTTCGTGGAAAACGACTTTGATGCCGATGCATTAACAGACTATTTTTACCAATATGTAGCCCCTTAAACCATGAACCGTACCGATCTCACACGCGCCACACACACTATGCGTTTAATCATGATGCTATGCCTGTTAGGCTTGACCCACAGTGCAATGGCTGACTTCAATCTGCCCGATATTGACGAAAAATATGTCTCGATTAAGATTGATAACCCCACCCGTGATGCTGGCTATGTGGTTGGTGATGTGCTCAAACGACACATCTTGCTCACGATCAAAAAACCCTATCAATTAGTAGAAGAAACCTTACCGATCGAAGGTTATGAGCATCGTTATCGCGGTAAAAAAATTGGCATTGAGTTACTCAAAGCCAAGCATACTGTCGAAGAAAAAAGTGATCGTACGGTATATGACATTGACTTGGGCTATCAAGTCTTTACCACATCGAAAATGGCAAAACCTGCCGCACTACGTGCTGAATATGTCAAAGTACGCAACCTCAAAACCAAAAAAGTCGTACAGTACCGAATCCCTTCTTTTAGTTTTCGGGTTTCACCGCTTTCAGTCTTTGGTGCGGTCAAGCTTAAAGAAGAAATGTATCCACGCACGCCGCCGCTGAATATTTCAGCTAAGCAACAATACAATAAGCTCTATATATCACTTGCCACATTGGCACTTGCGTTACTAGGCTTGCTCTATATTTATGGTAAATTCGCATGGTTGCCACGCATGGGCGCGCCTTTTGCCAGAGCCTATCGCAAGATTCATAAACTGCCAGATGACAATACTGGGCGGCAAAATGCCATGCAAGCCGTGCACACCGCCTTCAATCAAACGGCTGGTCAAACCATGTTTAGTGAGGCAGTGGAAGCTTTTTTAAAAGATCACCCTAAATTTGCCCCTGCAAAAACAGTGATCGATGGCTTTTTTACCGCTTCACATGCGCAGTTTTTCCAAGATCAAAATGCAAGTACTGATAAAGCCGCATTGCTCAAGCTATGTCGACATCTGCGCGACTGCGAACGTGGTCTAACCCCAGACATTGCACAAGATGCTAAGGCATAGCCAAAATGGTCTTTAACTACCCGCAATTATTATGGTTACTGCCGTTGGCGCTCGTGCCTATTTTATTAGAACGCCACCACACGCAAGGCTACTCTTGGGTCGGTTTGATTCCAGATGACCCACTCTCTGATTTTGTTGGTTTATTACTCAAAATCTTAGCCAGTCTGGCACTGGCTAGCTTGATTTTAGGTTTAGCAAGCCCGCATAGCCTAGAACAAAAAGTTAAGCGCACAGGTATCGGTGCGCAAATTGGTATCGTATTGGATCGCAGTGCTAGTATGGATGACGCCTTCTCCGGTGGACATAAAGTTGGCCGTGTCGGCGAAACCAAATCAGTCGCCGCGAGTCGTTTGATGGTCGATTTTGTCGAGTCACGTCAAAATGACATGATTGGTTTGATCACTTTTAGTAACTCAGCCATGTATGTATTGCCGCTCACTGAGAGCCGTGAAGCCGTCTTAGCTGCGATTCGTGCAACCGCTGGTAACTCTCTCTTTCAAACCAATATCGGTGGTGGTTTAACCACGGCAGTTGGTCTATTTGAAGATGTCGCTGACTCTGGCTCACGCGCCATTATTTTGCTTTCAGATGGTGCTGGTCGTATGGGGATGAATGCCCAACAAAAATTACGCGAGTGGTTACAACGCTATAACATCAGCTTGTACTGGATTATTCTCACCAAGCCCAATAGTCGAAGTGTGATTGATGAAAATTACAAAGCACCAGAAAATAAAGCCTTACCAGCAGAACGGGAATTGTACGAATACTTTAGAGCACTGCCGACACCTTTTCAAATCTATGAGGCCGACAATCCCAAAGCACTCGCCTCAGCGATTTCAGACATTAACCAAAAAGAAAAAAAACCGATTCAATACTTAGAAAAAATTCCGGGCAAAGACTTTACCCATTATTTTTATTGGATTGCTATTTTGATGATCAGCTTGTTGCTGGCCGTGAAATATTTGGAGTTTAAAACATGGCGAAATACCTAAGCGCTTTTACCGTAAAACACCTTTCTTGGCTATTGGTTGCCATTGCAATTATCGCAACCATGATTGCGTTTCAACAATGGCAACGCATTAATGAAATTAATGCGTTTAATCGAGCGGTTAATACATCAAAAAACCCACAAACAGATAAACAAAGCTATGAAGCGCAATACGCAACGGCCTACTGGCTAAGCGAAAAAGGCTCTTTAAAAGAATCAACCAATCTTTTTACTAAGCTTACGCAAAAAGGCACGCCCACCCAACGTGCAGCCGTCTTTCATAATATTGGTAACAGCTATTTTTTGAAGGCCCTTTTCTTTCGTAATAACGCAACAGTGGAAGAGCGCGACCAAATCGAATTTCAACTCAATCAAGCTTATAGTGCCTATAAACAAGCACTCAAACTCGACAATAGCAACTGGGGCACTAGACGCAACCTAGACCGTGTGATCACTTTGTTGCCAGACAATCCAACGCCAGGGGTGGGCGAATCAGACTCACCTGGCTTAATTATGGGTAATATCCCTGTGGGATTACCTTAATGCAAAAAATTATTCACTTTTTTAAGCATCAACGTGATTTTTTATTGCTAGCACTGGCTTTGCTGTCTTTGATCGCTGCCTTGTTTCACCCCACAATTCCGCTGAAGCATAATATCTATACTTACTTCTTAGTTGCCGATATTTCGCAGAGCATGAACACGCAAGACATGACGATTAAGGGCAAAAAAGCATCGCGCATGCAACATATGCAAAAGCTGATGCGCGAAACGGTCTCATCCCTGCCCTGCGGCACCAAAGTCAGCATAGGCTTATTTGCTGGTGTAAGTGTGGCTGCGCTATACCATCCGATTGAAGTCTGCGATAACTTTGCCGCCTTGCAAGACACGATTGATCACTTAGACTGGCGCACTATCTGGTCAGGTAATAGCCGTATTCGTGAAGGTCTTTATGCGATTAACCGTTCGATTCGCACCTTCCCAGAATCAGCGCAAGTCGTGTTCTTTACTGACGGCGAAGAAATGCCTAAGCTGCATTTATTTAACAAGCGCAGAATTGATGGCTTTCAGGGCGCTGATGGTTGGTTATTGGTTGGTGTGGGCACACAGACAGGTGCTGGCATACCAAAACTCAGCGATGACAATCAGGTCATCGGCTATTGGTCTAACGAAAGCTTTGCTGTACAGCCTGGGATTGCACAGATTTCGGCCTCTAACTTAGGTGCACGTGACGATAAAATTGCCAGTGGTGCAAATGACCGTTATGTCTCTAAGCTGGACGAGGCTTACTTGAAAAAAATCGCCAAAACCATCGCTGCTACATATATTGAAGGCAAAAATTTTCAGACACTCACTGCAGCGATGAAAAAACAAAAACCCGCACGCCGAGACATTGCACCATATGATTTACATAAGGTATTAGCAGCACTCGGTGGTTTGTTACTACTCAGTGCCTATGTTTCTAAGGCTTCTATCAGACAATTCTGGCAACGACTATTCAAACGTAAAAAGCGCTCAAAAACAGACACTAACCGTGCGGCAACCATCGCGCATGATAATGCGCAATAGCAAACATAATCATCACACTTGATCTAAAGTTTGATGGTTGCGCCATTTTAATAACACGCGCAAACGTCGATAGTCATCTACTGCTAGGCTATCAGGCAATATCACAATCACCATAGATCGGTGATACCAGCGCTGCCGTGGTCCAACTGGCATCACATTCAACACCGTCAAATAAGTTGTCACATAACAATCTTGCAAGCGCAGCCGCACTGGCTGCCGGGTGCCATCATTGCTTTCAATTTGCCATACCAAGGTTTGTGCCAATTGCGGCTGATATAACAAAGCCACGATGCTGTTTGCAGCCTTTTTCATGGCATACTGATAGATCACCCTAATAATCAGCACTGTTAGCATAAACACCAGCGCAGCTTTTAGCCATATCAAAATAGATAGTGCGCAAATACCCACTGCTACGACTACAGCCAATAACAAATAGGCGATACAAAGCTGTTGTGAAGCTTTCAAATGTACGATCAGCGGCTGATTCATCTCGTGCTTACGTTATAATTAACCGGTTATTCCTTAGAAGTTATTTATGAAAGCACAAGAAGCCAATGCCTTGCAAGCCGATATTGCCCGCCTGAAGCGCGGTAATGTCATGATGGATATTTCACACAAAGGGCTAATTTCACTGAGTGGAGAAGACACTAAAACCTTTTTACAAGGCCAAGTCACCAATGATGTGAATGCAGTCAATGCTAGTCACAGTCAATATAGTGGCTATTGCACACCCAAAGGCCGCCTACTCGCATTCTTCTTTGCGTTCCAACACGATCAAAAGCTTTATCTCAGCTTAGATGCTGCACTGGCACCTAGCGTGCAAAAGCGTTTACAAATGTTTGTCATGCGCTCTAAAGTCACACTCAGCGATGAACAAGACAGCACTATACGCTTAGGCTTTTCAGGTGATCAAGCCGCTGCACTACTCAGCAAGCACTTTGATAGTGTGCCAGAAGCGCCCTATGATGTAGTCAGCGATGATGCAGTGACTATCATACGCATGCCATTTGCCAAACCGACTTTTCAGCTGATCACAAGTGCAGACAATAGCGAAGCACTGAATGCGAAATTGAGTGCTGATTTTGATACTGTCGATGCTGCAGGCTGGGAGTGGCTAGCGATTCAATCTGGTATTCCAGAGATCGTGACCGCTACACAAGACACCTTTGTGCCACAAATGGTTAACCTAGAAAAACTCGATGCGGTTAACTTCAAAAAAGGCTGCTACACCGGCCAAGAAATTGTTGCCCGCACACATTATCTCGGCAAAGTGAGCCGCCGTGCGTATATTGGCAGCCTATCAGTGTCTGACGAAATCATTCCCGCTGCGGGAGATGAAGTGTCTGACGAAAACGGTTATAAGGTTGGTCAGGTATTACGTGTCTCGCCCGATGGTGCCGAAAACCGTGTGGCCATTCTATTTGAGTGTCGGACTAAAAATATTGAATCCCCACTCAACTGGGAAAATAACCCTATCCAAACGTACCCGTTGCCTTATAGCATTGCTGATGAAGAATCTTAGACACTCATAGAGGATACGCTGATGGCTCAAACGGCTGATTTAATCGAAGTGCTAAAGTTAGAACTACGCAAAAAGCAAATCACCTATCAGCAGGTCGCCAAAGTGTTAGCAGTGAGTGAAGCATTAAAATTCATCTGAAAACTCGCTATCATCCGTTTCAAAACCTTCGTCGCTACTATCAATATCTTTTTCAGTCTGTAGTTTTAAGCATTCTGCTAGGTATTCTTTTGGCACACCTTGTCTCATACACTTTTTAATGTCTTTTTCTATGGGCTGGTCTTCCGACCAATCATCACCATCCGTTTTCCACTCATCATCATGAAATGAATGCTCATCCTTGCTCTCTATGTGTTGTGCTAAATAAGCTCTGCAACCTTCAAAAGCAACGAACTTTTGCAACTGATCACCTTTCATCTGACCACAATTGGGCGTTTCTCCAGCATCAGCAACGCGCTTTGCATAGTCATAACCACCGACATATGAATCTGCCACAGATTCAACACGGTCAACCTGCTCTGTGCAGCTGGTAAAAATCAAACATAACAATATACAAGATCGTTTTAAAAAAAATTGCATTTTTGATGCCTCCTTTTACAAGCCGTATAACAGGCTAACAATGCGCTATAAAACCTGACTTAGAACAAGATCCTGAAAACCTAAATATAATGCCAAAAGAGTCGAAGACAGTGTGATGAGAAAAGCAATATCCATCAATAGATGTCGCCATGAATAAGTATCCATATCATACCTTCCTCTACGAACTATACTGCGTTTGACCCGATAACCACCAGATAGCATTTTAAATGCACTCCATAGCAAAAATAACAAGAAAAATAACAGCGGCAACCAAAGTAATAGTGGATGGTTATACCAGCCAGTCACCAGCTTGATGGTGACGTCTCTTCGTTGTGTTACACCACTAAGCTGATCTTCTGACGCGTCCAATGTGAAATCAAAAGAGATTTCATAAACCCCTGCTGGTGTTGATATTGGTGGTTTCATTTGAATATTAAAATCGGTACCGTATAAACCATGATTGTTTTGTTCAACCGTTACCCAATCTTGATAGCTACCACTGGCAGTTAGACGCACCTTTTGTCTCAATGCCATTTTGATCGAATCAATGATCAGCTCACCAGACTCAGAAGCATCAGCGAGTGATACCACCTCACCATCGGTTTGTTGGCTGATTTTACGGAAGAAAGATTTAACTTCAGACTTGTCTGAAGTATATACACCGACAATATTAATGCGCTGTGAATGCAGCTTGCTAAGTACCCTATCAATGGTTAAATCATCGGCAGTACCCATGATTTGGTCACGTCCAGGATCTTTTGGGTGATCAATAGAATCACCAAAAAAAACAATGATTTTCTTAGCCTCTGCACGCCAATGCATTTCAGAGGCCTCGTAAAAGCCACGACTATACGCCTCTGGATTATCACCGCCATTGACCAGACTGATCGACTTACTTGCTTGCTCAATCGCAACAGCACTTTGGGTAAAATCAGCTTGCAGTAGCCAGGTGCGTGTGTCCTTTGCAGGGGTAAACATTGGGGAATAATCAGAAACTGTTGCGACAGCAAACCGAGTGTTTGGTGCGGCATCCTGAATATCGTTAACGATATGTCTGGCGGCTTTGGCCGTCTCTTTAATCTCGCGCTCCATACTGCCCGTACGGTCAAACAAAATCAAAATATCGACAGCCTTAGTTAGCTTGTTTGTACCTTCAACTTGATAAGCAACAGAGGCTTGCTCCTCCTCTCCTAGAAAAAGATATTGGGTTTGGTTGATTGGACTGAGTGTAGCTTTGCCCTGTTTGGTCTCAAATGCCGCTTGCCTTTCAGGCGCGCTTGTACCACAAGCAGAAAGCAGCATGAGCAACAATATCGCAAACCACCACGCTACGGTTTTAGATAGCCAATTTGCAAACATTATGGGTAACGGTGCAAGAACATTTCCAAACTAGAACCCGTTTTGTTCACCACTTTTTGCCAAAAACTTTTCATCGCGGCTTCTGCACCTGTTTTATTCGGTGCATAAATACCGATCATATACACTTTGGCATTGAGTGATTCGGGCAATGTGAGTGATGATGGTAAACGTTTAGGAATATGCCTTTCCATATTGATCTGGTTGAGTTTGCTTTGCTCCATGCCGTCAGTAAATAGCAAAATAACGCGCTCGCCAGAGGGGACTTTCTTTTGCGCAAAGTAATCATTCGCAGAATTCAAAGCGCCAATAATATTGGTCGCATCCACTTTCGAAGGTTTTCTCAACTCAATCGGCACCGCCATTACGATGTTGTCACGCAACTCAGCGGCCAACTCTTTTTTCTTTTTAGCAGAAATCCCTTTGCGTGGTGCCTCTAGTTTATATGTCCCAAAAGGTGAAAAATGATGTGTTTCTAAGTCAATACGACTCAAGACAAAAGTATCACCTGTTTTGGCTTTGGCAACATACTTTTCAAAATCCTGCATGTAATTTTGATGATACTGCTTTGCTGAGGAGCTAGCATCAAAATAGGCCAGTGTTTCAGTTGCCAATGCAGGTGTGGCTAACGCGATAGCCAGCAGACTTGTGCCGAGCAATGAAATGGCTTGATGTGTTAATTGATTAAATTGCATGTATTTCTCCAACGATTTATCCATTCGTTTGCTGCTGATTGATTTATGTTTGATTAAACCATGCTGCACCATACGGCACTGCTGTACCCTCTACAAAACCAGCAACATATTGTTTGTCACACTCTTCGTGTGTCAGTCCTGGTAACCAATTAGGGCGCTTTGCATCACTACTTTGATAATCCACGATGGCATTCACGGCGGAATCGGAATTACTCACCCCTGAGTTCACAGCATCTTTTAAACCTTTTTCATAGGCTTCATACAACACGGCTTCAGTCAAAAAGGTGTTGTAGCGCAAGCCCCACTCCTCTTCGTGATCTGGCACTAAGGTCACATCGGCATTACGATAAGACACAGGTAACTCTAAACGCTTTGAAAACTCTTCATTGATATCAGAAATAGCGGCTTCGATGTTATCCAGATGCGCACGTCCTTCATCGTATTGATCAAGGTTGGTATGAATACCTTGGCGCACACCAATCATAAATTGCTCAACTTCCATCTGCGCCGATTGACGTAATTTTTCCCAACTATTATTGAGCAGGTTAGATTCATTTCTCAGTTCAGCGGTGAGTTTGGCGCAATTGATTCGATATTTATTTTGCTTAAAGTGGCGCGTAATCATGCGAATATCCCCATAAACACGCCAAAGACTGAAATACACTGCAACAATAAAAATCATGATTGAGATCAACACAAAAATAGCTGAGCTAAACAATGCACGCGTAATATAACCCGGCTTCCACTCATCAATCGCCATCGGCTTTTCAGTCTCAGCACGGCGCCCCATTAATATCTCTTTGTTAAAGCTCCGGGTATACGCTTCGTAGCTGGATTCGATATTTTTGATCTCATGCTGTTCACGAATCCAAGCCACATCGACAAAGACTAATGCCACAACAAGGGAGATGACAAGCCCAAACACTGGCACTTCACCATCCAGATAACTAGAGGCCACCAGCTTGGCAACCACATGGCCAATCAAGACAATAATCATCAAAAATGAAAAAGTAGATAGGATTAAAATACCAAGCCGAGCCGTATCATCATCCATGCCCAACGCAGCGCCAATCGAGACAGAATCACTCTCCATCAACGACTCAAAGACTAATAATGTGGGGGCAAAATCCAGCGCGGCTAAACCAAAAAGGCCAAAAATAAAAATGAGCCAAACCACTAATTTCCACTTGCCCATAAAGGCCAATGTCTTCGAGGAGCTAAACAAATCACGTCGCATCAGGTGCGCATTTGTAATGCCCTTCTCTGCGCATACATCGATCTTTTTAAATAAACGGCCAGAACGCTTTCTGAAATCTTCGACGGTGTCGATGGCCTTATTTTAATACGCCTGACGGATTTCTTCTAGCTCGGGCGGCACATAGGTTTTGCCGTCTGGATTAGAGATTTTCTCACGCAGCTGCTGCCTGAAAGCAGGCTCAGCCTGTTCGCCCAGTTCGATATTCAGCCATCTTGGGTTGTAATACCATTTAAAGCTACGGAACGCTCTAAAGCGGTTAAACCACCATTTTGCAAAGCTCATTTGATTGTCCTGTTATTGAATTTATTAGACTTAAAAGTCAATCAGTCAATGAACCACAGAATTGCAAAATCTTAGCTAGGAATTAGGATTTACGCTTATTCGGTGAAGTTACTATATTGAAGTAATAGCATACACTAGTTGGTTTAATAATTAAATCCGATTAGTGCGAGAGTCTAAGGCGCGGGTAAAAAAAAGCCTCTATTAATAGAGGCTTTTTCTATTTTGAGGCTTGCTGACCATATTGGATAAATACTTCGTCTTGCTTACCCATCTCCAGCTCTTTTCTGGCGTAGCCTTCTACAACATCCGTACCATCCGCCAAGTCATCTAGCTCCGCTTGAATTTTTTGATTTTTTTGCTTTAACGCTAGATTGTCCGTTTGTTGCCGCGCAACTTTGGACTCAAGGCGCAAAACATTTGACCAGCTACCTTGACCCAACCATAGTGGAAATTGGATCAGTATGATGAGAACTAATAATATGATCCTCAATGTTTTCAAGGTAGCTGATAATCCTTATTCAGTTATTTGAATAATTGATAAAAAGCACTTAAACCAGCGTAGCTTGATGCATCTCCAAGCTCTTCCTCGATACGAAGCAACTGATTATATTTGGCAATGCGCTCAGAGCGCGAAATAGAGCCTGTTTTGATTTGCAGCGCATTGGTTGCAACAGAGATATCTGCAATCGTTGTGTCTTCAGTCTCACCAGAACGGTGTGAAACCACAGCAGTATAGCCAGCGCGCTTAGCCGTTTCAATCGTTTCAAAAGTCTCAGTCAAAGTACCGATTTGGTTTACTTTAATCAAAACAGAATTAGCCACTTCTTTTTGAATGCCTTCACGCAAGATCTTAGCATTGGTCACAAATAAATCATCACCCACTAATTGCACGGTATCACCTAAACGGTCTGTGTGTAGTTTCCAGCCATCCCAGTCATACTCATCCATACCATCTTCGATACTGATAATCGGGTATTTATCGCACCATGTGGCTAGATAGTCACTAAATTGTGCAGAAGTCAGTGCAAGCCCTTCAGAAGCCAAATGATACTTACCATCTTTATAAAACTCTGTACTCGCGCAATCCAAGCCAAGGTGAACATCTTTACCCGGCTCATAACCAGCATCCGAGATAGACTCTAAAATATATTGAATCGCAGCTTCATTTGATGGTAAATCTGGCGCAAAGCCACCTTCGTCACCAACCGTCGTCGCAAAGCCTTTTTTATGGAGTGTTTTCTTCAGTGCATGAAAGACTTCAGCACCACATCGCATCGCTTCTTTAAACGTTGGGCGGCCTGCAGGAATAATCATAAACTCTTGAATATCAACACTATTTTCAGCATGGGCACCACCATTAATAATATTCATCATTGGCGTTGGCAATTGCATGCCACCTGAGCCACCTAAATAACGGTAAAGCGGTAAGCCTGACTCTTCAGCAGCAGCACGCGCACAAGCCATTGAAACACCTAAAATCGCATTAGCACCTAAGCGGTCTTTATTTTCAGTGCCATCAAGGTCAATCAAAGTTTTATCAATAAAGCTTTGCTCTTCAGCATCCAAGCCAATGATTGCTTCAGTAATTTCAGTGTTAACATTTTCAACAGCTTTAAGCACACCCTTACCTAAGTAACGTGATTTATCACCATCTCGTAATTCGACAGCTTCCTTTGCCCCAGTCGATGCA
>CAZCBF010000013.1:0-23690 GCA_964496895.1 uncultured Methylophilaceae bacterium | reverse complement strand
GGTGAGCTTACCGCAACAGATCAATATTTGATTCATGGCGAGATGTATGCAGACATGGGCTTGCAAGGCTTGGCAGACCATGGTTTGCATGAGTCTTTGCACGAGCGCGAACACGCCACTGCGATTATTCAGCGGATTTTGTTTTTAGAGGGCAAGCCAAACCTAGGCAAACGTGATGCTTTGAATATTGGTAGTGATGTCAAATCCATGCTGGAGTCGGATTTGGCTTTGGAGTATGCCGTAGTTAAAAATTTGAAATCGGCAATTGCGACTTGCGAGGCAGTACAAGATTATGTGACGCGCGAAATGTTGCTCGTGCAACTCGATGATAGCGAAATGGATCATGCTTACTGGCTAGAAAAACAGCTGCGTTTGATCAAATTGATAGGCTTGGAAAATTATTTGCAAAGCCAAATGTCTGGCAATGGCAATACTGCGGGAGCATAAACGATGCAAGGTGGAAAAAAGAGCGTTAGCGTTTTAAACAAAGTACTCAAGCATCAATTGACAGCGATTAACCAGTACTTTTTACATGCTCGTATGTTTAAAAACTGGGGTTTGGATAAACTGGATGGCTATCAATACAAGCAGTCTATTCGTGTGATGAAAGAGGCGGATAAGGTGATTGAGCGTGTGTTGTTTTTAGAAGGCCTACCTAATCTGCAAAACTTAGGTAAACTGTTAATCGGTGAAGATGTGGTTGAGTGTTTAGAGGGTGATATGGCGCTTGAATCAAAAGTGATGCACCCTGAGTTGCTTACCGCTATTGCTGACTGCGAAGCCGCAGAGGATTATGTGTCGCGTGACTTATTGACTGAGTTGTTAGAGTCTTGCGAGGATGCGATTGACTGGATTGAAACACAACAAAGCTTGATTGAAGATACCGGTTTAGAGAACTATTTACAATCTCAGATATAGCTTAGCGACACTTGTAACGCACTTTTAAATGACCTCAGCCTAGCTGGGGGTTTTATTGTATGCAGAAACGACAGGTGTACCCAACAGCGTAGCTGTTAGCTGCCCTATCATCAGTGTCGGTTTAGATGTCACTCATACTACTAAGTTAAGCGAGGGTTATCAGATTCAGATATGGCACTGTAGGGGGGGATGCTGATGTGCGGTCTACTGAGCAAGCGATGCACACCGCGTCAGGGATTTTGTGATTTTAGTAGGGTAGTTACCTAAAGCGCTTTTAGATAATCTGTCACAAATCCCTTGTCAATCCCATATGTAATTTATGACGTGCCGGATTAGCAGGGCTTGATAGGCTACCTTGGCATTCATCACAAAATATCTTGTGCGAAGCATTTGATACGCTGCAACACAGAGCGAATAGCAAGCAGCTTGAAGTGATTCCAGTCTGTACCAGAGCCGTTTTTTAATCTAAAGCAAGTTATATAGTCTTTTTTGTCGCTTGACAAACACATTGTTTAATCATAATAATTATCATTAATGATTATGAAAAAATTATCATGTATGTATGTGTTTGTAATGCTGTAACGGAAAAGCATGTGTTTCAAGCTGTTGAGGATGGCGCAGCTACTATGAAAGCGCTAAGGGATACACTTAATATTGGCTCTGAATGTGGTAGTTGTTTAAGCTGTGCTAAAACCTGCCTAAGCGTTGCTAAGAGTGCGAGTAAGAAGAGCAATACCGTCACACCAAAAACTCTCATTAAATTACCTCCGCTCAAACTAGGCATCATCTAAGTGATTCACTTGGGAGAAAGTTTTGTTCGAGGCTTATACGACCTATAGCCTTTGGAGTTGCGCAGAGAAGTTGTCGAGTGCTTTTTCTACTGGCCGATGTTCGGGCATGAGCTGGGACAAAACGGCATAAAAGCGTGGTGAGTGATTCATTTCTTTTAAATGTGCCAGTTCATGGCAAACTACATAATTAATCATTGCAGGCGGGGCTTGAATCAAGCGCCAGCTTAGCCTGATAACCCCTTTGCTATTACAGCTTCCCCAGCGAGTTTTTGCGTTGGATAATTTGAGAGGTGGCGTAGCTACGCCTAATTTTCTGGCAAATAATGCTAGGCGCTTATCAAAGTCTGGAGCGGCTTGTTTTTGATACCACTGCATGACTTGTTTGGCGATTTGTTCTGGTGTGGGGTTGGTTAATTTGACCTTTAAGGTGTCTTCGACTAGATTTGTACGTTGATTGCGTTGCGTTTGTTCAACAGATAGTACAATGTCATTGCCTAGGTAGAGTAGTGGCTCATCGGCTTGCCAAGTGATGGGCGGTACAAAGCTATCTGCCAGTTTGGCGAGTTTTTGCTGAATCCAGTGTGCTTTTTCCTGTAGCAATTGCTCAATTTGGCGCACTAATAATAGCTTAGGTGCATGCACAGTGAGTCCGTCTAGTGAGATTTTTAAGCCAATGGTTTTTCTTGCGCGGCGTTCTAGCTGGTATTCAATACTTTCACCATTGGGCAAAGTCAGCTTGCGGGTACTAGCCAATGTGTTAGTCCTCTAATCGTGGCATTTGCTGCTGTATCCACTGCTCAACTTTAATATTCACCGCTTTTGGCTTTAAACCATCGGTAGAAAAAGCCTCACCAATCACAACGCGAATGGTGCCTGGTTTTTTGAGAAAGCTATTTCTTGGCCAAAAATGGCCAGCATTATGTGCTACTGGTACCACTGTCGCTTGATTCTTACAGGCTAATATCGCACCGCCAATCTGAAACTCACCGAGTTTGTGCACTGGCATACGAGTGCCTTCAGGAAATACTACAATCCATAAACCTATTTGTAGCCTTTCTTTGCCCAATCTAATCAGTTTGGCTAATGCATCACGTCCTGCATTTCGGTCAATGGCAATTGGAGAAGTCATGGCCAAGCCCCAGCCAAAGAATGGAATTTTTAATAACGATTCTTTCATGACATACACTTGGGTGGGGAAGATTAGCTGAAAAGCTAAGGTTTCCCATGCGGATTGGTGTTTGGCTAAAATCACACTAGGGTGGTCTGGCAGATTGTCTAAACCCGTCACTTCATAGCGCACATTACACGTGATTTTGAGCCACCAT
This sequence comes from uncultured Methylophilaceae bacterium, assembly GCA_964496895.1. Classification (GTDB taxonomy): domain Bacteria; phylum Pseudomonadota; class Gammaproteobacteria; order Burkholderiales; family Methylophilaceae; genus Methylotenera. Next base: position 20,656 of record CAZCBF010000013.1, on the reverse strand, counting down.
AGCATGATGCGTGCCCAGATTGAAATGATTTGGTTGCGCTTGATCGGGTGGAATGGAAACGTTAGTAAAGCAATGATGCTAAATAGCGGCGTGAATAGCCACTGGCCTATCATGAAGCATAGAGAGCGTAAGCTTAGCATTCATCGGCCTCATGCTTTGAGAGTAGCAATGTCACCGCTGCAGCTAGGTCATCGCAAACGATGGTGTTTTCTGGCAGCGGTTTGGCAGCTTTTGCCTGTTCCAAGGTTAATTCACCTTTACCTGTTTTGACTAAAAGTGGCTTACAGCCTGCATTGCTAAAGGCTATTAAGTCACGATGTGCATCGCCAATGCCAGTGACTGTTGTTAAGTCAACTTCAAATTGCTTGCCTATAGTTTCTATCATGCCGGTTTTAGGTTTGCGGCAATCGCAGTTATCATCAGGTCCGCAAGGGCAATAATGCACAGCGGCTATCTTGCCACCCACTTGTGCGAGGTATTGATGCATTTTGTCATGGATGGCCTTTAGTGTGGCCTCATCGTAATAACCGCGGGCAATGCCAGATTGGTTAGTAGCAACGGCAACTATATAGCCATGCGCATTGAGTTTGGCAATCGCTTCAAGGCTGCCAGCAATCGGCAGCCACTCCTCTGGCGATTTAATATAGGCATCAGAGTCATGGTTAATGACCCCATCGCGATCTAAAATCACTAGTTTGACCATGTTATTGTGACTAGCTTGCGAGTTTCGCTAAGTCGGCGACACGGTTCATGGCTTGGTGCAGGGTTGCCAACAAGCCTAAGCGATTCGCTTTAAGCGCAGGGTCTTCTGCATTTACCATCACATGGTCAAAGAAGTCATCTACTGGCGCCTTTAGTTCGGCTAGAGATTGTAATGAAGCTTTGTAATTGCCTTGCTCAAATAGTTCGTCTGCTGCTGGTTTTAGATTGTTCAGCGCTTCGACTAGTGTTTTTTCAGCATCTTCGGATAGCAGATCAGTATTGATTTCAGCGTGAACCTTACCCTCTACTTTTTTCAAGATATTGCCCACACGCTTGTTAGCCGCGGCTAATGCTTCCGCTTCGGGTAATGAGGCAAAGGCACGCACTGCCTCTAACCTTGCGGGTATTTCACTTAAGTTGTCAGGTGAGAGTGATAACACAGCTTCGACCTCTTGCGGGCTAGCGCCTTGATCGCGGAGGTTGACGGCTAAGCGGTCAAAACAGAAGGCTTTGATTGCCGTTAGGGTGTCCTCTTCAGGCTCAAAATGCTTGAGTACAGAGGTGATTAACGCCTCAAAACTCAGTGGTAACTTGGCATCTATTAACATGCGGATAATGCCTAAGCTTTGTCTACGCAAAGCAAATGGATCTTTGTCACCAGTTGGTTTTTCGCCTATGCTAAATAAACCAACTAGAGTTTCTAGTTTATCTGCCAGTGCGACACAAATCCCTGCTTGGCTACGTGGCAGGCTATCACCAGCAAAGTTGGGTTTGTAATGGTCTTCAATCGCATAAGCTACAGTTTCATCCAAACCTTCTGCCAAGGCATAGTAACGTCCCATAATGCCTTGCAGCTTAGGAAACTCCCCCACCATGTCGGTAATCAAATCAGCTTTGGAAAGGCGCGCGGCTTGTTCAACGGCCGTAACAATGCTTGGATCGAGTTCAGTGGCAATGGCTTTAGCAATTGCAATCACACGTGTATTGCGCTCTCCTTGTGAGCCAAGCTTGCTGTGGTAAACCACTTTGTCTAAGCTAGCGACACGGCCTTCTAAGGTTTTTTTACGGTCTTGCTCAAAGAAGAATTTTGCATCTGCCAAACGCGGACGCACCACACGTTCATTACCACCAATCACTGCACTTGGATCTGCTGGTTTGATATTAGAGGTGATCAAAAATTTATTCGTGAGCTTACCTTGGTCATCGACGAGTGGAAAATATTTCTGATTGGCTTTCATCGTCAAGATCAAACATTCTTGCGGCACTTCTAAAAACTCATTTTCGTATTCGCCGACCAACACATTGGGTAGCTCTACTAAGGCCGTGACTTCATCTAATAAGTCAGCATCATCAATGGCTGTGAGGCCTACTTTGTCCGCCGCTTCTTTTATTTGTGCGGCGATGTCAGCTTTGCGTGTTTCATAACTCGCAATGACACTGCCTTCATGCCATAACTTATCGGCATATTCATCGGCATGGGCAAAGGTGATCAGGTCTGTTTTAGCTTCAAAACGGTGTCCTTTAGTCGTGTTGCCAGCAGTAAGGCCTAAGACTGAAACCGGAATAACCGTACTGCCATGCAGGGCAACTAAGCCATGCGCAGGGCGTACAAAATTAACTGACTCCCAGCCAGCTTGTTCTGTATTTTGATGTAGTTGGTAAGACATCACTTTAGGGATAGGCAGTTTGGCGAGTGCTTCTTCTAAGGCTTTTTGTAGGCCAGCTTGCAAGCTAGAACCTTTCTTAATGGTGTCTAAAAATAAGACATCATTTTTGCCATCATTTTCTTGGCGTAGTTTGCTGGCAGCTGCGGCGTCTTGCCCCATGCCTTGTAGACGTTTGAGTAAGGCAGGTGTGGCATTACCCTCTGCATCTAGGCCGACTTTGACAGGCATTAGTTTGATCGCCACTTGCTCATCTGCGGCTTGAGAGAGTACGTCTGTGAGGTGTACTGCCAAGCGGCGTGGTGTTGCGTAGTGAGTGCTTACTGTCTCTGTAGCCACCAGTTTTTGCGCTGCTAGGGCACTGACTAGGTTTTCTGCAAAGGCAATATCGAGTGATTTGAGTGCCATTGGTGGCAGCTCTTCAACAAATAATTCTACTAATAGGTTTTGTGTGCTCATGCGGCTGCCTTTTTCTTTTGTTTCTTTTCTGCTTTGGCTTTGTCTGCTGCTATCTTTTCTAATACTTCATCGCGCCAAGCTTCCGGTGCCATTGGGAAGCCTAAGCGGGCACGGCTGTCTAAATAGCTCGCTGCGACACTACGGGCTAAATTACGAATGCGGCCGATGTAGGCTGCACGCTCAGTCACAGAAATCGCACCGCGTGCATCTAATAAATTAAAAGTATGGGCTGCTTTGAGTACTTGCTCATAGGCAGGCAAAGCCAGCTGATTTTCCATCAGGTGCTCTGCTTGTTTTTCGTAGGCATTAAACGCTGTGAGTAAGAATTCAACATCACTGTGTTCGAAGTTGTAAGCGGATTGTTCTTTTTCGTTTTGTAGGAACACATCGCCGTATTTCACACCTGGTGAGTATTCAAGGTCGTAAACGTTTTCTACCCCTTGTAAATACATGGCTAAGCGCTCAAGGCCATAGGTGATTTCACCTGTGATTGGTTTGCAATTAATGCCGCCCACTTGTTGAAAGTATGTAAACTGCGTGACTTCCATGCCATTGAGCCAGACTTCCCAGCCCAAGCCCCAAGCGCCAAGGGTTGGGTTTTCCCAGTCATCCTCTACAAAGCGGACATCGTTTTGTTTTAAGTCAAAACCAAGCGCTTCTAATGAGCCAAGGTATAAGTCCATGATGTTATCTGGCGCTGGCTTGAGCACGACTTGGTATTGGTAGTAGTGTTGCAAGCGGTTTGGGTTCTCGCCGTAGCGACCATCATTAGGGCGACGACTCGGTTGCACATATGCCGCTTTCCACGGCTCAGGGCCTAAGGCGCGCAAGAAGGTCGCCGTGTGGCTAGTGCCAGCGCCCACTTCCATGTCGTAGGGTTGTAAAAGTGTGCAGCCTTGTGCATCCCAATAAGCTTGTAACTTGAGAATGATTTGTTGAAACGTGAGCATGAAACGTCTTGTGAAAAAGTAAAAGAGTGATTTTACTGTGTTTTGCGATGCATCACAAAGGCAATTAACACCAAACTGATGATTAAAAACGGCCAGTTGCCCCAGCGCACATAGGGCGTAGTGCCTGTGTAGCCTTGTGCTTGAGTGCTCAGGCTTGTACGCACAAAGTGAGGCGCGTGGTGGATGAGTCGGCCTTTTGGGTCGATTACAGCTGTAGCACCAGTGTTGGTGGCACGTAAGACCATGCGCGCGGTTTCTAAGGCGCGCGCTTGGCTAAACTGTAAATGTTGGTCTGCTGCAAATGATTGGCCATACCACGCGTCATTCGTGATGTTTACCAGCAGTGTTGCTTTTGGGAGTTGACGAATAATTTCTTCGCCAAAAACATCTTCGTAGCAAATGTTAATCGCAATTTGTTGGCCGTTAAGTTGCATGGGTGTTTGAAACTTTGCCCCGCGCGACATATCACTCATTGGCATGTTGAGATAATCACGATAAATCCAGCCAAGATATTGTTTGAACGGAATAAACTCGCCAAAAGGAACTAAGTGGCTTTTTTGGTAACTTTGTGTCGGCGCAATGCCTAGGCTGATGGCGCTATTAAAGTATTCGTTAGTTGCCTTGTCATATTCGACAATGCCTAAAATAGCATTGCTTTGTTTTGAACGGGTGTGTTCTATCAAGGGTTGCTTTAGCGCATCTGTAAGTTGCTTACTGGTGATGGGCAGCGCAGTCTCAGGTGAGATGATTAAGTCAGCATCGCTATCTAAAATCATGTTTTGGTATAAAGCGATGGTTTGCATGGCAACTTCAGGAGACCATTTCACGTCTTGGCTGATATTGCCTTGTAGTAAGTCGACTGATAGCGACTTGCCATAAGGTTGGCTCCAGTCTATGGTTTTGCTACCCCAGCCGATCACTGATAGGGTTAAAAAAAGTCCAATGATGGCTTTGCTGAGACTTGTTGGACGATTTTTTGAGATAACCACTTGCTGAATAAATAAAGCGAGTAATGCAGCGGTAAAGACCGTTAACGCACTGACACCATAGACGCCAATAATAGGGAGTAAGCCCGATAAAGTTCCATATGGAACTTGCGTATAACCAATTGATAGCCATGGGAAGCCTGTGAATATCCAGCTCTTAACCCAGTCAAATAACCCCCAGCACACCGCAATACTAATGGCTTTGATTAAGTGACTATTGGTTTGGTTTTGAGACCATAGCTTATAGGCAATCGCGCTGAGTAAGGCGGTAAAGCTTGCCATAAATGCACAGAGCAAAAAAGTAGCTAAGAATGCCATCCATGGCGGCATGCCCCCAAAGTCATGTAGACAAATGTATATCCAATAGATGCCAAAGCCGTATAAACCTAGGCCAAATAAAAATCCATATTGCGCGGCTGATTTGGTGCTAGTGCTTTGCCATAAGTAAAGACAAAAGCCAGCAATTGCAAATAAGCTGACAGGGTAGACATAAAAGGGCGCAAAGCCTAGAACACAGCTAGCACCAAGTATCAACAGAAGTAGAGGCTTTATAAATAGGTGATTGAGCATAGACATGGCGGTATTGTAGCTTAAAACGGGTTGGGTTTTTGTCACTAAAACTTAACAATAGTTTGCACTTGGCATAGGGTAATGTTTGACTTTAGTTCATTTTTTGAGCAAACTATGGCCATTCTTAATGCATTTAATATTTGTTTGCTCAAAAATTAGTTAAGAAAAAAATATTAATGTTTTAGGTAATAGTGACTCATATTTAAACTTTGGGAGGGAAATAAAAATGGGAATGATGTCAGAATTTAAAGACTTTGCTGCAAAAGGTAATGTCATGGACATGGCAGTTGGTGTGATCATCGGTGCTGCATTTGGTAAGATTGTAGATTCATTAGTTGGCGATGTTATCATGCCGGTTGTAGGCAGTATCTTTGGTGGTCTTGACTTTAGTAACATGTTTATTATGCTAGCTGATGCGCCAGCAGATGTTGCGCCAACTTATGCTGCATTGAAAGAAGCAGGTGTACCTATGTTAGCTTATGGTAACTTCATCACAGTATTAATTAACTTCATCATCTTAGCGTTTATCATTTTCCAAATGGTACGTGCTGTGAATAACATGAAAAAAGAAGAAGCTGCACCAGAAGCACCAGCGCCAACACCAGAAGATATTGTGTTGTTGCGTGAAATCCGTGATTCATTAAATAAATAATCACTGATTAACCATAATAAAAAGGGCGCTTAAAGCGCCCTTTTTTAATGTCTGTTGGTTAACACACTTAGCTATTGCTCACCATTGGACTTTCAATGTCATCATTGACATGCTCAACTAGCATGGTGTGCAATCTACGACTATCTGCGCGTAAGACTTTGAATGTCATGTCTTCAAAGGTAATCGTTTCATCGCGTTTTGGTAGGTGCCCAAACTGATGCACTATCAAGCCTCCGATCGTATCAAATTCTTCATCGCTTAATTTGGTACCAAGCGCTTCATTAAAATCTTCAACTTCAGTGAGGGCTTTGACCCGGTATTGACCTTCGTCATTGCGGATGATGTTGTCTTCTTCATCCTCCTCGTCGTACTCGTCTTCAATATCGCCAACGATTTGTTCTAGTACATCTTCAATCGTCACCATGCCAGCCACGCCACCATATTCATCGACCACAATGGCAATATGGTTGCGGTTGCTCTTAAACTCATTAAGTAAGATGTTGAGTCGTTTAGACTCTGGAATAAACAATGCAGGGCGCAGCATCTCGCGGATTTCTAAATCTTTATTGGCGTAATATCGTAAAAGGTCCTTGGCGAGCAAAATGCCAATGACATCGTTTTTATTGCCCTCGATGACTGGAAAACGAGAATGTGCGGTATCGATCACGAAAGGAATAAATTTCTCTGGAGAGTCGGTGATATCGACCATATCCATTTGTGATCGAGGGATCATGACGTCTCTGACCTGCATTTCGGATACTTGTAAGACACCCTCAATCATACTGAGAGAATCTTCATCCATCAGGCTGTTTTCATAGGCGCCGTATAGCGTTTCGAGGAGTTCATCACGATCTTCAGGATCGTGCTGTAAGAAGTGGGTAATGCGATCTAAAATTGACGGTTTAGCGTTGGACTTGTCCGACTCACTGGCCATATTGTTGCTGCGAAGCATCCTGTGTAATGAGATAAGGATTAGGATACCCTAATTTTTGCAGGGTTGTCACCTCAATTGACTCCATTAAATGCGCTTGTTTGTCTGTTATATGGTCATATCCATGCAAATGCAAAATGCCATGTACGGTTAAGTGCGCATAATGTGCGATTAAGTCTTTATTTTGTACCAGTGCTTCTTTTGCAACCACTGGCGCACAAATAATAATATCACCCATTAACAGCGGGTCTTCTAGCATTGGAAAGGTTAGTACGTTGGTGGCATAATTTTTACCACGAAAGGTATGGTTTAAGGTTTGGCACTCTTCTTCATCAACAATGCGAATGGTCGCTTCGGTATCTACTCTAAGCGCCGTTTTGGCCCAGCGCAAAAACTGATAACGTTTAGGTACGTTATCCGCATCACTGACATTCTGAAAATGAAGTGTTAAGCTACACATGCGGTGATTATACAAGCAAGACTCAATAATCTAAATGGAAAAAACATGATCGACTTAAGCTTTAGTTTTACTAGCAAATGTTGGCTATGGCAGGCAGAAAAAGCGGCTTGGCACTTTGTCACCTTGCCAGAAGAGCAATCAGAGGAGATCAAGTTTTTTAGTGAGAATAACACCACTAAAAAACGCGGTTGGGGCGCTGTCAAGGTGAAAGCAACCATCGGGCAGACCAGTTGGGAAACCTCAATCTTTCCACATAAAGAATCAAACGCTTATATTTTGCCAATAAAGGCTGCGGTTAGAAAAGCAGAGCAGGTGGAAGTGAATCGAGAGGTAGCAGTCGATTTGCAGATTAAAGTTTAGCTGGGCAAGTTTTTTTGTTCATATCATAGGGTTTTGTAAAAGGAGAGATGAAATGACGGTTTATATTATTGCTGATGTCGAAGTAACAGATGATAGCTGGGTGCCAGAATATGCAGAAAAAGTGCATGATATTGTGCATAAACATGGGGGTAAGTATTTGTCTAGAAGTGGCAATATTGAAGTGCTAGAAGGTGAGCCATTGGCGAATACCTTGATTGCATTGTTGGCCTTTCCTGATGCCGCTTCAGCTAAAGCGTTTGCGAGTGACCCAGAGTACGCGCCATTTGGCAAAGCCAGACAAGCGGGCACGAATAGTCGCTTTCAGTTAATTGATGATACGGATATTGCTGGTACCATTCCTTACCTTGGCAAGGGCTAGCGGTACCCAATATTAATGCAGGTGGGTGCTAACTAAATCAATCGTCATTGGTTTGATGGCGCTCATAGGCATTGATGATTTTTTGCACCAATGGATGTCGCACGACATCTTGCGATAAAAATTCTGTCATGGCGATGCCTTTGACATCTTTTAAGATGCGTTGCGCCTCTTTTAAGCCGCTTTTTTGGCCTTTTTGTAAATCAATCTGGGTAATGTCGCCAGTAATCACGGCTTTGGTCCCAAAGCCAATCCGTGTGAGAAACATCTTCATTTGCTCAGGCGTGGTATTTTGCGCCTCATCTAAAATAATAAAACTGTGATTGAGTGTTCTACCACGCATGTAGGCGAGTGGTGCGACTTCTATGCTGTTGTTTTCAAAAAGCTTATTAACAGTATCGTAACCAGCCAAATCATAGAGCGCATCATATAAAGGGCGTAAATAGGGGTCGACTTTTTGGCTTAAGTCACCGGGTAAAAAGCCTAAACGTTCACCTGCTTCAACCGCTGGGCGAACCAGTACGATGCGTTTAATGCGATCACGGTTCATGGCATCGACTGCACTGGCTACCGCCAAATAGGTTTTACCCGTGCCTGCAGGACCAATACCAAAAGTAATGTCAAAGTTTTGGATTTGTTTTAAATAGTCTACCTGTCTAGGAGTGCGGCCATGTAGCTCACGGCGACGTGTCATCAGCTCTGGCACATCGGTCGGCAGTACTTCAGTCGGTTCTAGTTTGTTGACTTCTACCAGCCCTAGTTGGATATCATCCAAGCCGATTGGATTTTTTGCGCGAATGTAAAAGTTCTCGATCAATTGCGCGGCTAAATGCGCTTCGCTGTCTTCACCGATGATGCGAAAGCGGTGATTGCGTCGCACGATATTGACATCTAGCGCATCTTCAATCTGTTTGATGTTTTCATCGAGTGGCCCGCATAGGTTTGCTAAGCGTTCGTTGTCTTGTGGCGTGAGGTTAATATCCATGGGTTAAACGATCTCCCCTTTGAGACGACGTGGATTGCTCACATCCGTGATTTTGACATTGACGAAGCTATCGATTAAGCCTTCTTTTGCTTCGACATAGACCATGCGGTGATTATCTGTTTTGCCCATCATCATGCCTGCTTGTTTGGTCGCAACAGTCTGCACCAGTATGCGTTGAACCGTGCCCAGCATTTTGTTACTCACCGCAATACCTTGCTGGTCATTGAGTGTTTGCAACCGTTTTAAGCGTTCTTTTTTAACTTTTTCTGGCGTGTCGTCGGGTAAAAAGGCAGCAGGTGTGCCGGGACGCGGGCTATAAATAAAACTAAAACTATAATCAAACCCCACGTCTTGCATTAGCTTCATGGTTTTTTCAAAATCGGCTTCCGTTTCTCCTGGAAAGCCAATAATAAAGTCTGAGGTGAGTTCGATGTTAGGGTTGGCTGCTTTGAGCTTACGAATGATCGACTTGTACTGTAGCGCCGTGTAATTACGCTTCATTCCCATCAGCACATGGTCACTACCAGATTGCACGGGTAAGTGCAGCATGGTCGATAGCTTAGGCACGGTGGCATAGCAGTTAATTAAACGGTCACTCATTTCGTTAGGATGGCTGGTTGTGAAACGAATGCGTTCGATTTGCGGAATTTCGGCAAGGGTTTCAATCAGCATGGCTAAATCAGCCTCTAAACCTTGATATTCACTGCGATAACTATTCACATTTTGGCCGAGTAAGTTGATCTCTTTCACGCCTTGCTCAGTGAGTTGAATCGCTTCGGTTAACACATCTTCGAAGGGACGAGAGAACTCTTCGCCACGCGTGTAGGGCACAACGCAAAAGGTACAGTATTTGCTGCAGCCTTCCATAATACTGAGGTAAGCCACGGCACCTTCTACTTTTGGCGCAGGTAGATGATCAAATTTTTCAATCTCAGGAAAGCTAATGTCTACCTGTGCTTTACGCTTGGCTTGGCTGTCTTTGATGAGGTCAGGTAAGCGGTGGATTGTTTGCGGGCCAAACACGACGTCGACTTGCGGCGAACGCTTGAGAATATTTTCACCCTCTTGCGAGGCAACGCAACCACCAACACCAATCACTAAGTTTGGATTGGTTTTTTTAAGTGGGGTGTAACGGCCCAGCTGACTATAGATCTTGTCTTCGGCTTTTTCACGGATCGAGCAAGTATTGATTAAAATAACGTCAGCGTCTGTTTCCGTGTCGGTCTCAACCATATCGTCTGAAGACGAGAGCATATCGGCCATTCTGGCAGAATCATACTCGTTCATCTGGCAGCCATAGGTTTTGATAAAAACCTTTTTTTGCGGCTGATTTTTTTTAGAAACAGGTGGTGCGATGATCGCTTGCGGTGCTGGGTTTTCTTCGCCAGTCGCAGTTGGATGTGCGGGTGTAGTGTCTGACATGCGTGCGCTTTTAAATAAAAGAGCGATATTTTAACGTATTTACGCTTGGCATTGTAAAATAGCCCAGTTTAATCACTTGCAAACAAAGGTTTCACATGCAGTCTTTGCCTATTTTTATCAGTTTGATCGATCAGCGTTGTGTCGTGGTCGGTGGTGGAGATGTAGCCCTGAGAAAAATTAGTATGTTGCGCAAGGCGCAAGCCAACCGCGTGGATTGTTATGCCACTGAAGTTTGCAATGAATTGTTAGTGTTAGCTGATCAAGGTGGCTTGCATTGTCATACAACAGCATTTGCACCAGAACAATTAGACGGCGCTACGATTGTCATTGCTGCGACAGATGATGAAGCAGTTAATGAAGCGGTTTCACTGGCGGCCAAGGCGCGCAATATTCCTGTGAATGTGGTGGATGCGCCTAAGTTATGCACGTTTACCATGGCCTCTTTAGTGGACCGTTCGCCTGTGGTGATTGCGATTTCGAGTGAAGGTAAAGCGCCAGTATTAGCAAGGTATATTCGCGCTAAAATTGAGACTATGTTGCCTGCTAGTTATGGTCGCATCGCATCGATTGCTGGTGAATTTAGAGACAAGGTCAAGACGCGATTTAGCACCATAGAGGCGCGGCGCTATTTTTGGGAAGATATGTTGCAAGGCCCATTTGTAGAGCGCGTATTGGCTGGCCAAGAAGTCGAAGCCAAGCAGCTTTTGGAAAATGCGATTAGCACGACTGACAATAGCCCAAGCAAAGGTGAGGTATACCTAGTGGGGGGCGGGCCAGGTGATCCAGATTTACTCACCTTTCGTGCGTTACGCTTGATGCAGCAATGTGATGTCTGCGTGTATGACAAGCTGGTTAGCCCGGGTGTGATGGAGTTGGTCAGGCGCGATGCTGAGCTGATTTATGTTGGTAAATCACGTAGCAACCACACCATGCCGCAGGAAGAGATTAATGAACTGCTCGCACGACTTGCTTTGGAAGGTAAGCGTGTTTTGCGCCTCAAGGGTGGCGATCCATTTATCTTTGGCCGTGGCGGCGAAGAAATTGAAACGCTTATGCAGCATGACATACCTTTTCAGGTTGTGCCGGGTATTACCGCGGCCAATGGGGTGTCAACTTATGCCGGTATTCCACTCACACACCGTGATTACTCGCAAGCTTGTTTATTTATCACAGGGCATTTAAAACCTAAGGCTGACACAGGTGAATTTGATCTGGATCTAGACTGGCATGCCATGACTAGACCAAGACAGACGTTGGTAATTTATATGGGCTTGGTTGGGATGCCAATCATATGTAAGCAATTGATCGCGCATGGAATGTCACCAGAGATGCCAGCAGCGGTCGTGCAGCAGGGGACTACGCAATCTCAAAAAGTGGTGACCGCTACGATTGCAGATTTAGATGAAAAAGTAAAAGCAGCCGAGATCAAAGCACCTTGCTTGACGATTGTTGGCGAGGTTGTGAATTTACGCGAGCGATTAAACTGGTTCGTACCAGCTTCAGCGCAAAATGATTAAGGCTTAATAATCAATAGGCAGGGTCAAACGTGCTTCTAGACCACCCTCTGGCCGGTTGATTAACTTTAAGCTGCCATGATGCAAGCGTGCAATGCGGTCGGCAATGGCCAGTCCAAGGCCGCTGCCACCTGCGTTGGTACGCGCAGCATCCAAGCGCTCAAACGGTCGCAACAGTTTTTCTAAATGGCTTTCAGGGATGCCTGGGCCATTGTCTATCACACTGATGACAATATCATGCGCCATGATTTTGCTCGTAACTTTGACATCACCACCGCCATAATTGTAAGCATTGCCGACGAGGTTATCGATAAGGCGCTGCATAGCCAGCGGGCGAATGGCAATAAAGTAGGTCGGTGAAAATTGAACAACGAGGTTGCGCCCAGCACGAGAATGGCGTTCTTGCACATTTTTTAAAATGCTATTGATATCAACCATTTGCGAAGGTTCGCCTTCTACCCCTTTTACAAAGTCAACAAACTGGTGAATGATGTTGTCCATGTCAGAAATATCATCCACCATGCCTTCTTTGAGCATGGCTTCTTTTTCTGGTAGCATTTCAACCGCTAGTCTCAGCCGTGCTAGCGGCGTGCGAATATCATGAGAAACACCAGCTAAGATCAGCGTGCGTTCTTGGTCGAGTTCTGTTAAGGCTTCAACCATGCGATTGAAGGTGCGATTCACTTCGCTCATTTCAGACATGCTGTCTTCTGGTAGTTTTTCTGGGTTGTTACCTTTGCGCACTTGGTTGACCGCAACCACTAGTTGACTCAACGGTTGGCTGATTCTTGAGGCAATTAAATAAGCACCAGCTAGAGAAAGTAATAGCACCAAAGCGCCCCAGCCTAGCCATTGCCAAGGAAAAGGTCTGGCGACATGCATACGAGGGATCACTACCCAAAAATCATCTTGGCCGATATTAAAGCTGACCCATAGGCCCTCAATCCCATAATGATTTACCGTGATAATGGTTTGCTCGCCAAGACGATCTTTGATTTTTTGCGCGACCATATTGACAAAAGCATTACCGGGTAATGGTTTGATCTCTTCCATAAAGTCAGCGTAATAGACACGCACACCTTGCTTACCTGAAAGGTCTGAGAGTAAGGCTAGGCGCAGGTTTTCTTGCGAAGCAATGAGTGAGGCGCGGGTGTAATTGACCACGGTTACCGCTTGCAGCGCAGTGGCTTCTGCGCGCGGTTCACGTTCAAAGTATTCAAAGATTTGCAGCGACGCAATTTGACCGATCGCAAGTAGGATTGCGATCAGTAACATGACACGTGCAAGCAGGGTTTTAGGCAGCAGAGTATATTTCATTGGCATCGTCCGTAGGATGACTCGCCTGATTAAATGAAACGTTTATTTGTCTACCTCACCGTCTGGAATAAACACATAACCAAAGCCCCACATGGTTTGTAAATAACGCGGATGTGATGGGTCTGGTTCAATGAGTTTTCTCAGGCGGGAAACTTGTACATCGATACTGCGGTCAAAGACCTCTAGCTCACGACCACGTGCAAGCTGCATTAGGCGATCGCGTGAGAGTGGTTGGCGTGGATGATCGACAAAGACTTTTAATAAAGCAAATTCGCCACTGGTAATCGTGACAGGTTCGCCATTTTTGGATAGAGAGCGGGTAGCAGAGTTGAACACAAAATCACCGATATTGACGACTTCGTTTTCTGTCGTTTTTGCAGTTGGTTGGATTCTGGCGTGGCGGCGGGTGACCGCATTAATACGTGCCAGTAGCTCTCGTGGGTTAAACGGCTTAGGTAGGTAGTCATCTGCCCCCATTTCTAGGCCGATGATACGGTCTACTTCGTCACCACGAGCTGTTAGCATGATGATCGGCATGACAGAACCTTTTGAGCGCAAGCGGCGGCAAATCGATAAGCCATCTTCACCGGGTAACATTAAGTCGAGTACTAGCAGGTCTATTTCGTTAGAATCTAGAGCGGTATCCATTTCTTTAGCATCTGCAGCGACTTTAATACTAAAGCCTTGCTCTGTGAGGTAGCGCTCTAATAAGTCCCTTAACCTTACATCATCATCAACGACTAAAATTCTTTTAATACTTTTCTCTGCCATTCGTCTCACCTTTATTAACTATTGTGCCTTAACCCAACTTAAATTATGACTTTTTTACAACAAACTTTGAAGTTTAAGCTTCATTTTGGACAACACGTTATGATACACCAGAAACTTGTTACGAAGATTCTGGTCAAAATACTGTTTTTTTGATTAAATTGACCCGATTGGGCTCTTTTAATTTTTTTTAATAAGCCTATAATCAGCGATCAATGCACACTAGTAATGAGTCTACCTTACATCTCATTACAATAAAAAGTTGTAGTGAAACAAACGAGTTACATCGCTGATTCATTATAATCGCACTTAAATTGCGATGTATGTAGAGAGAAACTTGGTAAATTTGAAGATAGTATCAAAACCAATAGCAATCTGGGGAAGTATGCTTAGTTGTTTAAGCATAGGACTTCTTATGGATGTTAATGTTGTAGCGGATGATTCTGTTAACGGCGCGCTAGTCACTCATCAATCCACTACACCACATAACGACGTGGAAGGACTGGAGAAGACGATACAGATAAACTTCAGCCCCGAAAAACGTTTGATGTTACGAAATGCGCTCGATGAATTTGCTCGTGCTGTCCATGATGACCATGACCAAATTGTTGCAAAAAAGCGTGAGATGCGTGAGAGTATTAAAAAGCGTTTTTTTGAAGCTGATGCTGATTTTGACAATCACATCAATCGACAAGAAGCGACCGAAAAACTACCGCAAATCGCACGACATTTTAGTTCAGTTGACTTAAACGAAGATGGCCTGATCGCATTGCATGAGCTACAAGCGGCACAAACTAGAATGTTACAGCGACGCAAAGTTGCACAAGATGCCATCAATATGCGCAAGCTGATTGGTCAAAGCGATAAGCAAACCAACACTAAAAGCAAGCAAGCCTCAAACGATAACTCTATCGAATCATCCTTATAATTTTATCCAATTCAATCCTAAGCTTAAGTTGACTGTAAAACTAACACTTACAGTTTGATTCAAAAAAGTGGCATCAAGCCCTAGCATTTTTTAATATCAATCGTTAAGATTAATCAGTCGAATGAACTGAGTGGTTTATGCAAACCGTATTAGAAATTGTGGATGGTTTTAGCGCTGTCGATCCCATCCAGTGGGATGCTTTAGTCGGCGATATGCCTGTCCTGCGACATGCTTTTCTAATGGCATTCGAACAATCAAAGTCCGTCGGCGAAGGCACTGGCTGGCAATCTGCACCATTGCTACTTAAAGCTGGCAATGAGATTAAAGCCGCCATGCCTTTGTATTTAAAATCACATTCTTACGGTGAATATGTGTTTGATTGGTCTTGGGCTGATGCATTTGAGCGTCACGGCCAGGCTTATTATCCTAAGTTGTTATCAGCGATTCCTTTTACGCCAATTACCAGTGAGCGTTTACTAGCAAAAACTAATGAAGATCGTGAGATGTTAATTTCTGGGCTAAAAAAAGTCATGTACGAGCAGCGGCTTTCTTCTGCGCATATTAACTTCCCTGATATTCAGTCAGAACAAATACTGGATAATGCTGGCTGGATTAGAAGAAATGGTGTGCAGTTTCGATGGGAGAATCAAGGATATGCATCATTTGGCGATTTTTTAGCAACGCTTGCCCAACCTAAACGCAAAAAAATTCGTCAGGAGCGTAAAAAAATTATTGCTAATCAAGTGCAGTGTCGCACTATTTTAGGCCATGAGATCACTGATGAAGAGTGGGCTTTTTTTTACCAGTGTTATACCCAGACGTATCTTGAACATCACTCAACCCCTTATTTAACCTTTGATTTTTTTCAAACCATTGGGCGAACAATGCCTGAAAATATTGTCTTGTTTATCGCCTATCAGGATGGTCAGCCGATTGCCAGCGCACTTAATATTTATCACCATATGGCTTTATATGGCCGTTATTGGGGCGCAACGAAATATGTGGCCAATTTGCACTTTGAACTTTGTTATTACCAAGCGCAAGAATTTTGTATTGAACAGAATATCCGTTACTTTGAAGGTGGTGCGCAAGGTGAGCATAAATTAGCCAGAGGTTTTACTGCAAGGTCAACTTGCTCTTTTCATGCCATTGCACGTCCTGAGTTTTCGGAAGCGATACAAGCAGCCATGCAGCACGAGGCTTCTGGTATGCGTGTTTATGTCGATGAGTTAGAAGCTAGAAGTCCTTATAAAACAGACATGTCAAATACAGACTAACGTGCATAACTAACAGCAAGAATGCTCTGTGTAGAGGTATTTACCTACGCTATTCACATAATTGAAGAATATCGAGCATTATAAATATTACTTCACAATCAGTAGCTTACTCGTCAAATTTGAAAAAGTTAAAAAAAAACTGAATATCTCAATTTATTAGCCGTTTTTAATTACAACTAATTAAATCGACTAAATTTACAGGAGATCATCAGTGACTTCATCAAATGGATTGACAAGAATTACCGGGGAAATCTGGTTCGACAGAAATAAAGATGGCGTAGATAACGCCCCCGGTGACAATTTAGCCTATGCCACCGTTAAATTGCTTGATTCCGACTTTAATGTGATTGAGACAACTCAAACAGATGTGCATGGGCACTATGGTTTTGAGAGCTTGCAGCCTGGTACTTACCATGTAGACTTTGGGCCTCATCATGATTACACAGCCAAAGATGTGGGTAGCTGGTGCAAAGGCTATAAAGACGATAGCGATGTGACCTTAGGCCTGACTGATGCAATCGTGCTTAAACCTGGTGATGCACAACCTTATGTTGATGCTGGTATTTTCACCGCGGGTGATTTGGACTTTGATCGCTCCTCACCGGTGAATGACGATGTTGTTAATGGTACAGATACTAATGATGTCATGGATCTTGGCTATATCGATGCACAAGGTGATGAAATCACTAATCAAAATGACGTGATTGTTGGCGGTGCTGGCGATGATGTGATTAATGGCGCAGGTGGTGACGACATTATTGTTGGTGACAATGCTGGCAATAATACGCAAACTGGCCCAGTAGAAGTGGGCGTTGATGCAGAAGCCGGTCAATACAATTTATTGGTTTGGGACCTTGCTGATTTAAATATTGCAGGTGTTAGGGACAATCCATTTCAAGATGGTGATGTGACTGGTGAGCCAACCCGAGATATTGCGGGTGGTAGCCTTGGCATTCAATCAGGTGCGACGCCTGTAACCGTTGGTGTGAATGACAATGATGGTCGTTTTAACGATGGTGATTGGAATCAGACATTAGCCAATGATGAAACCATCAATGGTGTTTATGAAAATGCTGGTGATCGCTTTACGCCAGAATATGCTTATACGATTCGCGAAGCTGATTCAGGTGATGTGATTACTATTTATGCAGTAGAGCTTGGCGCCAACAAAATGGTTGGCATTATTTCAGACCAGCCATTAGAAGTGGGTGGTAACTATGAATTTATTGCCCGTGTTGATACGCATCCATCGGTAGACTACAGTGACCTTGCAGATACGTATATTGTTGAGGGCGGTAGTAATCAACAACCAACTTCAGATGGAAGCGATGCTGGTGACGATACCATTTATGGTGGTGCTGGTGACGATGTTATCTACGGTGATAATGGTGATGTTAATACTGAAACTGCGCCTACAGAAGCGGGCATTGATGCCGAAGCAGGCCAATACAACTTATTGGTTTGGGACCTTGCGGATTTAAATATTGCCGGTGTTAGAGACAATCCTTTCCAAGATGGTGATGTGACTGGCGAGCCAACACGTGATATTGCGGGTGGTAGCCTAGGTATTCAAGCAGGTGCGACGCCTGTAACAGTTGGTGTGAATGATAACGATGGCCGTTTTAACGATGGTGATGGTAGTCAAGTCTTAGCCAATAATGAAACCATTAATGGTGTTTATGAAAATGCTGGTGATCGCTTTACGCCAGAATATGCTTATACGATTCGCGAAGCTGATTCAGGTGATGTGATTACGATTTATGCGGTAGAGCTTGGCTCCAACAACATGGTTGGTATTGTGTCTGATCAGCCATTAGAAGTGGGTGGTAATTATGAATTTATCGCCCGTGTTGATAAGCACCCATCAGTTGATTACAGCGATCTTGCAGATACATATATCGCTGATGGTGATGGTCAACAACAAGCGCCAGCCGTAGATGGAGAGGGTGGTGATGACGTAATCATAGGTGGTCAAGGTGCTGATACCATGTATGGTGAAGGTGGTGATGATACCTTTGTCGTTGACAATGCTGCGGATGCTAATGGCGATGTCGTCGTCGGCGGTAATGGCCCTGACCAAACAACGGATAATGACACGCTAGATTTACGCGGTTCAGGTCCAGTGACGATTGATGCTGTTGAAGATGCAACAGATGCCGGTTCTTATACAGGTACGGTAACATTTGGCGATGGTTCTGTTTTACAGTTTTCACAAATTGAAACTGTTTTACAAGATGCAGCAGACCCTGTAACCCTAGCATTAACACCTGCACCGGGTACCGAGTTTGATGAAAATGGCGTGCCGGTAACGGCAGAAGATGGCGCGCCAGTCGATGTGGTTGTGACGCGCACAGGCCCAACTGATGCGCCATTGACTGTGACCTTAACCAGTGATGACCCTTCAGAGGCGACGGTACCTAGCACCGTCACCATTCCTGCAGGCGCAACTACAGTCACTTTTGCAGTTACACCTGTGGACGATGCGATCCAAGATGGCGCCCAGTTCCCAGTGATTACCGCAAGTGCACCTGGTGTTGATGCGGTGATTGGTACGATTCGTGTTGATGATAATGATGACCAAGTACTGACTATTACACCAGCAGCAGGCAGTGATATCGATCCAGTGACGGGTAACCCGCTCACAGCTGAGAATGGTGAGCCTACTGAAATTGTAATTACACGTAGCGGCCCAGTGGATGCGCCACTCACAGTGACTTTATCAGATGGTGATATCAGCGAAACCGATACACCAGCAACCGTTGTGATTCCAGCAGGCCAAACAAGTGTAACCGTCGCAGTAAACCCAGTGGATGACACTGTGATGGATGGCGACCAAATTTCTACCATTACTGCTGATGCGCCTGGATATCTCGCTGCTGTGCAAGATATTACTGTCGCTGATGATGATCCAAAATTAACGATTACCCCTACGCCTGATGCGCCGATTGACCCTGAGACAGGTAACCCACTCACGGCAGAAAATGGTGAGCCAGCACAGATTGTGATTACGCGTAGTGGTCCACTTGATGAGCCGTTGACAGTGACATTAAGCAATGGTGATCCAAGTGAAACGAATGCGCCTGCGACAGTGACTATCCCTGCTGGCGTAGACAGCCTAGTGGTTGATATTCCTTCAGTAGATGATGCATTAGTTGATGGTAATCAAGTGTCTACGATTACGCTGACCGCGATTGGTTTTGCACCAGTGACACAAGACGTCACTGTGGCAGACGATGATAGTGTTGTCGTGATTAATCAAGGCCCTGTTGCGGTTGATGACACGATTGTCGATAGTGATCAAGATGCTCAAGTCGTGATTACACCTGCGCAGTTGCTTGGTAATGACTTTGACCCTGAAGGTGATGTGTTTAATGGCGTGTCTATTCAAGATGCAGAGAATGGTACTGTAGAGTTTGATGGTGTTAATGTGGTCTTTACACCTGATGCAGGTTACACAGGTCCAGCTTCATTCACTTATACGATTGAAGAAGAGGGCACGGGTAAACAAAGTACCGCTACGGTGACTTTAAATATCAATGCCGTGGATGACAAACCAGAAACACCATCAGATGCGCCTGATATGACGGCAGCGACTGATACTGGCATTAGCGATACAGATGATTTAACCTCAGATACAACACCTAGTTTTGCTGTGAATGTACCCGAGGGTTTATTACCGCAACTGTATATCGATGGTGAAAATGTACTGGCTGATTATGATGCCGCTGAAGGTACATTAACACCGTTTGAACCGCTACCAGAAGGTGATCATGACGTTACTTATACACTCATGGACAACGGTATAGAGTCAGACCCAAGCCCAGCGTTGCCATTTGAAATTGATATTACAGCCCCTGGTACACCTGGTTTCGCACCTGATATGACTGCAGAATCTGACACTGGCGTGAGTGATACTGATGACTTCACCAGTGATACGACACCAAGCTTTGAAGTGGGTGAATTAGGTGGCAATACACCTACTTTATATATCGATGGTGAGCCTGTTGAGGCAGTTTATGATCCAGTCGCACAAACATTAACGCCGTCTGAGCCACTGACAGAAGGCACTTATACGGCTAGTTATACCTTGACTGATCCAGCGGGTAATGAATCAGCGCCTAGTCCTTCATTACCATTTGAAGTGAATGCTAATGCCGATATTCAGACACCTGATGCGCCACAAACTGCGCCTGACTTGATTGCACCAAGCGATACAGGTGAGAGCGAAATTGATGATCTGACTAATGATGATACGCCAACCTTTGCCATAGAAGCACCTGGTGACTTTACACCTGTGTTGTATATCAATGGTGAATCAGTGCCTTCAGTCTATGA
>CAZCBF010000012.1:0-24652 GCA_964496895.1 uncultured Methylophilaceae bacterium | reverse complement strand
GGCTGAGTGGTTGAAGGCGCACGCCTGGAAAGTGTGTATACGTTTATAGCGTATCAAGGGTTCGAATCCCTTGCTCTCCGCCAAGTACCTATTAAAAGTAACCGAGCAAGGTGAGGGTCGCTAGACAAAGAATCACTGGATAGAAAAACGCATCCAGCCAAATGTCCTTAGGATAATTGTGATCTGTAGCAATTTTAAAAAGACTCAATACGAGTGATACCGCAGCGATCACGACACCCAGCTGTTCAATGATATGGTAAAAATCCAGTAAAACAGGGTTGGAAGGCGCTTGATGTGCAGCCAAGAGAGTCATGGCGATCAAGGATAAAACAGAATACTTAATGATTACTGCGTGATTTTTAGCCCATACTGCATGAATGGGTTGTTTAATGATTTGTTCAATCAACATATAGATACCTCACTTTTTCTTGGATTTTTGCTTCTTTCCTTTCTTTAAGCTAACCGCGCCTAAAATGAGAACTTGAAACAAATTTGGCTTGGATTTGCTGATGTTATGCAACCAGCGTTCAACCCTAAGCCGTTCTTTCTCGGTATCGTTTTCTTTAACCGTGTCTATCAGTGCTGATAGGCTATCAAGCCCTTCAGCTTTACATTGCTCGCTTGCGCTGTGCTTTGCTTTTTTTTGTTTTGACATGTGACCTATTAGAGATGTGTTAACTAAGCTCAGTCATTGTATGTCAATTGATGACACAGATAAATCAATACGATAAATTTCTGAAATTATTTCAGCTGTTAAATACAATAATACTGAAATAATTTCATTATGTCAAATGTGTGACAACGGACTATTTAAATAGTCCGTTGCTTATTACTTTATTTTGAGCAAGCACAAAAATGAGCGTTTATATAGATTATGTATTTGATTTAAGATACTATTTTTTGAAGATTTATCGCAATGATGCTGGAGATATGGAGAATGGCGTGTTCAAAAGGCTGATAGACAAACTAATTTTTGGCGTGGCATTACTAGGTGCATTGCAAACACCAATATTGCTAGCGCATTATCAACAGTTTTTGTCAGGGCAATATGATGTCTTAGGCGCTTTGATGAATGATTATCAGGAAAATGCTGTGGCGCATGGTTATTCAGGTGCAGGGGCGATGATTGAGCATCACGCACAAAATGAAGTCGCGAGTGTAAGGGCAGATGCCGAGCTTAAGCGAGAACAGCTAACGCAATTTGATGCGCTTAGCACCGGCATGAAGGTCTTTAGTCAAGGCAATTTATTACAAAAAGTTTGGTATGTTTTTCAACCTAAACGCTTTGCAACCCTTCAAAAAGTCACGGCGAATTTTAAGCCAGGCTTACCACTCACGATCGAGACTTTAGTGTTTGCTTTTGTCATTGCACTACTGGTTAGCTGGCTGGTCACTCTGCCTTTTGTGCTATTGAGGCATTTGTTAATGCCTACAAAGCGTAGTCGTGCAAGGGCTATTTAGCTGAGTTAACCAGTTTAGGGGCGTTGAGCGGTAATGCGTCTGCTTGCGTTTCTGGCTCTAACGCTAGCTCTAAGCCTTGAATGGTTAAGTAGCCAGTCCAGCGTCCTGAGTCATCACATAAAGTGAAAGCATACCCTAGCGAGTCTAATAGTGTGAAATGCCTTTGTAGTGTACTCATGCGAATGGCTAATCTTTTGCAGATACCGATCAGTGGTACTGATGATTTGCCAGATTCATATTGTTGCTGCAAGTCAATAATGATTGCTTGTAATAGCGTCTCTGTATCGTATTGTTTTGTGACTAGTGTTTTCATTTGCTTCAATTACTTATTTCGTTAAATCTTTGAGTACTATTTTAGTTATCGGCTTTTTCCAGCAAAACTGGAACTGATTTTGAGGTTGGTGTGTTAGAAATATCAGCAACGCTCTCTAATGGGACTAATCCATTGGTTTCAGGGTAATATCCACCTAGGCATCCTTGTGGGATGTCATATTCTACGAGCATAAAACGTTCTGCGCGGCGGCTGATGCCATCTTCCCAAGTAGTGTTTAGGTTTACCCATTCCCCGGCTTTTAGGCCTTGGGCAGCTAGGTCTGATTTGTTGATAAAGATCACGCGCCTTTCACCAAATACTCCGCGATAGCGGTCATCCATGCCGTAAATCGTGGTGTTGTATTGATCATGAGAACGGGTCGTCATGAGTTGAAAGACTTTGTTACCATGCTTCTCGCGTGCACGATGAATCGGTAAATAAGTGGGTACTGCATGGGGTTTAAATTCAGCTTTTTTGCTTGCCGTCTGCCATTGTCGCTCGGATGATGGCACAGGGAGTTTAAAGCCGCTAGGCTGGTTAATTTTTTCATTATAGTCGCCAAACTCTGGGAGCACTTTAGCGATCGCATCACGGATACGGTCATAATCCTCTATGTACCATAACCAAGGTGTTTTGCTGTGTTTAAGCGTCGCGTGTGCGATACCAGCAACAGCAGCCGGTTCAGATTTTAGATATTCAGAAGCTGGTTTGTTCATGCCATAAGAGGCATGCACCATGCTCATTGAGTCTTCCACTGTGACACCTTGCTCCCCAGTTTTTTGCTTATCAATTTCTGTACGACCTAGGCAAGGTAAGATCAAGGATTTTTTACCATGAACCAGGTGGCTACGGTTGAGCTTTGTACTGATATTCACAGTCAACTCACATTGGCGTAAGCCTTCCCAAGTGCGCGCAGTATCAGGTGTGGCAATAGAAAAATTACCGCCTAAGCCGATGAAGACTTTTACTTTTTGATCAAGCATTGCTTGAATGGCAGCAACCACATCATAACCATGCGGACGAGGTGCGGTAAAGTCATAGTGTGCATCAATACCATCGAGTAGTGCTGCAGGGGGTTTTTCGTAAATGCCTACAGTCCGATTGCCCTGCACATTACTATGGCCGCGCATCGGGCATAAGCCAGCACCTTTTTTGCCAATATTACCGCGTAGTAACATTAGATTGGTGATCATTTGTATGGTGGCAACTGAGTGTTTATGTTGCGTGATGCCCATGCCCCATGTTGCAATCACACGTTCACCTTCAACATAGATTTTAGCGATCGCTTCAATTTGTTCAAAAGACACACCAGATTCTTCTACAATAGTATCCCAAGCTTCTGTCTTTACATCGGCTAATAGCGCATCAAAACCATTGGTATGTGTGTTGATAAAGTCAACATCGATAGGGCGCGGGCTACCATTTGCGATGGCGGCTTCATCCCATTCTAAGAGGCGCTTAATCATGCCCTTAACAAAAGCTAAGTCTCCGCCGAGTTTAGGCTGAATAAACTCCTCACTAATTTTAGTACCACTCATTGTGAGCATTTCAACCATATTTTGCGGGTCAGCAAATTTTTCTAAGCCACGTTCCTTTAGCGCATTGATCGAAACAATTCTGGCGCCTCGTTTAGCCGCTTCCCTTAGATCACCCAGCATTCTAGGGTGGTTGGTGGCAGGATTGTGGCCGAAGAGTAACAAGGTATCTGCATGCTCAAAGTCATCTAAAGTCACTGAGCCTTTACCAGCCCCAACCATTTCTGGGAGTGCGACACTAGTGGATTCATGGCAGAGGTTTGAGCAGTCAGGAAAGTTATTCGTGCCAAACTCACGTCCAAACAGTTGATATAGAAATGCAGCTTCATTACTGGCACGGCCTGAGGTATAAAACACCGCTTCGTCAGGTGATGAGAGAGTATTTAAGTGTTGGCCAATTGTATTAAACGCATCATCCCAGCTAATGGGGTCATAATGATCAGTGTCTGCGTTATAAATCATTGGCTCTGTTAAGCGGCCTTCGTCCTCTAGCGAAAAGTCACTCCAATCCATGAGTGTTGCAACGCTGTTCTTCTGGAAAAATTTTCTGGTGACTTTCTTAGCAGTGGCTTCAGCGGCAACTGCTTTAACCCCATTTTCACAAAATTCAAAAGTAGAAGTATGCTCTTTATCAGGCCAAGCACAACCTGGGCAATCAAAGCCTTCTGGTTGGTTTTGAGAGAGCAGCGTTTTGATGCCTTTAGCAGGGATTTTTTGGTGCCCAAGATGATAGGCAACATTCTTGAGCGCACCCCAGCCAGCGGCAGGGTGCGGATAAATACGCACAACACTTTTAGTCGACATGTAACTACTACTTTCGCAATGGATTTATAATACTTCTATGGTTTAGTTTGAAGAATTATTAGATTTATATGAGATATTACGGAAAGTTAGAATAAAACTTGACACAAGCACTCTGTAGAAATCAAGTATTGATTATAGGTAGATACGTCATTAAATCAATATCGTGGTTTGCTTATACGGTTAACATAGTGCTGTTTTTTGTAACTAAAATGTTAAGTGCGGTGTCTTTTAATATGAAATGCCGAAAAACTTATTGCGAGATAAGCGGTCTGTTGTATATGCCGTTTTGTGGGTGCTTTAGCTAGTTGATGTATTATCATTCACTAAGAGTGAACTTGTTTTATAGAATGGCATCAAAACTGGTGTGCTATTGAAGTTGAATGAATATAGTAATTAAGAGGTGATTTTGATGCGCAAAATAGTATTTGTATTGGTTATGTTGCTTTTTTCAAATGTAACATTAGCAGAGTGTAGTGGCGTTTATGGTCATCAATTTAAGACTTTGAAAGGTAAAAGTTTTAACTTGTGTGACTATCAGGATCATGTGATTTTAGTGGTTAACACCGCAAGCAAATGTGGTTTCACACCACAGTTTGAGGCATTGGAGACCATCTATGAAACCTATCACGATAAAGGTTTGCTGATCATAGGGTTTCCTTCCAATGATTTTAAACAAGAGCTTAAGACTGATACGAAAATTGGTGATTTTTGTAAGATGACTTATGGTGTGAAGTTTCCGATGATGGCCAAAAGTTCAGTCACCGGTACGCAGCCTAACCCCTTGTATAAGCAGCTAATCGCGAAAACAGGCCAAGCACCTATGTGGAATTTTTATAAATATTTAATCCTGCCCAAACAAGACAAAGTGCATGTCTTTAGCAGTACAGTCAAGCCAGAGTCACAAGAGATCATGGGCAGAATTAAGCCGCATCTTGCGCTGTAAAGCGCTAATCAGTACATTTCCTTAGTTAACGGTAAAAATACAGGGCTGCTGTACGGTTAAGCGTTTACGCGTTTGATGTGCTGCATGATGATGGTAGACAGTTCTTCGATTGAGCGGCTGGTAGAGTCTGCCCATGGAATATTGAGTCTACGCATGAGTTGTTCAGCGGTTTCGATTTCTTGCTTACAATTGGCTAATGAAGCATAACGACTATCAGGGCGACGCTCACTTCTTACTGAGTGAAGCCGATCAGGTTTAATCGACAAACCAAAAATTTTATCGATATGCTGATGTAGCGCAGCGGGTAGATCTCCGCGGTCAAAATCCTCTGGTATGAGAGGATAGTTGGCTGCCTTTTTACCAAATTGCATCGCGAGGTAAATACTAGTGGGGGTTTTGCCACAGCGCGAGACACCAATCAAAATCACTTCGGCTTCATCAAGACCATGATTAGTTATGCCATCATCATGATTTAAAGTGAAGTTAATCGCTTCCATGCGGTCATGGTAAGAACCACGCGTGATGCTGTGTGCCACACCTGCGCCAGTCAGAGGGTCTTGGTCTAATTCAATGCCAAGCGGATCAATAAATGTACTAAATAAATCTATGAAGTAGGCATCACATTCTTTCAATGCGCGCCTTAGGCTGAGATCCCCAAGCGACATCACAACAATAGGGCGTACGCCTTCATCGATTGTTGTTTGGTTGATGGATTCTATTGCGAGCTGAATGCGTTCAATGGTGTCGGTAAAAGGGAGTCGGATTTGGGTAAATTCTGTGAGCGGAAAATGCTCCAATAACTTACCCAATGCACCAGCTGTAATACCAGTACTATCCGAAATAAAGAAAGCGGTGCGTTTATTATTCATGCTAAGAACTATAATACACCGCAATTATCCTTGCAGCACTTATTTTGCGATTTTTTGCCAAGTGGTTGTCACTGTATCTGGGTTGAGAGACATAGACTGTATGCCTTGCTGAACCAACCATTCAGCAAAGTCAGCATGGTCAGAAGGGCCTTGGCCACAAATGCCCACATACTTACCTAAACGGTTGCAGGTGCTAATCGCCATTTTGAGTAATTCTTTAACCGCATCATTACGCTCATCAAAACCATCTGCAAGCAAGCCAGAGTCACGGTCCATGCCCAATGATAATTGTGTTAAATCGTTTGAACCGATTGAAAAGCCATCAAAGTACTCTAAGAATTGCTCAGCGATCAGTGCGTTAGAAGGCACTTCACACATCATGATTAAGCGTAAGCCATTCTCACCACGTTTTAGTCCATTGGCCGCGAGAATCTCTGTTACGGCTTTGGCTTCATCCACAGTGCGTACAAATGGGATCATCAGCTCAACGTTGGTTAGGCCTATTTCATCACGTACTTTTTTCATCGCAATGCATTCTAGTTCAAAACACGCTTGGAAATCATCTGCAATATAACGTGAGGCACCGCGGAAGCCGATCATTGGGTTTTCTTCATCGGGCTCATAGATGTCGCCACCAACCAGTTTTTTGTATTCGTTAGACTTAAAGTCCGACATACGTACGATAGCAGGCTTGGGATAAAAAGCAGCACCAATCGTTGCAACACCTTCGACGATTTTTTCAATATAAAACGACTTAGGGTCAGCATAACCGCGTGCGCGATGGTCGATTGTTTCTTTAATTTGCGTTGGCATAGCATCATAATTCAAGATTGCTTTAGGGTGAATGCCAATCATATTGTTAATCACAAACTCAAGACGCGCTAGGCCAACACCATCATTCGGTATTTGAGCAAAGCTAAATGCCATGTCTGGATTACCAACGTTCATCATGACCTTACAAGGCGCAGGCTTAAGCACTTCTTGCTCACGCGTGGCCACTTCATAATCTAATGCACCATGGTATACAAAGCCAGACTCACCTTCGGCACATGAAACCGTCACTGTCTCACCATCGGTCAGTACTTCGGTTGCATTCACCGCACCGACAATTGCAGGTATGCCTAACTCTCGAGCAATAATCGCTGCATGACAAGTACGGCCGCCACGGTTGGTCACCAAAGCGCTAGCGCGTTTCATCACTGGCTCCCAGTTAGGGTCAGTCATATCAGCGACTAAAATATCGCCAGGTTCTACTTCATGCATATCTGCAGGGTCTAATACGATACGTACAGGGCCAACGCCGACTTTTTGTGTAACTGCACGGCCAACTGCGACTGGTTTTTCCACATGTTTAGCTAGAGTGAATGTTTCAATTACATTGTTACCCGCAGCTTCTTGTGAACGCACAGTTTCAGGGCGTGCTTGTAGAATGTAAAGCTTGTTATCAATACCATTTAAGCCCCACTCAATATCCATTGGGCAGCCATAGTGATCTTCAATAATCATGGCATAACGTGCTAGCTCTAAAATATTGTCGTCGTTAATCGAGTAACGTTCGCTTTCAGCACTGTCGACGTCAACAGTATTGGTACTTTTACCCGCTTGGGTGGCATCACTAAACACCATTTTGAGAAGTTTAGAGCCGATTGTACGGCGCACAATCGCAGGTTTTCCTACGGCTAATAATGGTTTATGCACGTAAAACTCATCAGGGTTCACCGCGCCTTGTACCACTGTTTCCCCAAGACCATAGGATGAGGTAATAAAGATCGAATCTTTAAAGCCGGACTCTGTGTCGATGGTAAACATCACACCAGCACAGCCAATATCTGAGCGCACCATTTGCTGTACGCCTGCAGATAAAGCGACATCGGCATGAACAAAGCCTTTGTGTACACGATAAGAAATTGCGCGGTCATTGTACAAAGAAGCAAACACTTCTTTAATTGCGTGCAAAATGTTACCTAAGCCTTCAATGTTTAAATATGACTCTTGCTGACCAGCAAAAGAAGCATCGGGCAAGTCTTCTGCTGTTGCTGAAGAGCGCACCGCAAAGGTGGCACCGTTGCCTGATTTGGCGGTTAAGGTTTCGTAGTTTTCAGCCACGGCTTTTTCCAGCGCAGCTGGGAAGGGTGCTTCTACAATCCAGTCTCTAATTTTTTTACCACAGGCTGCTAATGCGTGCGTGTCGTCGACATTGAGCGCGTCTAACTCGGCATTGATTTTTTTATCAAGTTGATTCTCTGTCAGGAAGGTTCTAAAGGCATCTGCAGTGGTTGCAAAGCCAGTAGGCACTCGAACACCTTTTGCCGTCAATTGAGAAATCATTTCACCAAGTGAGGCATTTTTACCACCAACTTGTGGCACATCTGTGTTTCTAAGTTCTTCAAAGGGTATTACTTGGACTGTCATATCTATCCTTGTAGGTTAAGCTAATGAATATTGGGTTGTTTGGTGACTGAATTGTTATTCTTCTTTTAAGGGCTACACCTGTTGGTTTGTTTCCAATTTGTCTAGGTTGCGGCAACGATATCTTTGATATTCTGCCTAAAATCTAGACGGTTGTCGAATTTGTCATCACTATCATTACATTGATCATACCAAACCATAGGCCTGATCGTGTCAATTTGGCGTGCATTACTAATCAATACTATCGGCTATTAGTCGTGATAACTTGATAGAAGCTTTTACTAAATTTTCTATCAAGTGACTAACGCAAAAGCCAGTATACTAAAACTCACAAATTGGATTCAATATTCATTATAATGTCGCATCACTAAAGGAATAAATCACATCCATTCGTGTGTTTTATATGACCGCTGAGGCCACATTTCATTGAACTATCCAGCTAAATGCATCGTTACCATAAAAAATTCTGCACGCCTTCATATGGGTTTTTTTGACTTAAATGGTGCAATTGGTCGTAAGTTTGGCAGCATTGGTTTGAGTCTAGAAAACCCTAGTATGCAATTGCGTATGCAAATATCGGACCAGATGCATATTACTTATGCTGCTGATAAGGCAGATGGTTTAGTAGAAAAGACCAAGAGTATTCTCGCGCAGCTACGTGCAGCTTGGGGCATCACGCAAAATATAAGTTTAGACTTTGAGCAGACATTACCCCAACATGCCGGCCTAGGCTCAGGCACGCAGCTCGCATTAAGTGTCGGCACTGCAATGTGTCGATTGTTTGACTTGCCATATAGCACAGCAGAAATTGCACTTGCGACCAATAGAGGCGGCCGCTCTGGTATTGGTATTGCTGCATTTGATACAGGCGGTTTGTTGATAGATGGTGGTCGTAGTCAGACAGTCAATAAAACATCAATACCACCATTATTGGCACGCTATGCTTTCCCCGATGACTGGGCCATCTTACTCATCTCAGAGGCATCTCATACAGGCGTGCACGGTAAAGCAGAGCAATCTGCATTTAAAGAATTACCCACTTTCCCTCAAGAGGATGCTGCCATGCTCTGTCATGAAGTCCTTATGAAAGCAATGCCAGCGGTAGTCGAGCATGACTTACAAGCATTTGGAGAAACGGTGCAAAAACTTCAAAGCGTGACAGGAGATCATTTCGCACCAGTTCAAGGTGGGCGCTATGCCAGTCAACAGGTGAGTAAGGTATTAGCTTATTTGGCTGAGTCGGGTAATGCTTGTTATGGCCAAAGCTCTTGGGGGCCTACAGGGTTTGCTGTTTTTTCGAGTATGAAACAGGCCAAACAACAGCTGGATATCTTACAACAAACCTTTGCTGAGCTGCCCGTCAGTTACTTGCTGACCAAAGCCGATAACCGTGGAGCAAGGATTACAGTTGAGACATCTGTTTAGCGAATACCTAGTGAAAGGATGAATTAATCGCTGTTTTAGTTTTTTTTTAAAGTAATGGTATTCAGTGCTTTATTGGAAAATTGTAGATTAAATAGTTACTTAATCAAATAAACGTTAAATCACGGCGGATCAAATGTTAAGTGACTGACATTGTCAAAAGCCATGAAGTTGTTTGCATTATTAAAATTATTATTATGATAAACGAAAAGAGATAGGGACTATGGAAAAAGCCAGCGTATTACACCTAATTACCCCAGCCAAAAATGCCAGCCCATTTGATGTCAATATGGCATTCGATGCGGGTTTTGATAAAATCATGCCTTATACAGATGTCGAAATGTCTGAAGTGACTGGATTGACTCAGGACGTGATTTTTTCACGCAGCCCAACTGGCGTAAAGCGCACGGGTTTGTTTTTTGGTGGTCGTGATATTGATTCAGCAATGGATATGCTAGAGGCCTCTAAAAAATCTATGTTTGGCCCATTTACGTGTTCAATTTTTGCAGACCCTTCAGGTGCATTTACGACAGCGGCTGCGATGATCGCAAAGGTTGAATTTCACCTTAAAAAACAATTTGGTGGCAGCTTGCAAGGTGCTAAAGTCAGCGTGTTTGGCGCGACTGGGCCAGTGGGTGGCTGCGCATCAATCATTGCTGCGCAAAATGGCGCCGATGTCTCCCTGATTGCGCATACCGAAAAAGCTAAAATCGAAGCAGAAGCGAATGTTGCTATGTGGAAAACACGCTATGATGTTGATCTAGCGGTAGCTCTAGGTAGTACTGATGCAGACAAAGAGGATGTTCTGGCTAAAACGGATATTGTTTTATGTGCCGCCGCCGCTGGTGTACAAGTGATTTCAAATGCAATGGTCAAAGCAGCACCTGGCTTGAAAATACTGGCTGACGTGAATGCGGTAGCACCGGCAGGGATTGAAGGTGTTGCAGTGGATAGTGACGGTGTTTTACTCAAAGGCACCGAAACATTTGGTATTGGTGCATTATCTATTGGCCAGTTAAAATATGGTACTCAAGCTGGATTACTGAAGAAAATGCTATCAGCTGATAAGCCGCAAATGTTAGATTTTATGTCAGCATTTAAGTTGGCAGAAGAACTGCTGGAAGCGGCTAATGCTACTAAATATGCAGACTAAATTTACTGTATGGTTGAGGCATGACAACGACTCAATCACCAGCAGTATTGCTGATAGCCATTAGTGCCAGACCTTATGTTAAAGCACTAAAGCAGGCTGGTTACTATGTTGTCGTTATAGACGGGTTTCTTGATCAAGAAACCCGTTTTTTTGCAGATGAGGTTTATCAAGTTGCTTACGACTTGGATGGGTTTAAAGCGAATGATTTGTTATCAGTACTTGATCAAATATCACTGCTTGTTCCCGCGTTGGGCTATGTTATTGGCTCAGGGTTAGAAGCCAGACCAAATTTAATCAGCAAGATCAATCAGCGCTATCGCTTAATTGGAAATGCCCCAAGCATTATTCAGGCGCTAAAGTCTCCTGATGTATTCTTTACTAAATTGCAGCCTTTGGGGCTTAGTGTTCCAGAATGGCAAACAGCAGATGCAGGTGTTTGTCCTATGGTTGAGCGATCAGAGTGGTTAAAGAAGCGCATTGGTGGTGCTGGTGGCACGCATATCACTGAGGTCAAATCCTACACCTCAATATTACCTGAAAATGAATATTATCAAGCTAAGCTAACTGGCAAAGCAGTTTCCGTTTTGTTTATGGCCTTTCCCCAAAAAACACTTGGCCTAGCGCCATTGGTGGTTGGCTTTAATGCGCAGTGGTGTGATGAAAACGAAAATGCTCCCTATCAAATCGGCGGTATTGCTTCAAATGTTACGCTTGAATCAGAGGTGGAAAAAACACTCGTAAACGCCGTGAGTACTGTTTCAGCCGCGTTTGGTTTGGTAGGGCTCAATAGTCTTGATGTGATCATAGATGAACAGCAAGTGTTCGTATTGGAGGTAAATCCAAGATTTAGCTTATCTTTGGATTTGTATTTGCAAGATTATATTGATCATGCTCAGGTTAACTTACTAGCATTGCATATCTATACCTGTTTGCAGTGCGATCAATCTAGTGAAAACCGTCAGATTGAAATCAAACATGCAATACAAAAAATATTGGCGTATCATAAAACAAATATGTCTATGCTTAAAAAAAGAGCGATAGGTATTGTTTATGCAGACGAAGCGTGCACTATCAGAGCACAAACGTCATGGCCAGACTGGGTGGTTGATAAACCCAGCGACTCAGCAGTTTATCAGAGCGGTTGGCCAATTTGCAGCGTCACCGCGCAAGCAAACAGTATCGCTCAAGTGAGAAAAGAAATTGCAAGAAAGAAGCAATTGGTCATAAGTCTAGTACCACGCCTGACCAATGAGTAGATAAGAAACTATTTAGGTGAGAAAATAATATGTCAGAAGTCGTAATAAAAGGCAATAAAACAAAAGAAAATCATGTAAGTGTGAACCAATTAAGTGTTCCTGTCTTGGCCGAGTTAAAGTCACGTGCGCAGGAGCTTATGATTGGCATTTCACAACACGAAACAGGCTGTACGATTATTGATGCAGGTATCGAATTCAATGCCACAGCGGAGGCAGGTCGCTTAATTGCTGAAATATGTATGGGTGGCTTGGGTAAAGTATCGCTCGTGCAAGAAAACCGCTTTGATAATTTAAACGAAGCAATCTTTGTTAGTTCAGAAAATCCAGTGATTTCCTGCTTGGCTAGCCAGTATGCTGGTTGGGCATTAAGTCATGAAAAGTTCTTTTCACTAGGTTCTGGCCCTGCAAGAGCGCTCGCTAATCGTGAAGAAGTATTCAAAGACATCAACTATCAAGACAATGGCACTAGCACATGCCTAGTGTTGGAGACTGACCAAATTCCTCCCAATGAAGTGATTGAGAAAGTATTGAAAGATACTGGCTTAGATGCAGAGGAATTGACGATTATCTTAACGCCAACAACTAGTGTGGCAGGTACCGTACAAATTGTTGGCCGAGTGCTGGAGGTGGCTTTACACAAAGCACATACCCTACATTTTGATCTAAATAATATTGTTAGCGGCACTGGTTTTGCAGTATTGCCACCTGTGCATCAAGACTTTATGACGGCGATGGGACGCACCAATGATGCGATTCTATTTGGTGGTTTCGTAGAGCTGAATGTGCGAGGCTCTGATGAGGCAGCAGAAAAGCTAGCTAATGAATTGCCAAGTGCAGCATCGAAAGACTATGGTAAAACCTTTGCAGAGGTTTTTAAGTTTTATGATATGGATTTTTACAAGATTGATCCCATGCTCTTTAGCCCTGCGCAGGTACGTGTGAAAAATATCGAAACAGGCAATATTTTTGAGGCGGGTAAACTCAACCCTGAGCTCATAGCGCAATCATTTAGCTGATCAGTATTACGATCAAATGTGCCATGCTGGGTAATATTCTTTGAAAATTCCTATTTTTACGGATGACCCTGGCTGGCACGGTAAACAATTAAAACAAGCATTTGCAACACATGGCATCGAAGCCGTTTTTGTTTCTCTGCAACAATGTGTAACACACCTCTCTAGTAGTGAAACAACCATTCATATCCCTCATTTTGAAAGTCTACCGCCAGCCGCTTTTGTAAGGGGAATCTCAGGCGGCACTTTGCAGCAAATCATTACCCGTTTAAACCTGTTGCATATATTAAAAGCAAAAGGCTTAAACATTTATAATGATGGCAAAGCGATTGAAACGACAGTTGATAAAACCTTTACCAACTTTGTACTGCAAACGCACGGTATGCTTACCCCCACAACTTGGGTCTGTGAGTCTCGGCAGGCGGCACAGCTAATATTGGATCAAGCAGAAGAGGCTGGTAAGTCTCTGATTATCAAGCCGCTATTTGGCTCTCAAGGGCTGGGTGTCCAATTGTTAACCCCAGGAAACAAGCTGCCTGTACCCATGCAGCAGTTTGTTGATGGTGTCTATTACCTTCAAGAATTTATCCAATCACGAGACAAGCCGCATGATTATCGATTATTTGTGATTAATGGAAAGGTCGTTGCCAGTATGAAACGTACGGGCGCTGACTGGCTTAATAATGTTGCTGCTGGCGGACAGTGCGAGTCCGCCTTTCCTGACCAGGAGATGACCGCAATGGCAGAAAAGGCAGCAAGCGTGTTGGCCATGGATTATGCAGGGGTTGATATTATTCAGTCCAACGATGGGCAATACTATATTTTAGAAGTCAATAGTATTCCTGCCTGGCGTGGCTTACAACGCACTACCCAACAAAATATGGCTCAACTGCTAGTAGATGACTTTGTTCTAGCACTAAATGTGTGAAGGCAATCATTAAAGCTAAAATTCAGGTAAACTATTTGTTTATACGGATGTCTTAGACTCAAATGGTATTAGCATTGCAGCAAGCCTACATCAATGCATGTCTGGCTGAAATAGAAGCATTAAAGCCTGGCAATGTACATATCTATGCTGATGGGCATGACATGCAAGTGAAGCATTTTATTCAAAGTGCCGAAGCCTCTGCCCCTCAGTTATGCAAGCCAGAGTGTAGTGTCGGCAATCGTATTTTAAATGCGGTTAATGCGACACAGCAGGCGGTGCAAATGAATACCAATCTAGGTATCTTGCTTTTGTGTGCGCCTCTATTGCAGGCCAGACAGTCAATGACAGCAAGTGCTTCATTAGAGGCTTTACACGCAGAGTTGAAGCGCACCTTATCTCAGCTAAGCATTGCAGATGGTCAGGCTGCGGCAAAGGCGATTGTTATGGCTAACCCAGCAGGTTTGGGCAGCACATCAGAAATGGATGTTAAGCAGAGCTTTCAGGCTTCATTGCTTGAAATGATGCAGTTTGCCAGTGAGAAAGACCTCATTGCAAGGCAGTATGCCAACAACTTTGCAGCGCTTTTTGAGCGTGGGGTGTTAATTTATCAAGAGGCTTTAGATCAATGGCAGGTCGCCTGGGCAACAAGC
The DNA here is from genome assembly GCA_964496895.1 of uncultured Methylophilaceae bacterium. Taxonomy (GTDB): domain Bacteria; phylum Pseudomonadota; class Gammaproteobacteria; order Burkholderiales; family Methylophilaceae; genus Methylotenera. Next base: position 9,896 of record CAZCBF010000012.1, on the reverse strand, counting down.
TGGGTATACTTGCACTATTTGACGAACTACTTAGATACACATATTCTTAGAAAGTATGGGGATGTCACTGCGAAAACAGTGCAGCAAGAAGCTTGTGAAATACGCAAAAAATGGCAAGCAGCAGGTGGTCCAGAATACATAAAATCTGATTTGTTAAAGTGGGATAAGTCTTTGAAAAAAAGGAAACTTAACCCAGGTACAAGTGCAGATATGACCGTTGCAACGGTGTTGATTTCGCACTTGAGTAAAAGTTTGTAAACTTTTCTGGATATTATGACAGAATTCATTAATATTTCACGTGCGATCATCGCCATAGGTGAAAAGCGGTGATCTCAGGAGTGACTTAGGTGCTTTTCATGCAACACTCACTACACACGAACTATGCAGCCGCATAAATTGAACTAAAAAAACGAGAAGATAAGTACATGAGAATTGCTTTACTAGAAGATAATATTGACTTTGCGCAGACCATTATAGACTGGCTTAATGATGCCGAATACGAGGTCATTCATTTTCGTAGTGGGTTGGAGTTTTTAAAGGAGTTTCCAAAGTCGAAGTACGATCTATGTATCTTTGATTCAGTGCTGCCTGATGTGCGTGGTGCAGATGTGATGGAAAGTCTAAAGTTGCGTTCAACAACATTGCCTCCGATTGTCTTTCTAACGTCAGTCAGTGATGAAGAGGAAGTTGTTAGGGTTATCGATTCGGGTGCGGATGATTATATCGTTAAACCTGTCAGTCGCCCTATGTTGCTCTCTCGTTTAAACGCATTAGCAAGACGTGTTTTAGACAAAAAGAGTGAGATAACTTTGCTGGAGTTTGATAATTTAAAAGTCGATCTTTCAAAACGTAAAATCAGTATCAATGATAGTGACATCAAACTAACAGACAAAGAAGTTGATTTGGCATGCTATTTCTTTAGAAACCTTGGCGTGTTATTATCAAGAGGTCATTTAATGAACGTAGTCTGGGGATCGAGTTCTGATGTTGAAACCCGTAAGGTTGATGTACATGTCAGTCACCTACGTTCCAAGCTTAAATTAGTGCCAGAGCACAATTGGAAGCTTTCTTCTATTTATCAACAAGGTTATCGATTAGAGCGTTTAGAAGGTGCATGAGTATAAAGTATAAATTATTTACATATGTATTACTTTTCCTAAGTATCACTAGTGCCTCACTTGTCTTAGCACGCAGCTCAGATGATGGGGCTGAGTTTGTTTATACGATTACTCAAGATGATCATTTAACTTCCATTAGAGACTTGTTTTGTGATCCGCATGTCAAAACAGCTCAACTAGCCAAGCATAACAATCTGTCAGATAAAAATCTTGTACATCCAGGTCAAATCATTAAGATTCCTACGCAATGGCTAAAGTCAAAAGTCCTACCAATTAAATTGATCGTTTTTTCTGGTGATGTCAGTCTGTCAAAATTTAAAGCAGGTACGACAAAAGCGTTGACTATGCAGGATCAGCTGCAAGAGGGTGATACATTAACCACTGGCGCGAATAGCCTAGCAAAAGTACGCTTTGCCGATGACTCCGTGGTCAACTTGCAGCCCAATGCCAAACTGAAAGTGCTCTTAAGTCGTCAACGTGTTAATTCAGATAAAATGGACATTTTGGTTGAGGTCACGCAAGGCCGTATTGAAGTGCTTGCAAACCCGGCTCATACAGCCAATCGTCAATTTAAGGTCAAGACGCCTTCTGCTGTTGCCGTGGTGCGAGGGACTCAATTCAGGGTTGGTGCGAATGCGGGCAAAACGATTGAAGAAACACTAGATGGTGCAGTGGATTTTAGGGCAAATAAGGAAGCAGTTAATGTGGTTAAAGGCTTCGGTAGCTTTGTTAAAAAAGGAGAGGCGCCTTTACCGCCAGTAGAGCTGCCACCTGAGCCTGAGACAATTTCAATTAGTAAGCTGATTGAGAAACCTCCTGTAGCACTTGCTCTAATGCCGCAAGCCGGTGTTTCAGTCACGGTTGCTCAGCTATCTGATGTAAAAGACTTTACTAAAATTCTATCCACGCAGCGGGTGAGTATGCAGGGAGCGGCTGCGCAGCAGCTATCATTTGAAGGTTTGGAAGATGGGCAATACTATGTAAAGTTACGTTCTGAAGATGCACAGGGGCTGCAAAGTCAAGACGTTGTACATCCATTTATGGTTGATGTGTACCCGCTAACCCCAGATCCAGAGGTACCACTCACTAATACCCCCCCCTCTGTAGGTTGGCCGCTGCAATGGTCGCGTATTGCTAGAGATGACCAGTACTTTATTCAGGTTTCCAACAGCGAAAAGTTTGAAGTCCCAGCGTTACAAAAAACAACTTTTTACAATAGCTTTTATTTAACCCATCAACTGGCTCCTCAAGCTAAGTACTGGCGTGTTGGCATTCAAAATGAAGAAGGTGGTGTCAAATACTCTCAGCCTATTGAGTTGATGGCCCAATAGGCACTTGCCGCCTAGAGCAGCTTTTTAAAGCGCGATTCATTTATGTTTAAGTTTTTACATCAAGATCAATGGTTTATTACCCTGATCCTTGTTGTAGGTATTTTATTGCTGACGTTCAGTAGCCTTCTCCTTAGGTTTGACTATGTTTTCTATGACATTGGTCAATATATCCTGCCCAAAAAAGCCCCCGAAGATATTGTGATTATTGCAATTGACGAGCCTAGTATCGATAAGCTGGGTAAGTGGCCTTGGAGCCGAGAAACGCATGCTTATTTATTAAGCCAAGTCAATAAAAGCAAACCTAAGGCGATTGCTTTTGATGTGCTTTTCGCTGAGCCAGACCGCTTGTACCCCAAAGATGATCTGCAATTAATGCAAGCCGTACAGAAGGCTAGTAATGTTATCTTGCCTGTGGTCTTGGAATCACCTTATCCTGGCGCACCTGTTCGACAAAAAGACAGTTTGGCAACCTTTGTTGAGCAAGCTAGCGGTGTTGGTAGGGTTAATATTCCATTGGATGGAGATGGGATCGCAAGAGGGGTTTACTTGTGGGAAGGGCTATCAAATGCTAACAAAACCATCAATTGGCTACCACATTTTGCACAAGCCGCTTTGACAGTGGCAAATGAATTACCCAGGCATGTATTTTCCAAGCCAGAACTGATTGAAAATAACCAGGCATCCGTCACGCAAGCGCAATACAAAAAGATTCGTTTTTATGGTGAGGCCTCTAGTTTTCAGCAAGTGTCCTTTGTTGACGTGTGGTCTGGTCTTGTACCTAAAGTTTTTTTTGATGGCAAAATCATCTTGATTGGTGCCACCGCGATTGGTATGGGTGATTTGATCTCTACGCCTATGAGTAGCTTCTCTAGCCCGATGTCTGGAGTTGAGTTCAATGCAAATGTTGTGGCTGCCATGCGTGATGGTGAGCTAATTACAGAGATGCCCTTATGGCTCAACGGTTTGATTGCGGTGTTGTTAGTTGTCTTGCCTGTTTTTTGGTTGCCTAACCAAACGCCTAGTAAATCTTTGCTATTGCTCTTTGTTTATGTGATTGCAATTTTGTCTTGCTCCATTGTCATGCCGAATTACTTACATATCTGGTTTAAACCCAGTGCATTAATTCTGATGATCCTACTGACCTATCCGATCTGGAGTTGGCGGCGTTTGAAGCGTGCGCATGCACACTTAAATGTAGAGCTTCAGCAACTCAAAGAAGATTTGATGGAGTTTGGCTTGCAGCCCGATCAAGTTGGCGTTGGTGAGCAAAAGGTAAGATTCAGAGATGATTTATTGCAGTCTCGTATATCGCAAGTGCGTTATGCATCATCGCTATTGCGTGATTTGCAACATAAAAAAGACGAGACACTCGCGTTTATCTCACATGATTTGCGTATGCCTTTGGCGACGGCGATGATGATGCTTAATGAAGATGACTTTGTGAAAAAGAAATCAAGGATTTCGGCAATGTTAAATCAAGCTAATGAGTTGGCTGAGAGTTTTTTGAGTATCTCTAAAGCTGAAAATCTCAGTGCAGCTAGTTTCAGAGAGTTGGAGCTGTCTGGGCTGGTGCAAGAGTCAGTGGATAATGTTTTTCAGCTAGCAAAACAAAAATCGATAAAAGTTAAGCTAACATTGCCAGATGAGCCCATTTGGATACAGGGTGATTTCACATTGCTACATCGTGCCTGTGTGAATATTTTGAATAATGCCATTAAATTTAGCCCCAATAATGGATTGGTAGAAGTCGTTTTAGCTGAAATTGATGGTGAGGCACATATTATGGTTAAAGACTACGGGCCGGGTATTGAGCAAGAAAAACTCGATCAAGTATTTGTCAAATTTAAGCGTTTGGACGGGCAACCTATCATGCAAGGCTCGGGTTTAGGGTTGTATTTTGTCGATGTTACCGTCACCAAGCATAATGGTGAAGTTTTTGCCGAAAGTGAGCTTGGGCAGTGGACTAAGTTTACCATGCAGATACCTGTGCTAGAGATGGAAGATTAATCAATCACAATACATTCACATTAAGCCTGCGTAATCCGCTATAATATTGCCACAGAATTTTAATCATAACTTACAAAGTTAGTGCTGAAGTTTGTACAAAATACAACGACATAAGCACATCTAACTATCTATTTAGTCTTTTCAGGAGAAAAAAATGGCAAATCTATTAGACCAACTAAAGGAGATGACAACAATTGTTGCGGATACAGGTGATGTTGAAGCGATTAAAAGTGTTAAACCAGTAGATGCTACTACTAACCCTTCATTGTTGTTAAAAGCAAGTCAAATCCCACAATACGCACCACTTATCGATGAAGCAATTGCTTATGCAAAAGCACAAGGTGGTAGCAAAGAAGACCAAATTGAAAACGCAGCTGACAAACTAGCCGTGTTAATCGGTATTGAAATTTCTAAAGTGGTTCCTGGCCGTATCTCTACAGAAGTTGATGCACGTTTATCTTTCAACAAAGATGCAATGATCGCTAAAGGTCATAAATTAATCAAACTATACGAAGAGTCAGGTGTTGGTAAAGACCGTGTATTGATTAAATTAGCGTCTACTTGGGAAGGTATCCAAGCGGGTGAGGCACTTGAGCAAGCTGGTATCAACTGTAACCTCACACTACTATTCGGCTTTGGCCAAGCGCGTGCTTGTGCAGAAGCGGGTGTATTTTTGATCTCACCATTTGTTGGTCGTATCCTAGATTGGTTCAAAGCAAAAACAGGCGAAGACTACACACAAGAAACAGATCCTGGTGTGATCTCTGTACGTAAGATTTATGCTTACTACAAAGCACATGGCTACAAAACAGTCGTGATGGGTGCTTCTTTCCGTAACACTGGTGAGCTAATCGCACTAGCTGGTTGTGACCGTTTAACTGTTTCACCTAAGCTTTTACAAGAGCTGGCTGAGCAAGAAGGCACACTAGCGCGCGTTTTAACTGACGGTGGTAAAACGACAGATGCGCCAGCACGCTTGACAGAAGAAGAATTCCGCTTTGAATTAAACCAAGATGCAATGGCAACTGAAAAGCTTGCTGAAGGCATCCGCGGTTTTGTGGCTGACCAAAACAAATTGGAAGATGCTCTAAGCGCAAAACTTTAATGCTTATTCAATAGCGGTTGTAAGTCTAAATCTGATTGACAGACAAAACCATCGCTATTAAGATAGGCAATCAAATCAGGGGGGTAATTAATTACCCCTCTAAAACGGTTTTTACAGACTGTATTAAAACAGTAATTTTTATAATCTATAACGGAGAAAAACCATGGCATTAACTCAAATGGCATTAGACTCATTAGACTTTGACGCAACAGTTGCTCTAGCAGAAACAGTTGCTCCTCACGTTGACATCCTAGAAATCGGTACACCATGCATCAAGCACAACGGTATCAAATTACTAGAAACACTACGTGCTAAGTTCCCAAACAACAAAATCTTAGTTGACTTAAAAACTATGGATGCTGGTTTCTACGAAGCTGAGCCATTCTACAAAGCTGGTGCTGACATCTGTACAGTTCTAGGTGTAGCTGACATGGGTACAATCAAAGGTGTAATTGACGTTGCTAACAAATACGGCAAAAAAGCACAAGTTGACTTAATCAACGTTGCTGACAAAGCTGCTTTAGCTAAAGAAGCTGTTGCTGCTGGTGCACACATTCTTGGTGTTCATACTGGTCTTGACCAACAAGCTGCTGGTCAAACACCATTTGCTGACTTAGCTGCTATGGCTGCTTTAAACACAGGCGCTGAAATCTCAGTTGCTGGTGGTGTTAAAGCTGCTACTGCTGGTGACGTACGTGAAGCTGGCGCTGCGATCATCGTTGCTGGTGCTGCTATCTACGGTGCTGATGACCCAGCTGCTTCTGCTGCTGAAATCACAAAAATCGCTCACGGTTAATTCATTAACAACAGTTATCTAACTGTGTGAGAGAAATAAAATCCCGGCTCATTCATGCGTCGGGATTTTTTTGATTATTGAATGCTAATTTATCTTAGGGGTTAAAAAATGGATCATCAACAGTTTATTTTAGATAATCTATCACGTATCTTAAACGAAACAGACAAAGCTAAAGCACAAGAGCTACTTGATTTAGTTGCGTCATCAAATACAACGTTCATCGGTGGCGCTGGTCGTTCACTATTGGTTTCACGTTTCTTCGCAATGCGTTTAATGCATGCGGGCAATAGTGTTTATATGGTCGGTGAGGTTGTTACGCCAGCGATTAAAGAAGGTGACTTATTGATTATTGTTTCAGGTTCTGGTGGTACAAAAACACTATTACCATTCGTTGAAAAAGCAAAATCAGTGGGTGCTAAACTCGCTGTTATTTCAATGAAATCATCTTCAGCAATGGCTGACCAAGCTGATCTTGTTGTGCAAATCGGTCAAGACGATAGCTTCCCATTAACAAAAGGTATGCCAATGGGCTCACAATTCGAGCTTTCAACATTGGTATTCTTAGAGGGTGCTATCTCTAAATTGGTACACGATAAAGACTTAACTGAGCAGGGCATGCGCGCATTACATGCTAACCTTGAATAGTACGAGTAAAAAAAAGGCCTATTTCGATAGGCTTTTTTTTATGACTAGTAACCCTTTAGCGTATTTAAGTCATCAGCATTTAAGTCGCCACTATGCAATGCAGTCGCCACTAAAGCACCTTGAATATTGTGTGCGCGTAATGTTTTTAAATCCTCTAGGTTTCGCACACCACCAGCTGCAATAACATTGCTGCGCTGATGTTGTTGTCGGATTAGCGTGAGTTTCTCTAAGTCAGGTCCAGCTTGAGCACCCACACGTGCCAAGGTCATCACAATCACTGTTTCAGGCCAAGTCTGCGTTTGCTTAAGAATTTCTGAGTGACCCATAAAGGCATCACCTCGAAAGTCTAGCGATAAGATGGTGTTTTTATCATCGACGAGTGCTTGATAGCTCAGCAGATCATAGCAGTTTTCAGAGGCAATAATGGGTGAAATACCGGATTGCTGCCAGTACCGAAAATCTGAGTGCATATGCGTACCGGCATCAACCCAAAAGCAGGTTTCACTAAACTTGGCCTTAAGCGTTTTGATTAAATCAGCATGTAAGGCATGGGGTGATTGTTTCTGAATGCTATTGAGGTCTGCAATGTAGAATGTATCGAATGGATAAATGTTAAGTAGTGCTTCGATAATGGCAATGGGCTCTGAACTGCTTGTTAAACGAGACTCAATCGGGGCATAATCGGCCCTTTGGCCTTTTTTGGCATGAACAACCACACCATTTAATAGATCGATTACGGGAATGACCTGCATTTTATTGAATACTATTTGATTAAGGATTATGTCGACAAAAAAAACAATCTTCGTCTGCGAGTTTATCACCGCTGGTGGTTTTAGTGGAGAGGCTTTGCCAGCAAGCCTAATTGCTGAAGGCACATTAATGCGTGACCAGTTGTGCAAAGAGTTATTGCAGTTGCGGGATTATCAGTTGATTAGCTTGCATGATGCACGCTTACCCCCAGCAAAGCAGATCACCAGCAGTTATGCTGTGAGCAGTGCACACGAATTTGAAGCGCAGTTTGCCCATGCGCTTAGTCAAGCGACTATGGCATGGATTATTGCGCCAGAATTTGATGATATTTTGACTAAGCTTAGTCAACAAAGTCTCGATGCAGGTGTCGTATCACTGGGATTGAGTAGTGATACGATCCAGCAATCTACAGACAAATTAAACATGGGGCGGTGGTTCAGTCAGCATGGCATTAATTCTCCAGCAACCTTTACGATTGAAGGTTGGCAACAATCGCAACAACGGCAAGACAACGCATCTTTTGCTGAAGATCAGTGGCTAGCGAAACCGATTAAAGGTGTCGGGTGTGAAGGGATAAATTTTTTTAATCATGCACAAATGGTCGACAGGTGGATAGAACAAATACCGAACACGCAAATCGCTGACTATTTTCTACAGCCTTATTTGCCTGGTGAAGCTGCTAGCTTAAGTATGATTTGTCATGCAAGCACGGCTACCTTATTGAGTTGTAATAAGCTACTTGTGGAAAGGCAAGAAGATCAATTCGCGCTGAAAGGTGTTGAGATCAACGGTATGCGTCAGTATTGGTCTGACTTCAATCAACTAGCACAACAAATTGCTGCTGGTCTACCTGACGAAACGGGTTATCTTGGTGTCGATGTGATTGTTCAGGATGGTAAAATACAAGTGCTGGAATTAAACCCAAGGCTGACGACAAGTTATGTCGGCTTGGCGCAAGCCACGGATCAAAACATCGCGGCATTAATTATTGCAGCAAAAACAAATCAACGACATCAGTTTTCTCAGCTAAACCTTAAAAGAGATATCGTCACCATCAACTTATAAAACAATATGCAAATCAACACTATTATTGGTTGGGACATCGGTGGTGCACATGTGAAAGCCACCTTGTTTAACAACAATCAGATTCAGCAAGTCGTACAGTTTTCGTGCGCGCTATGGCAAGGCTTAGATCAGTTGACGATGGCCATAGAGAAAGTACTAGGCGCACTTGAAGTCAGTAACCAGCCCAATATCAAGCATGCAATTACCATGACAGGCGAGTTGGCCGATCTTTTTCAAAACCGCAAAAAAGGTGTCATGCAAATCGCCGAGACATTAGAAAGTGCACTGATGGGACAATGTCAGTATTATCATTGTGCGGCCAATGCTGGTTTTGTGTCACAAGCGCAATTAACTGAATACTGGTCAGCCATTGCCTCCGCTAATTGGCATGCCAGCGCGCAACTCATCGCTGATGAGGTAGAGACAGGTTTGTTGATAGATATTGGCAGTACCACCACTGATATTATTGCGCTTGATGGCGGTCAGGTCATGCATCAAGGTAGTACTGACGCAGCTCGGATGCGTAGTGGTGAGTTGGTTTATACTGGCGTCGTACGTACGCCACTAATGGCACTAGGGCCATCAATCGAATGGGAAGGCCAAACACACGCCGTTGCTGCTGAGTATTTTGCGACCACTGCCGATGTTTACCGCTTAACTGATCAGCTAGTCCCTGAGGTCGATATGGCTCAAACTGCCGATGGAAAAGACAAAACAACAAAAGCTACGGCGATCAGGTTATCTCGCATGTTAGGGCATGATGTTGAGGATGCAAGCCTGTCAGATTGGCAATCTGTTGCAAGTATTTTTAAACAAAAGCAAATCGCGTTAATTGCTGCTAGTGTTGAAAGGCAGCTGGCGCACTTAATGAAATGTCAGCCAGCATTGCCACAAATCACGATTGTCAGTGCAGGAGTCGGCGCTTTTTTAGTGAAAGAAGTTATTGCACAATTTACCCAAAAAGCGCATTATCCTCCCATGCACATTCACAGTAGTGCACAGCTTTTAAGTCGCGCGGCGCAAGCCTCAGTAGCCGATACAATACCATTACAGCAATGGGCTAGCCATTGTCTGCCTGC